>CAMLHQ010000039.1 GCA_946479785.1 uncultured Nitrospira sp.
GGGCTTGTCTGTCTGCTCCTGCTCCTGACGCTCGGGCATGATCTCTATCTCGGACCGCGGGGCAATCACCTACGCGCCATACCGGAGACCGCGAGAACCACATGGGACAACCTGTTGGTCCACATGTGCCGTTGGGTTCCCCGACTGGCCTTGATCGTGGGAATCCTGGTGCTGGTGGCCGCCGTCGTGCTTGCACGTTCGTAACAACTTCCTCTGTGTTTCGGGTTGATCCATGAGGACAAGAAGGCAACCGGCCGGCTCCGGCGTGCAGCCGGAATTTCCGCATCGATATTGTCGGGCATGACGGCCCGCTGGACGATGTGCTATGAGTTGTATTGATCTGAGGTGGCCGATAACTGACTGGTATCGTTCGCCATAGCATGAAGTGAAATGGGGAGCTCTCCCCGTTCGCGGAGCAATCACGGCACATCCTCGATTCATATTTGAGTAGAGTGCCAGCATGCGCGACTTCGGACCGGGTCCGTTCATCCTGACGATCAATGGAGGCTCGTCGAGCCTCAAGTTCGCCTTATTCACTACCGTCCAGCCCCTTGATCGCCTCGCGAGCGGCATGATCGACCGGATCGGCTTTCTTGGGAGCGTCATGATGGTCACCAACACGCCCGCCGGACAATCCGAGGAGTGGTCAGTCAAGGCTCCCGATCATGCGGCCTGCGCCGGTCTGCTGATGGATTGGCTGGAGAAGCATGTCGGTCTTAGGAAGATCCGCGCCATAGGCCACCGCGTTGTCCATGGCGGCAGCAAGTACAGCCGACCTGAATCCGTGAATCCAGAGCTGTTGGCCGAATTGCGACGAATCAGCCCCTATGACCCCGAGCACTTACCGTTTGAAATTGTCCTGATTGAAGCGTTCAATGCACGCGATCAAACCCTCCCCCAAGTCGCCTGTTTCGATACGGCTTTCCATCGCGATATGCCTCGCGTGGCTCGCCTGCTGCCGATTCCAAGGCGCTACGAGAAGCTGGGGGTGCAGCGATATGGGTTCCACGGATTGTCCTATGCCTTTCTGATGAAGGAGTTGGCGAGAGTCGGAAAGAAAGATGAAGCCAATGGCCGTATTATTCTCGCCCATCTTGGCAACGGAGCAAGCATGGTGGCGGTCAAAGAGGGGAGAGCGATCGACACGACGATGGGCTTCACCCCAACATCCGGCCTGCCGATGAGCCGGCGCTCGGGGGATCTTGACCCGGGGCTGGTCTCCTATCTCGCGCGAACAGAAGATATGAGTGCCGAGCGCTTCCACAAAATGGTCAATACGGAATCGGGCCTTCTCGGCGTCTCGGAGATCAGCTCCGATCTCCGGGATTTGCTTGCCCAGGAGCGAAGCGAGCCGCGGGCGGCCGAAGCCGTCGCCTTGTTTTGCTATCAGGCCAGGAAATGGATCGGTGCATTGGCGGCGCTGTTAGGCGGCCTCGATACGCTCGTCTTCAGTGCCGGCATCGGTGAGCACTCGCCGGCCGTCCGCGCGCGCAGTTGTGAAGGGTTAAAGTTTCTCGGCATCGTCATCGATGATGCACGCAACGATGCCAATGAGCCGGTGATTTCCAAAGAAGGCAGTCCCGTGACCGTGCGCGTCATTCACACCGACGAAGAGCGTGAAATCGCAGAATCGGTCATTCATGTACTGGGTGCCCCACAAGGTACTGGCTGAGGTCATCATGTTGCAGAAGAGCACCAGGAGAATGAGTCGAGACTTGCTCAAGAAGATGGATGCTTATTGGCGAGCGGCAAACTATCTCTCGGTCGGTCAGATTTATCTCTATGACAATCCCTTATTGAAGCGGCCTCTCGTGCGCGCCCACATCAAACCGCGCTTGCTTGGCCATTGGGGCACTACGCCCGGTTTGAACTTCATCTACGTGCATCTAAACCGGATCATCAAGGAGCAGGATCTCAATATGATCTATATCGCCGGACCCGGCCATGGCGGGCCCGGTGTGGTCGCGAACGCCTATCTCGAAGGCTCCTATAGCGAAGTCTACCCAAACGTGTCGCAGGATGAGGAAGGGATGAAGCGGCTGTTCAAGCAGTTTTCATTCCCTGGCGGCATTCCGAGTCACGTTGCGCCGGAGACTCCCGGCTCGATCCACGAAGGAGGCGAACTGGGTTACGCCATGGTCCATGCCTATGGAGCCGTGTTCGACAATCCTGATCTGATTGCCGCCTGTGTCATCGGCGATGGAGAAGCCGAAACCGGTCCGCTCGCGGCCAGTTGGCATTCGAATAAATTCCTGAATCCCGCGCGCGATGGAGCGGTGCTGCCGATCCTCCATCTGAACGGCTACAAAATCGCCGGCCCCACCGTACTGGCGCGTATTCCCTCCGCCGAACTGGAATCGTTGCTGGTCGGTTACGGCTACCGTCCCTATCTCGTCGAGGGAAGCGAGCCGATGACGATGCATCGGCTGATGGCCGCGACGCTCGATGCGGTGACGGCCGAGATCAGGAAGATCCAGCAGGCCGCCAGGCGGAAAGGATTCACGAAGCGCCCGCAATGGCCGATGATCATTTTGCGCTCACCGAAAGGCTGGACCGGCCCGAAGTACGTTGACGGCAAACAGGTGGAAGGGACGTTCCGCTCTCATCAAGTGCCGATGGGTGATATGGACAGGCCTGCGCATATCAAGATTCTCGAACGATGGATGAACAGCTACAAGCCGCGGCAGCTGTTCGACAAGCAGGGCCGTCTGGTCCCCGAGTTGGCCGATCTCGCACCGACCGGCACCAGGCGGATGAGCGCCAATCCCCATGCGAACGGCGGACTGCTCCTGAAGGAGTTGCGGATGCCGGACTTCCGACAGTATGCCGTGACGGTGCGGGATCCAGGTGTCGTCGAGGCGGAAGCGACGCGGGTACAGGGCCGGTTTTTGCGTGACGTCCTTAAGCTGAATTCGCAGACATTCCGCATCTTCGGCCCCGACGAAACGACGTCGAACCGCTGGACTGCGGTGTTTGAGGTGGATCAGCGCTGTTCAACTGCTGAAGTGCTGAGGACCGATGACCATGTATCGCCCGAGGGTCGGGTGATGGAGGTCCTGAGCGAACACACGTGCCAGGGCTGGCTGGAGGGCTATCTGCTGACCGGACGGCACGGTTTCTTTAATTGCTACGAGGCCTTCATCCACATCGTTGATTCCATGTTCAACCAGCATGCGAAGTGGCTGAAGGTCACGAACCATATACCCTGGCGTCGGCCGATCGCGTCGCTCAACTATCTGCTGACCTCGCATGTGTGGAGGCAGGACCATAACGGCTTCAGCCACCAGGATCCCGGCTTCATCGACCATGTCGTCAACAAGAAAGCAGAAGTGATCCGTGTGTATCTGCCTCCGGACGCGAATACGTTGCTCTCCGTCACCGA
Organism: uncultured Nitrospira sp.; assembly: GCA_946479785.1. Next base: position 3,383 of record CAMLHQ010000039.1, read on the forward strand.
TCATTGCCTGCGCAGCCGCAACCATGTCAACGTGATCGTGGCCGGCAAACAGTCCGCGCCGCAATGGCTGGATATGGATGCCGCGATCAAGCATTGCACGGCCGGCATCGGCATCTGGGAGTGGGCCAGCAACGACCGGCGCAGTGAGCCGGACGTCGTCATGGCCTGTTGCGGCGATGTGCCCACGATGGAAACACTGGCGGCCGTGTCGCTGCTCCGGGCCCATCTGCCGGACCTGCGCGTACGGGTCGTGAACGTCGTGGACCTGATGAAATTGCAACCGACCGCCGAGCATCCCAACGGATTGAACGACCGCGATTTTGATGCTCTGTTTACGACGGATAAACCGATCATCTTCGCCTTCCACGGCTATCCTTGGCTGATCCATCGCCTCACGTACCGGCGGACCAATCACAAGAATCTGCATGTCCGCGGATACAAGGAAGAGGGAACCACGACCACGCCGTTCGACATGGCGGTGATGAACGATCTCGACCGGTTCCATCTGGTGACGGACGTGATCGACCGGGTCGGGCTGCACGGTTCACGCGCCGATTACGTCAAGCAGGCCATCCGCGACAAACGCATCGAACACAAACAGTATATCGCGGAATATGGCGAGGACATGCCGGAGATTCGGAATTGGAAGTGGCGCCGGGTGCGGTGATGACGCGATGCAGGCGGCGTAAGGGGAGAGCCTCATGAATAAGAAGATTTCTTTTTCCATCTGGTACGTCTTTCTCGCCATCTGGGCCGTCATTCTGGTGCATGACTTTATCCATGCGCTGCAGAAGATCGAAGAACTTCCCTACAGTGAATTCAAGACCCTGGTCACAGCCGGGAAAATCGCGGAAGTGTCGGTGAGCAGTCATACGCTGACCGGCAAGCTCAAACCGGAAGGGGAGTCGAAGGAGCAGAAGCTCTTTTCGACGATCCGCGTCGAAGACCCGGATCTGGTCAAGGACCTCAACCAGCATGGCGTGAAGTTTTCCGGTGTCATCGAAACCACGTTCTGGCGCGATCTCCTGTCATGGATCCTGCCGGCCCTGATTTTTGTCGGCATTTGGTTCTTCATCTTCCGTCGGCTGGGGCAAGCCCAAGGTGGCTTCATGCAGGTCGGGCAGTCCAAGGCGAAAATCTACATGGAGAAAGACATCAAGGTCACGTTCGCCGATGTGGCCGGTGTCGATGAAGCGAAAGAAGAATTGCAGGAGGTCATTGAGTTTCTGAAGACGCCGGACAAGTTCACCAAGCTGGGTGGAAAAATTCCGAAAGGGATCCTGCTGGTCGGCCCGCCTGGGACGGGGAAAACGCTGCTGGCTCGCGCTGTGGCCGGCGAAGCCGCTGTGCCGTTTTTTAGCATTAGCGGGTCTGAGTTCGTAGAGATGTTCGTCGGGGTCGGTGCCGCGCGGGTGCGTGATCTCTTCGAGCAGGCGAAGCTGAAGGCGCCCTGCATCATCTTCATCGATGAGCTGGATGCATTGGGGAAAGCACGCGGGGTGGGTCCGATGGCTCATGAAGAGCGCGAGCAGACACTCAACCAGTTGCTCGTTGAGATGGACGGCTTCGACCCCCGGATCGGCGTCATTCTGATGGCGGCCACCAACAGACCGGAGATTCTCGATCCTGCATTGCTGCGGGCGGGGCGGTTTGATCGCCATGTGTTGGTCGATCGTCCGGACAAGATCGGGCGTCTGGCGATCTTGCGGGTGCATGCCAAGAACGTGACGTTGAGTCCAGACGCCAATCTGGAAACGATTGCAGGGATGACACCGGGTTTCTCCGGAGCCGACCTGGCCAATGTCATCAACGAGGCGGCGTTGCTCGCAGTGCGCCGCAACAAAGATTATGTGGGCATGTCGGAACTGCAAGAAGCGGTCGAACGGGTCATTGCCGGACTCGAAAAGAAAAATCGCGTGTTGAACAAGATGGAGAAGGAGCGCGTGGCGTACCACGAAACCGGCCATGCCCTGGTGGCCCTGTCGTTGCCTGGATCAGATCAAGTCCAGAAGATCTCGATCATTCCGCGTGGCATCTCGGCGCTCGGATACACGCTGCAGCTTCCGACTGAGGACCGGTTCTTGATGACGAAATCCGAGTTGGAAAATAAAGTGGCGGTGTTATTGGGAGGACGGATTGCAGAGGAATTGATTTTTGGCGAGGCCTCGACCGGCGCGCAAAACGATCTCGTGAAGGCGACCGACATTGCAAAAAGTATGGTCAAGGCCTATGGAATGAGCGAGAAACTCGGCACCATTACGCTGGAGAGGGAACGGCAGCCGCAGTTCGTCCAGATTCAACCGTCTCAGGAAAAAGGTGATTATTCCGAAGAAACCGCGCGCGATATTGACCGCGAAATTCGCCGCATTGTGGACGGTCAATATGGGCGCGTCAAGAAACTCTTGGCGGAGAAAAAGAGCGCACTCGTAGAGGGAGCGAAGCTCCTACTCGAGCGAGAGGTGATCAGTGGCGGTGACCTCAAAACCATCATGGACAAGTCCTGAGGCCGAGATTCATATCGGCGAAGGTGGCGTGCTCCGCTGTGAAGGAGCGTGGACTATTCCGCACTTGACGGCTCTCGGCCGTGCGTTGGCAGCAGCGCGGTGGCCTCGCACTCCCAAGCTGACCTGCAACGCTACGCATATCACCGCCATGGATACGGGCGGGGCGGTGGTCTTATACCGACTCGTGATGCAGCTTCGGCAAGGCGGGAGGCATGTGTCCATCGAGGGATTGCGTCCGGAATTCGCGGATATTCTCACGATGGTGTCCTCCAATTGGAATCGGATCGAGCTTCCTGCGGTCACGAGGCGGGGAGGGTTAGGCCAGTTCCAGCGAGCGCTGATGGAACGGACTCAGCACGCGGTGAGGGGCCTTGAGTTTATCGGTGAGAATGCGGTCGGAATCTGGCAAGCCCTCAAGAGGCCGTCCCGCATACGCTGGCGCGCGCTGCTCAGGAGTCTCGAGCTAGACGGGTTCCATGCGTTGCCCATCACAGGCTTGCTCTCATTTCTGATCGGCGTGGTGATTGCCTATCAGGGAGCGGAGCAGCTTCGTCAGTTCGGCGCGAATATCTTCGTGGTGGATTTGGTAGGGATCTCGCTCCTGCGCGAAATTTCTCCGCTGATCGTGGCCATCCTGATTGCCGGTCGTTCCGGGTCGGCCTATGCGGCCGAGATCGGGACGATGAAAGTCACGGAGGAGCTGGACGCGGTCCAAACGCTGGGCCTATCGCCCATCCAGTTGCTCGTGTTGCCTCGGGTCTTTGCGTTGATTCTTGCGTTGCCATTGCTCACCGTGTATGCGGACGGACTAGGCGTGTTCGGCGGGATGTTGATCGCCTCCAATCAACTCAATGTCAGCTTCACGGAGTTCGTCGCCCGCTTCGAAGAGGCCGTCGCGTTGCGGCACTTTCTGATCGGCCTCGGCAAGGCGCCATTCTTTGCGATCATCATTGCGCTGGTGGGATCATACCAGGGGTTCCAGATTCGAGGGGGCGTGGACGACGTGGGGCGGCACACCACCACCAGTGTGGTGGAAAGTATCTTCTTGGTCATCGTGTTCGATGCATGGTGCAGTATTCTGCTCAGTTGGTGGGAGTTGTAGCCATGACGCGTACACACGCCGGTGTCGAGACGATCATCGAAGTGAGTCATGTCTCCACCCGGTTTGGTGATGCCGTCGTTCACAAGGATGTGAGTCTGACGGTGCACCGAGGTGAGGTGTTCGCCATTGCCGGCGGAAACGGGTGCGGCAAGTCTACCCTGATGCGGGAAATTATCGGACTGCAGGAACCAACGTCAGGGGCTATTCGACTCTTCGGGGTCGATAGCCGGCAGCTGCGCGAGGGGCATCTTCTAGAGGTCCATCGACGGTTCGGTGTGATGTTTCAACAAGGCGCGTTGTTCAGTTCACTCACGTTGGCCGAGAATGTGGCGGCGCCGCTGAAGGAGCACACCAGGCTGAGCCCTGAGGTCATTCGTGACATTGTCGCGCTGAAAATCGCTTCGGTGGGGTTACCGAGAGACAGCGCTGCAAAATATCCCAATGAACTCAGCGGCGGCATGCGGAGGCGGGCTGCGCTTGCGCGGGCCATTGTGATGGACCCTGAACTATTGTTTCTGGATGAACCGACCGCCGGGTTGGACCCGATCATCGCGGCGGGGTTCGACGAGCTGGTCCAGCAGCTCAAAGCACTGCTGGGACTCACGGTAGTGATGGTCACTCACGATCTCGATTCGCTGTGGCGGATTGCAGACCGTGTGGCGGTATTGGGCAACGGAACGGTCCTTGGCATCGGCACGATGCGAGAGTTGTCGGGCTCGGAAGATCCCCTGATTCACGAGTACTTCCACGGACCGCGGGGCAGGGCGGCAGAACAACAGCACGGGTAGGCACCATGGAACCCAAAGTCAATTATGTCGTCGTCGGGGCGTTTGTCGTAGTACTGGCTGCGGCCGTGCTGGGCGTCGTACTCTGGCTGGGGAAATCCGATTACCGCGGTGTCTATGACCGGTACTATGCCTACATGCGCGAATCTGTTTCCGGATTGAGTGTCAACTCCGCGGTGAAATACCGCGGAGTCGACGTCGGACGCGTGAAGGACATCGTGCTAAGTCCGGAGAATCCGGAGGAGGTCCGGCTGATCCTCGACATCCTGCATGGCACGCCGATCAAAACGGATACGGTGGCGGTGCTCGAAACACAGGGATTAACTGGACTGGCCACGCTCGATCTGACCGGAGGCAGCCGGGATGCTCCAGCCCTGGAGGCTACTGCGGACCAGGAATACCCGGTCATTAAGACCGGGCCATCGTTGTTTTTCCGACTCGATATGGCGATCTCCCGCCTGCTCGAGGATCAGGGATTGACCAAGCTGCTGACCAACTTGAACCAGCTCAGCCAGCAGGCGACGGCCGTCGTCGATGAAGACAATCGGGCGGCGCTTCGACGGATCCTGAAAGATCTCTCCGAACTGACGCAGACACTGGCGGCACGTCACGAGCAGGTCGACAAGGGGCTTCTGAACGCCTCGCAGTCTGCGGAAAATCTTGCCAAGATGACCGAGACGCTAAACAAACAGATGCCGATGTTGCTGGAGCGCGTGAACAAGAGTGCCGGGGCGTTGCAGGTGATGACGGAAGAGTTGGCGAAAACCGGCAAGGCGGTGAGTGGTCTCGTGCAGGAAACGAGGCCCGATCTTCAAGAGTTTTCGCGCAACACGTTGGCGGAGACGGGCCTGCTTGTCACAGAACTGCGGCAGTTGACGGGGACATTGAATCGCCTGGCGCAGGATCTTGAACGGGAACCGAATGCTCTGGTGCTTGGGCGGACGCCTCGACCGAAGGGGCCGGGCGAATGACGGGGAGGAGTTCATGCCGAGCCGAATAGTCAGGCTAAGTGTCGTGAGCCTCGTGTTGTTGGCCGGATGCGTCATGCCACGGGCGACTGAAGGGCCGCTCCATACCTATCTGTTAAGCCCTGAGAAAGGAGCGTGGAGTACGCAGCCGTCCACGAACAAACATGAGGCGCACGGGATCTTGCTTCTCAGCGCGCCGCAGGCTGAGGCGGGGTTCGACACGCCGCGTATGGTCTATCTCACACGGGCGCACGAAGTCGGTTACTATGCGACCAATCAATGGGCCGAGACTCCGGTCCGTATGATCGGGACATTGTTGGTACAGTCCTTGGAAAAAAGCGGCCTGTGGCGGGTTGTGGTCTCCATGCCGAGCTCGGTCCGCGGCGATCATCGTCTCGATACGCAAGGATTGACGCTCCAGCAGGAATTCTTGCAGCGTCCGAGCCAAGTCCGCGTGGGCTTCCGTCTGCAACTCGTTGAGCTGCGCGATCAAGTGGTCGTCGGGACTCGCCGGTTTGAGGTCGTTGAAAATGCTCCAACCGACGATGCGTACGGCGGGGTGCTCGCGGCCAATCGGGCCGTGGCCACGTTGTTGGAGCAGGTAACGGACTGGGTGAACTCGTGCATGAGGGAAGGCGCACCAGGTCATTGCTGAAAAAGACGGATGTGATGAAGTCGTCCTTCAAAACCGGTCTGAGTTTCGGTCTCACCTCCGGCGTGATTACGACCTTGGGGCTAATGGTCGGACTACAGGCGGGCACGCATTCGCGAGCCGTCGTCCTTGGCGGAATCGTCACCATCGCCGTCGCCGACGCGTTGTCGGATGCAATGGGCGTCCATATCTCAGAAGAATCAAAGAACAGCGGTCCAGCGCGCCACGTCTGGGAGTCGACGGTGGCGACATTTGTGTCAAAACTCTGTATCGCTTTGACCTTCGCGCTGCCGGTGTTGTTGATGCCCCTTCAAACGGCTGTCCTCGTCAGTGTTCTCTGGGGTCTTCTGCTGTTGGCGCTCGTCAGTTTCTTTCTTGCTCGGATGCAACAGATTGCGCCCTGGAAAGTGATCGGCGAACACCTGGTGATCGCGCTGTGTGTCGTCATGATCTCCCATTACGTCGGCGATTGGATTCAATCGTGGAAGGGATAAACCGATAAGGACCTCATGAATGACGACTCGATGATAAAGCGCGAACCGTCAGTTCTTCGACAAACCTACGACCATCTGTTGACGCTCTGGACATCCGGTGTGCGTGACTATCATACGATGCTCTCCGACTATCTGACTGCCAACTCCATCTTTGTCGCCGTGATCGGACTGCTCATCTCCCGCGAGTCGCTGGCCATGCCCCTCACGATCCTGATCGTCCTGTTGAGCGTGTTCGGACTGCTTCTTTGCCTTCAGATGGCCATCGTCCTCGGCCGGTTTTCCGGCCAGAACGCGCTTTGGGAGTGGCAGTTGAGAGGGATCGAACAGGTTCCTGATTGGAATGAACCGAAGTTGATCACCGGACTCTATCTGCTCCATGACACGAGACAACCGATTCAAGATCCGCGAAACGAACCGCCGGTCTTCACGCCTAACTGGGCCTTCCGCCAGCATCGCCAATGGTGGGGACACCGTGCCGTCAGTTTCCCCTGGTTCTTCGCCTCAGTCTACAGTCTGTTTCTCCTTTGGGCGGCCACGCAATTGATCCGGCAAGTGACAGGCTTGGCGGTCGGCGTTCCTGAATGAGGAAAATGCGTTAGTAGGTTCAACGAAGTGTCTATTGTCTCGGTTCTTGAAGCCTGCTATTCTCTAGCCACTGTAGCGGACTCCAGCGATCGAGCCTTCGCGCGCAGTCCATAAGCGCATCGGTTCCTTCATTTTCTATGGTCTCTTTTTAAGAAGCTCGCTCCTTCGAGGAATAGGTTCCTCCCTGAGCCTACCTTTGTTGTTACCGGATATTCGCCGCACCATCTTACTAACAGGTGTCTAAGGACATCTCCATCCGACCTGAACAGAATTAAACCATGAATCCCACCCGCTATAGCGGCTTACTCCCATCTGCGCTTCTGCTGTGCTTCGTGATTGCGGTTGGGCTGGGAATCTATGCGTTAACCGTCTTGCGTGCTGTCCTTGTCAGTGAACGCGGCACAGATCTGGCCAGAGCAGCGGCACAGGCCGCGGATACACTTGATCGTGTCCTCTTTGAACGATTCGGGGACGTGCAGGTGTTCGCAAATGACAGGATTTTGCTGGCAGGTAGTCGGGATGCAAGGAGAAGAAGATTACAAGAATACCGAACGCTCTATTGGTATTACTCCTGGATAGGGGTTGTGGACAGTTCCGGACGGCTTGTCGCGGCGACCGATTCACCTGACGCCCAAGATGAGAGTGCGGCAAGGGATAAGGGCCCTGCTTCAGATGCAACCCTCGATCAACGACACTGGTTTGAAATTGTGCGACAGACGAGGAAGGTCCATCTCGTCGACGCTTGGCCTTCACGGGAGTCAGGTGGTGCCATGGCGGTGGGGTTCTCAGCGCCGATACTCGGATCACACGGTGAGTTTCAAGGCGCGGTGATCACCCAGGTCCCACTTGCAAACCTGCGAGCCATTCTTGAGCGGGAAGGCGGCCTGCGATATGAAGAAGACGCGCACGATTGGCTGCTGCTGGACAGTCGAGGCGTCGTCCTCAGTGAGATGGACCAACCGAACGGCATGACCGGCAAGGTTCTGACCGCACTGCCGCCCTCCGTTCTCAGGGCCGCCGCGGACCGAAACCAATCCGGCTTTATCGAAGAGCTACATCCGCGTCGGCGGATCCCCGTGGTGACCGGGTACGCAAGAACGCGAGGCTACAACAATTTCCCAGGCTTCGATTGGACGCTCTTGGTCCGGCTGGACCGGGAGCGGGTCTACGCCCCGATCAACCGATTGATCTTGACGGTTGGAGGAGTCGGACTGTTGTTGGTCGCGCCATTGACCGCGTTTGGAGTATGGTCGGCCCGGAGACTTATTCGAGAACACCGCGATCTGGTATTGACGCAGCAGGAACTGGCTCAATCCGTGCAGGTCAGCGAAGAGCGGGCGAAGGCTTTGCACTCCCTTGTCGGCGCGGTTCGCGAGATTACTGCCAGTACGGAGCTTGATCGCCTGTTAGAGCGCATCCTTCATGGGGCCAAAAAATTGACGGCAGCCCGGTACGCCGCGTTGGGAATTATCGACGAAACGCAAGAAAAACTCACTCGGTTCATCACCGAAGGGATTGATGACGCGGCTACGACGGCGATCGGAACTCCGCCGACCGGCCGCGGTATTTTGGGGTTCTTAACACACCACGATGCCGCGCTTCGGCTCAAGGATCTCACAGTGCATCCGGCATCCGTCGGATTTCCGGAACATCACCCTCCGATGCACTCCTTCCTTGGGGTTTCCATCCAAGCTCATAATCGCGTGTTCGGCCGGCTTTACCTGACGGAAAAACAGGGCGCCGATGAGTTTAGCGAGCTGGACGCGGAAATTATCAGCGCTCTGGCAGCTCATGCGGGCAAGGCCATCGACCAGGCGTTGCTGGTAGAGCAGATCCAAACAGCCGAGAATCAGCTGCGGGAGCTGAACAGCGAGCTGATCCGGTCGAATGCCGAACTGCAGCAGTTCGCCTATGTCGCCTCCCATGACTTACAGGAGCCGCTGCGCATGGTGGCCAGCTATACCCAGCTGCTTGCAAAGCGCTACAAAGGGAAACTGGATTCCGACGCAGATGAATTCATCGCTTATGCCGTAGATGGAGCCACGCGGATGCAACGGCTGATCAACGACCTCTTGGCCTATTCACGGGTGACGAGTCAGGGGAAGACGTTTGAAGAGGTCGATTGCGATCTGCTTCTAGATGGGGTCCTGAGCACATTGCACCTGACCATTGAGGAGACTCATGCGGTGATAACCCATGACGTGCTGCCAAAGGTTACGGCCGACGGTGGACAACTGGGGCAACTCCTTCAGAACTTGGTCAGCAATGCCATCAAGTTCCATGGAGCGGATCCTCCCAGAGTTCATGTGTCCGCTGAGCGACGGAACCATGAATGGTTATTCTCGGTCCGTGATAACGGCATCGGGCTGGATCCTCAGTTCGCCAACCGCATCTTTGTGATTTTTCAGCGACTCCATAACAGAGAAGAATATCCCGGTACCGGTATTGGCTTGGCGCTGTGCAAGAAGATCGTGGAACGCCATGGCGGGAAAATCTGGGTGGAATCCCAAGTGGGACGAGGCGCAACCTTTTATTTCACCATTCCGGTCGACCAGAGGACAGACTACATGGCGTAATCCGAGTTCAGGTGTACGGTTTCGAATGACACATCTCATCCATACAGAGGAGGCAAGGAATCATGTCCGTTAGCGAACTTGTGAAACCGATCGAGATTCTCTTGATCGAAGACAATCCCGGCGATGTCCGATTGACCATGGAAGCGCTTAAAGAGACCAAAGTGATCAATAAGCTGACCGTAATGAAGAACGGCATCGATGCGATGGCCTTTCTACGGCGCGAGGACCCCTATGCCAATGCGGCCCGTCCCCATCTGATCCTGCTGGACCTGAACCTTCCGATGAAGGACGGCCGGGAAGTGCTGGCCGAGATCAAGGCCGATGAAGGTCTGAGACGTATCCCCGTCGTCATCCTCACGACCTCACAAGACGAACAGGATGTGGTGAAAAGTTATAATCTCCATGCGAACTGTTACATCACCAAGCCGGTTGATTTGGACCAGTTCATCACCGTGGTGAAGTCGATTGAGGACTTCTGGTTGGGGATCGTCGTGCTGCCTAAAAACGGGAAGTCCGCACCAAAGTCGTGATATCCAATGCGAATTCTACTTGTCGAGGACAATCCCGGTGATATTCGCTTGTTGCAGGAATACCTTTTAAGAGATTCCAGTGCCACCAGCGGATTCCAGATCGTACATGCGGATCGGCTCGAGAGAGGGATTACGAACCTCACAAAAACCCGCTTTGATGCGGTGCTGCTTGACCTCTCGCTTCCCGACAGCCAAGGAATTAGCACACTCATTCAAATGCATTCGGCAGCGAACGGGGTCCCGATCGTCGTCCTGACTAGCATCGAGGACGAAGCGCTGGGGATGCAGTTGATCCAGGCCGGCGCACAGGATTACCTGGTCAAAGGACAGGTGACCGGCCAATTGTTAATACGATCCCTTCGTTATGCCGCCGAACGGGGGCGGGTTGAGGAGGCCCTGGCCGAAAGCAAGGCGCAACTCCGAGCCATTCTCGACAACAGTCCGAACATGGTGTTTCTGAAAGACCCTGAAGGCCGCTATTTGGATGTCAATCGCCAATTCGAGCACACGTTTCATATCAGCCGTGAGGCCATCGCGGGCAAAACGGATGCGGAGGTCTTTCCGTCAGAGCAGGCGACCCCTTATCGTGCCAATGATCTCCGGGTTCTACAGGCCGGAGTTCCTCTTCAATTCGAAGAGTCCGCTATTCTCGATGACGGTCCTCATACGAGCATTGTCTTCAAATTTCCGCTTCATGACGGAACCGGGAAACTCTGCGCGATTTGCGGCATTACCACCGACATCACGGAGCGGAAGCGGGCCGATGAGGAACGTCGTAAGCTGTTGAACGACAGACTGCTGCTCTTGGAGTCGACAAGCGAGGGTATCTATGGGGTGGATCTGGACGGTAGATGCACATTCATCAATACGGCTGCGGCAACGATGCTTGGGTATCAACCGCACGAAGTTCTGGGAAACAATATGCATGCTCTGATGCATCATCATCATCCCGATGGATCGCCGTATGCCGAGAAGAATTGTCGCATCTTCGAGGTGTTTCGAAGCGGCCAGGGCACTCATGTCGACGGCGAGGTGTTCTGGCGCAAGGATAGCAGCAGTTTCCCTATCGACTATTCTTCCTCGCCGATCATCGAGGAAGGCGTCATCAAAGGGGCAGTGGTCGCCTTTACTGATATTTCACAGGAGAAGCAGGCGGAAGAGGCGCTCAGGCGGGCGGAAGAACGCTACCGCAATATCTTTGAAAACGCAGTGGAGGGAATCTTCCAGACGACGACGGACGGTCGATACCTGGCCGTGAATCCAGCGCTGGCGCGCCTCTATGGATTTGCCACGCCACAGGAGATGATTGCTATGGTTACGGACATTGCCCGCCAAGTGTATGTCGATCCAAAACGCCGCGATGAGTTCATTCGCCTCATGCAGACAGAGGAAGAGGTATTCGGGTTTGAATCTCAGATCCGTCGGAAGGACGGGAGCATCATCTGGATTTCAGAAAACGTGCGCGTGGTTCGCGATGCCAGCGAAGCGATCGTGGGATATGAAGGCATGGTGGAGAACATCAGCCAGCGCAAGAAGGCGGAAGAGCAGCTCCAGCAATCATTGGATCGTCTGCGTACGCTGTCCGGACGTCTGGAAGTGGTTCGAGAGGAGGAACGCGCTCGCATCGCACGTGAGCTGCATGACGAACTGGGGGTATGGCTCACGGGGCTCAAGATCGATCTTTCCAGAGTGAATGCCATGGTCGGCGAGGGAGAGGGTTCGAAGCTTCGCCGCAAGGTAAGCGATAAGATTCAAGCCATGATCGAACAAGTCGACGGAACTATTACCGCCGTGCAGCGGATTGTCAGTGAACTGAGGCCGGCTGTACTGGATGATCTCGGATTGGTCGCGGCGCTTGAATGGCAATGCGAGGATTTTCAGCGTCTGACCGGTATCGCCTGCACCTGCGCCTCCACTGCAGAGGACATTGCCATTGAGGCAGAACGGGCGACCGCGGTATTTCGCATATGCCAGGAGGCACTCACCAACGTGGCACGTCATGCCCATGCCACCGCTGTGCGAGTTTCCTTACAGGAGCGGGACGGCTCTCTTCTGTTGCGGGTAAGCGACAACGGGGAAGGTGTTCCTGATCATAAGATTGCAGATCCGCAATCATTCGGTCTGCTTGGGATGAAGGAACGTGCGGCCTTGTTAGGAGGGGATGTCACGATCGCAAGGAATTCGGAAAAGGGTACTGCGATTACGATGCGGCTACCTGTCCGCACGCCACCGGTGCAAGACCATCGGAGTCTTCAATGTTAAGAATTCTTGTCGTTGATGACCATCCCTATTTTCGACGCGGAGTAAAGGATATTCTCGTTGAGGGCTTTGGTGCCGTCAAGATCGGGGAAAGTAGTAATGCGCAGGAGATGCTGGAGTCAGCCAGACAGAAAAAATGGGATGTCGTCGTGATGGATATCAGTATGCCAGGAAGAAGCGGACCGGAAGCACTCAAACAGTTAAAATCCGAGCATCCGAAGCTTCCTGTACTCGTGATGAGCATGCATCCGGAAGATCAGTACGCGATTCGAATGTTTAAGGCCGGCGCCGATGGCTATCTGACGAAAGCCAGTGCGCCTGACGAATTGGTGCGTGCCGTGAAGAAGGTGCGGAGTGGCGGACAGTACGTGAGCCCGACACTGGGAGAAAGGTTGGCTCTCACGGTGAAAATAGGTGCTGAGGACGCGCCGCACGAGCAACTATCCGACCGTGAATATCAGGTCCTGTGCTTGATCGCCTCAGGGAAAACTGTCTCCGAGATTGCCGATGCGGTCAATCTCAGCGTGACGACCATCAGCACGTATCGGACCCGTATTCTTGAAAAAATGAACATGAAGAATAATGCTGAACTCACCCGCTACGCCATTCAACGCGGACTTGTCACCTGACGCCCAGGCCCGCCCTCTCTTTTGTCGTACAAACCACGACAATTGAACCATTCGAGAGTTCGATAACAGAATCAGACCATGACCGATAGCGGGACTCCGCCTGATTGGGTAGAACTCGCTTCTATGATCCAAGACTGCCCTCATAGCACCGGATCTCGCGAAGAGAAACCACTCAGCACAGTGCACTTGGAGGACGATTATGGCCTGCACAGGTGAAGTCGAAAAAGACATTCTTGAGGACTTAGAAGGGAAGGGACCCTGCTCCATCGATGAGATGCTCGCCCATCTGCCGGGCTATACCTGGAATCAGGTGTTCAGCGCGGTCGATCGACTCAGTCGGAATGCACAGGTCACACTTCAGCATCATTCGCGGTTCGGGTTTCACGTTTCGCTTGCACACACCCGGGCGATTCGATGACGCCGGCACGACAAACATCTGCGTAATGTGAGAGGAGGACGTCGAGTCATGACATATACCGGGAGCCACCGTTCAAATGGATCAACGAGGGGCGACGGGATGGCCGGGGACATGAGGAACGTGATTCAACAGTGGTCCATCATCATGCCCGGGAGCGAAGGAGAAGGAGAGGACGTTCGGTCGTTCATTCAGCGGTGGTTAGGCCACTCAAGACCCACGCAGTATTGCACCTTCGTCGGGACGCGGTCGCTGTTTCAGCATACGATGGATCGAGCTACCAAACTGAGCCGGTCGAAGCATATCGTCACGGTGGTTCCGCGCGAGCACAGAGTAGAAGCCTGGACTCAGCTTGAAGGACGGGCGGCCGGCACGGTGCTCATTCAGCCGAAGTGTCGGGATACAGCGGCGGGAGTGTTCTTCGCCCTTTCATACATCAGAGCCCGTTCTCCTCAGGCAATTGTCATGATCCATCCGTCAGATCACTTTGTCTATCCTGAGGAGCGGTTTCTCAGGTTGGTCCAGCGTGCTGCCTGGATGGCCGAATGGCTTCCGGGCCGCCTGATCTATCTCGGAGTCTCTCCGGTTTGTCTCGAATTGGACAATGGTTGGATCATGCCAGGTGAAACGCTGGACGGATCTTCGCAGAACAACGTCCGGGCTGTTGCTTCATTCATGGAAGATTTGACAGTCGCCCAAGCGGATATGGCATTGGCCGAAGGCGCTTTGCTGAATACATCGGTCATGGCCGGCAAGGTTGAACTGCTTTGGGAGCTAGGGTGGAAATGTTTTCCCGACATCATGCCGCACTTCGAACGATTCAGCCACGCGATCGCAACTTCACAGGAGGTGCAGATTCTCGACGAGATTTATGACGACATGCCGTCTCATAACTTCTCTTCAGAGCTGCTCCGACAGGTACCTGATCGGGCCGCCGTCATTGAGATGGAGGGAGTGCTGTGGAGTCATTGCCGAAAGCCGGAACGCATCGTCCACACTCTTCGCCAGATTGGCCGTCAACCGGCTTTCCCACTGACTTGCCTGAATCGGCCCTTTGCGCCCATCTCAGAAGTCGGTTCAGAAACCGGTGCTGTGGCCGACGTATTACATTAGGGAGGAATGAGCCATGAAGGTCAGTACCAAACCACGGAAGTTCCATGCCGCTCTGGCCGGGAGCGAGAGGCAGACAGCAAGGGCCGGGTCATCGGCACCGGTCGAGGAAAGCTCAACCGATAATGTTTACTTCCGTATCGCTGAGTTGGCCTATCAACTTTACGAAGAGCGGGGTCGCAAGGACGGTCACGACATCGAAGATTGGATACAGGCAGAGCAAACAATTCGTGCCGAAAAGTCGTGATTGCGCCGCGGCGATGATCGGGGGACAGGAGATGTACTGCTCAGACGAGATGATACCGATGCTGCTGGTTTGCTGCTTCTGTGACAAAGTACGAGACGACACCAGGAGCCAGACCCCCCAAGGTCCCTGGCAGGATTTGGGGACCTACATGGTGTCTCACAAGCTGAGGCAAGAGGAGACGATCATCTCGTACACCTGTTGCCGTGATTGCTTGCAGTGTGACCCACGTGCGATCGCATTCCGAACAAGACGGAGCCGGCCGGGCATATCCGTTCTTGACAATGTGGGATGACGCATACGATCGATCGTCGCGTGCTAAACCCTGGCCGCCACGGTACGACGCAGGAGAGGGGTTTGACCATGCTACAAGATGAGGGCGATTCCGCATACCCTGTGCTGTTTGTTGCGAAGGGGCACGTCGACTCAGGAATCATGGTGCTCTCCTCGACCTGCAAGCTGTTGTACGCGAATAAGGCTGCACATGATTTCCTCAGACGATTGAATCGAAAAGAGAACGAGCACTCGACAAATGGTGCCTTCCCTAGGTCAGTCGATAATCTCTTTGGCGAGATGCTCAATTTGCTCCGAACCCCCGTTACGAATTGTGGCGGGAAACAACTTGAAGCCAGACGGCTGGTCGTGGCGCGAGACCAACCAGTGTTGTTGCAAGCGTTCGGAATACCTGATCGGCTGGACATCCAACGATCGCGTATTGTCATTACGATCCAGGAAACTCCTCCTCCCATAGGGTTCTGAGCGTGTGAGACTCCGTCATGGCTTAGGCCTTTTCCCGCTTCGGCTTCAGAGGATCAAATAGCCGCTCTGGCTTCCCTTTCTGTAGCATCTTGCGCCACCTCGCATTCAGGCGTTGGCGCGTTTCTCGTCACATTCCGAGCCTGCATAAGCGTGTTCCCTCTAACCGGTTGGTAGTCCTTCTCTTTTCCCATCTTTCTCAACGAGTCATGTGGCATGCCACTCGCAAATACTAGTGGGGAGTAGGAATTTTCATCCGAGGAGGAATGATGTTTCAATGGCGAATTGCGGTGGCAAGCAGTGTGCTGTGTCTCTTGTGGATGGGAGTGACAACTGACCTCAAGGCCAGGAATGCGGATGTGTCAAAAGGGAAAAGTATCTATACGGAGGTTTGCCAGACCTGCCACGGCCTGAATGGAACAGGGTCAGGGACTATGACGCTTCATCCGCCTGCGCCAGATCTGACCAGTGCGGCCGTGCAGGAGAAATTGGATGCTGGGCTCTTCAAAGCGATTCATGATGGACGGAAGAACACCGCCATGGGTGCCTGGAAATATTCATTGTCCGATGAAGAGATTCACGACGTCATCGCCTACGTCCGCACCTTGGGCGGAGGGGCGGCTGCTCTTCCAAAGCCGTAACGAAAAAGTGTGCATATGAATCTTTCAGGTCCGTACGAGCCTCTTATCGGTGGGGAACCAACAGGGAGGTGCCGTCATGACGAGTAATGTGGGCGGGATTGAGCGGCCGATTCGGATCCTTCTCGGAATCGGGTTATTGGGGATAGGGGCATTTGCCGGTTTGCCGATGGAAGTCACGGCGGTGGCGTTGGTCTTGGGTACGGTGGCACTCGTGACCGGTGCGATCGGGTATTGTCCGCTGTGGACGCTGTTCAACATCAATACCTGCCCGGCGGAAACATCACGAAAACCGTAGAGTGGTGGTAGGAGCAGCAACCGTGTGGATGAAACCAACCCTCTGCCGTTGTCTCCTCGCTGCCGGGCTCTGGTGGTCTCAGGCGCAGCAGGGAGATACCGCGCAGTTCGAGACGCCCGCTGAGAATCCGGACAATCGTGCCGCCATCGATGCCGTCTTCACGCCGCCGCCTATGGAATCGATCCCTCCGGGCCATCGTGGCGAACAGATCCGAATGGGCTATGAAATCGTCGTGCACACGCAGCAGTATGCCAAGCGTTACGTCGGAAATAAATTAAATTGCACCAATTGCCACCTCGACGCGGGCTTAAATCCAAACGCCGCATCGTTTGTCGGTCTGAGCGTCCAATTTCCGGAGTATCGAGCCAGAGTGGATCGCACCATGACGCTGGCAGACCGGATCAACGAATGTTTCGAGCGCAGCCTGAATGGAAAAGCACTCCCGCCGGACAGTTCAAAATTACAGGCCGTGGTTTCCTATATCGAGTGGCTCTCACAGGACGTGCCACGCGGGAGTAAGGTCGCTTGGCGGGGCATCCCGCGCCTCAGTCCGATCCGGCCACCGGATCCCAGACTCGGGAAGGCTGTATTTGCCAAGAAATGCTCGTTTTGTCATGGGACGGATGGACAGGGAACCATGGCGGCTCCGCCGCTGTGGGGGCCGAACTCCTACAGCATTGCATCCGAGATGGGCAGGGTCGGCGTCGCCGCATCCTTTATCAAGGGCAACATGCCACGGGGGTGGGGCTGGACGGTCACCGACAAGGAAGCCTTCGACGTGGCGGCGTACGTCAACGGCCAACCGCGCCCCGATGTTCCGGGCAAACAGTTTGATTGGCCGAAGGGTGGGAAGCCGGAAGATCTGCCCTACTAGGACAGGCCGTGATGTGGCGTGCGAATGCATCGGGAGGGAGATCATGAAGCTTTCAGTCTCGTATCATGGCGGCACACGCTACGATATCGTCAGTGGAAAGCATCGGATCGTGACCGATCAAGCGGTGGCTGACGGCGGCCAGGACGCAGGTCTGAGTCCGGTCGAGCTCTTCGTCGGGTCCGTCGCGAGCTGTGTCGGCTATTTCGTCGGACGATTCTGCGCGCGGCACGAGATTCCACGAGAGGGACTGAGCGTAGAGGCGGAATGGGCCATCGGCGAGAACCCGCATCGGGTGGGTCGTGTGGACCTCGCCATTCATCTTCCTCACCGCCTCACACCGGAACTGAGAGACAGGCTTCTGAAAGTGGCGCACGGCTGCACGGTGCATCAATCGCTTGTGATCGCGCCGACCGTAGGGATCAAGTTGAACCCGCATAACCATCCCGTAACGAATCAGTCATGAAAGAAAATGGCGAATTCTCGGCCGTCTCCCGTCGCCGGTGGTTGCAGACCTTCCTCTACGGCCTCGGCGCCGGTCTCGTCGTCCATCGCGCCGGTTCCTCTGCCGGCGCGGCCGACAAGGATTCAGCCGCGAACGAATCTGGTCCGCTCACCGTGCGTGTCTCGAGACCGTTCGACGCCGAAACGCCGGCCCGAGAGTTCACATCCTTTCTTACGCCCAATCATCGCTTCTTCGTGCGAAGCCATTTTGGTCCGCCTCCGACCGAAATGCTCGATGACCTTCAGTGGAAGCTGCGTGTGGCTGGGTCCGTAGAGCGCTCGCAGGTCTTCACGATGAAATCCCTGCGCGAATTTGAGCCAGTGACGATCACGGCTGTGCTCCAATGCAGTGGAAACGGTCGTGCCTACCATCGGCCCAGGGTTCCCGGTGTGCAATGGGAACGTGGCGCGGTCGGCAACGCGCAATGGACCGGTGTACGCCTTCGGGACGTCTTACAGGCAGCCGGTATTCGCGGCGAGGCCGGACACGTGCAGTTCCAAGGCGCCGACCGACCGGTGGCGGCGTCCGTGCCCTTGTTTATCAGAAGCATCCCGCTCGAAAAGGCCCTCCATTCGGATACGATTCTCGCATATGAGATGAACGGCAGACCATTGCCGCACCTCCACGGCGCGCCGCTCAGGGCGATCACCCCCGGCTGGATGGCCGAGTCCTGCATCAAATGGCTGACCGACATTGTGGTGCGCAAGGACGAGGCGGCGGGATACTACATGCAGACGGCCTATCGGGTGCCCGCGAAACCGGTGACACCGGAAACCAGTTCAAACGGCGATACGATGGTTCCAGTGGAAGGGATGCCGGTGAAATCGCTCATCGCGGCTCCGGAGGATGGCCAATCGCTCAAGGTCGGCCCGGTTACCATTCAGGGAATAGCCTGGGCCGGCGAAGCCAAGGTCGTGAAGGTCGAGTTGTCAATGAATGAGGGAAGGACATGGGAACCGGCACGGTTCGTCGGCGAGGATCATCCCTATGCCTGGCGGCAATGGCAGTTCATCTGGCCGGCGAAGGTTCCGGGCAGGTTCACGATCGCCTGCCGGGCGACCGATGCGCGCGGCAATGAACAACCGGCCGTGAGTCCGTGGAATCCGAGCGGGTTTTTGTGGAACGGGTGGGATCGCGTGACGGTGATGGTCAACGCATGATGAAGATGTCGCGTCAGCTGCTGGTTCTTCTCGCGATGAGTCTTGCAGCGTCTATTGCCGTCGCTCCGGCTCAAGAAGACGATCTGGATTCCGTGAGCATCGCTCTGGGCCAGCGTGCGGAGGGCTTGATCATTGCGCGCTGTTCCGTCTGCCACAGTACGGATCTGATCGCACAGCAGCGACTGCCGCATGCGCGATGGGAAGCTACGGTTGAAAAGATGGTGCACTGGGGAGCTGAGCTGTCCAACGACGAAGCCCAACTGCTGACGCGCTATTTGGCGGCACGGTATCATCCCGGTGCGCCTGACAATCTGCCGCCGCTCGAGCACGAGATAGGGAAAGCCGAGCCCCTGAAGCAGGACTCCGAGGCTCAAGGCGCCATAACAGGAGTTGCCTCGAGGGGGGCGGGCATTTTTGAGCACAATTGCCAGGCCTGTCATGGAGCTGGTGCGGTAGGCGGCATGGGTCCAAGACTGGCGAAGAATCCGATTCTCAAACATGAAGATGTGTTTTGGGAGACGGTCCTTTACGGACGAGGTCCAATGCCGGCTTGGGGGTCGGTGCTGACCCAGCAAGACATCGCCGATCTGTATTCGTGGTTGTCAGCACGATAGCCGGGCAAGACCAATCACAAAGGAGTGACGACATGAACGTGAGAAGACCGATGGCTGTTGGGGGTGCGGTGATCATCCTTGTGGGACTGATGTCCCTCCCCCATCTGTTGTGGGGGAGCGATCAGTCTCGGGCTAAGGAGTTGATTCAACAAGCCTGCGTCCAGTGTCATCGCCTGGAAGGGCAAGCGGACTCCCGGTTCAATCTGCGCGCGCCCGATCTCATCTGGGCCGGCAGCAAATACCAGCGTCCCTGGCTCATTCGATGGCTGACGGGCAAAGAAGCGCCGCTCTATGCAAAAGGCTATCGGTGGGACCTCAATGAAGGAGCGATGAAACATCCAGTGGTGACGGATACCGAAGCCGATGCTATTGCGGACTATTTCGAAAAGAACAACAAAGATCCGCGGGTGAAGGTCGGAGCGTTTGACGTCTCGAAGGTGAGCAAGTTCGACGTCGCGTTCGGCGGGATGGCCTATAAGGCGCATGCCTGTATTGGTTGCCATACGATCGAAGAAAACGACAAGCTCATCGGCGGTCCGCAGAGCACCGCACTCCAGAATGCCGGCCAGCGCTACAACATGGACTGGCTGTACCGCTTCGGGCAAAATCCGCAGGACTTCATCATCCATACCGGGGAATTTCTCGCTGACGCGACTGACCCGCAATTGCGGGCGGTGATCGGATACCTTGCCGCGCAGGGAGTGCCGGCCTTCAAATATTACGAACCCTGGACGAGTCCGGAATTCGGCAAAGCCAGCGTAGGGCGAGGAAAGGTGATTTACAAAGAATATTGCATGCAGTGTCACGGGGCGACCGGTAAAGGCGACGGGCCCGCCGCTGCCAATCTGGAACCGAAGCCGGCCATCCACGCCAATATCGCGTTCGATCAGGTGCCGACCGAGTATTTGTACAACATGATCAATCACGGTGGGGCGGCGATGGGGAAATCCGCCAACATGCCCTACTGGGGATTGACGATCGGCCAGCAAGGCGTGGCCGACGTCATGGCCTATCTCAAGGCCACCTTCAAAGGTCCACAATAGGACCGCTGGTTGAATCGGATGACTCAGTCGTTGTCAGCCAATTAACACCAACGGGCATCGTCATGCGCCATACTGTTGTGCTCGTGCTGTTCTCGTTCATAATCGGACGATGGTTATTGGCGGGAGCGGCGGAGCAACCCATGATGCAGCCGCGGGTGCCGGTCGACAAGCTGGCGGAAGCTAGAGCCCTTGTCAGCCCGTTCCCGGACTCGCTTGAGATGCTTGCCAAGGGGAAAGCGCTCTATGAGGGCAAGGGAATCTGCGTGAATTGTCATGGTCAGAGCGGAGCAGGCGATGGTCCGGTCGCCGCATCGTTGAATCCCGCCCCCAGGAATTTTCACCACCATGGATTTTGGCGTCATCGTACGGAAGGGGAGATCTTCTGGGTGATCAAGTATGGCTCGCCGGGTACCTCCATGATCGGATTCGGGGAACAACTCACCGACGATGAGATTTGGGCGATCATCCAATATGAACGCAGCTTTTCCGGCGGCCATGGGCCTAGACATGGGATGGGGCCTCGGCACGGGGTTGGCAGCATGGGGTCCGGAGGCGATGGATGTTGTGCCGGTCAAGAACGCAACCCATGAATCGGATGCGACACTGTTGCCTTTTGCGTCAGACTGCTCGATCTGTCAGACCTGGAATGCCCCATGGTTTCACGCTATCTCTGCACCGCTTCTATAAGACCCTGTCAAATCGCAACAATTCTTGAGCTTGCCACTGTGCCTCTCTGGCATGAACCTCGCTGTTCAGCAGAAGACAACCACTTCATCACGGAGGAACAACCATGGACAATCAGAACGCGAAATGTTCAGCACAAACCGTATTATTCGCCTTTTTGGGCGGAGCCATTGCGGGTGGGATCGCCGGAATTCTGTTCGCCCCAAAGTCAGGGGAGGAAACCCGGCGTGAGTTGAAAGGGTATGCCAGGAAGACGGAGGAAGAGTTGATCGAGAAGGCCAAGGAAGCGCGGGCCGCACTCGACGATGCGATCGAACGGGGGAAACACTTTGTGACGGAAAAGCGGGCCGATGTCGAGGCGGCAGTGAAAGCGGGCAAAGAAGCCATGAAAGAAAAAATGGAGAAATGCTGTAGCTGAGGATACGTCGTGCTAGCCATCCGCTTCCATGGCCGAGGTGGGCAGGGCGCCAAGACCGCGAGTCGGATCGCCGGCACGGCGGCTTTTCTCGAGGGCTATCACGCGCAGGACTCACCGATCTATGGAGCCGAGCGCCGTGGTGCGCCGGTGTCCGCCTTCACGCGTATCGACAAGGAGCCGATTCACGAGCGAGGCCTGATTTCCCGCCCCGACATTGTGATCGTCGCGGATGCCTCATTGATTGAGGATCCTGCCGCCCGCGTGCTTGACGGCGTGGATCAACGTACCGTCGTGTTCGTCAACTCTCCTTTCGGTGCCGAGCAATTTCAAGCTCAGACTCCCCTCCCCGGCCGCCTAGTGACAATGAATCTGAACGAGATGGCGCTCCAGCATTTCGGTAAACGAGGTGCGATCAGCGCATTGCTGGGTGCCGTCGCCTGTCGGCTGGCCGGGCTGCGTCGAGAATCCGGTCAAGAGGCGGTTGCGAGGGAGTTGGCGGAGCTTGGACTGTCTCCCTCGGTCGTTGAAAGTAACCGGGCCTTGGCGCTCCGCTGCTATGATGCCGTACAGACAGTGGTGATCGAAACCGGCGCGTGCCCGCCTTCCGCCACAGCACAGCTTTGGTCTCCGATCTATGAACCGCCTATAAGGGGAACCGCCGGTATTACAGTCGGACCCAATTCAGCGATCCGATCGATGAGCGGATGGCGAACGTTTCGCCCGGTCCTGCGCCCCGATCTATGCAATGGGTGCTGGCTCTGCTTCGCCAACTGCCCGGAGGGTGCCATTACGATCAAGCCGGACGGTAAACCCGCGGTCTACTATCCGCACTGCAAAGGCTGTCTGGATTGTGTGGAAGTCTGTCCGACCGATGCCATGACCGCCGAGCGGGAGCCGCAAGGAGCGCAGTCATGAAAGCCGAAATGATGACCGGCAACCTCGCGGCGGCCTGGGGCGCTCGTCTTGCCGATGTGGATTATGTGCCCGCCTTTCCCATTACCCCGCAAACAGAAATCGTTGAAGCGCTGTCAAAGTGGTGCGCGAACGGCTCGCTGAACGCCCGTTTCGTGACCCTGGACTCGGAACATTCGATGATGACCGCGGCGGGAGCCGCCTCGGCAACCGGGGCGCGCGTTTTCACTGCGACGTCCAGTCAAGGGCTCCTGCACGCCTTCGAAGTGCTGTACACCGTCGCGGGATGGCGAGTGCCGTTTGTGCTGGTGAATGTTTCACGAGCCCTGGCTTCGCCGATCACGCTGGAGCCCGATCACAATGACGTGTTGGCCGCGCGCGATTCCGGTTTTGTGCAGATCCATGCGGAGACTTGCCAGGAAGTGATGGACTCCGTTCTGATGGGCTATCACATCGCGGAAGATCCTCGAGTCTGTCTCCCGGTCATGGTCAACCTCGACGGGTTCGTGCTCTCGTTCACGCGTGAGCCGGTTATCCTGCCGGATCCGCAGATGGTGCGGGAGTTCTTGCCACCGTTTCGACCGGCGCACTTGGGATTCAAGGCCTCGGCACCTCATGCGCTGGGGACGGCCGTGCTCGGCGGAGCGACCTACAGTTACTTTCGGCACCAGCTTCATCTGGCGTCCTTGAACGCACTTCAGGTGCACGAAGAAGCCGCCGTCGCGTTCGAACGGTTCTTTGGCCGCCGCTATGACGTCGTGGAAGGCTATCAGCTCGACGATGCCAAGGATGTGCTGGTCATGACCAACGCCTTTGCGAGCAAAGGTAAAGCGGCGGTGGACGCGGCTCGAGCAGAAGGCCGAAGAGTGGGATTGCTGCGCCTGCGCATGATCCGTCCCTGGCCCGCCGACGCGATCCGCCACGCTTTGCAAGGCCGTCGGGCTGTGGCGGTGCTTGACCAGAATTTGGCTCCCGGGCAGGGCGGCATTCTTTTCCAGGAGATCGCAGCCTGTCTCTACCATGAGGCCTTGCGGCCACAGGCGCTCTGTTCGTTCATCGGTGGACTGGGGGGAAAGAATCTTTCAGAGGGCGAATTCCGCGCCATCTTCGAACAGACGGCGGAAGCCGGCATCCGCGGAAAGGGCATCGGGCCCGTGCTCCTGTACACGGAAGCGGAGCATCGGGAGATGGAACAGTTGCAGTATCTCGCGCATGAACTCAAGACCGGCAAGTAAGAAACGACATGGCCTGGGAACCGCACATCTTTAAAGAGCTGCATCAGATCCCTCGCGAGGAACATGTGTTCCCCGGAACGCCGCTCTGTGCCGGATGCGGAGGATTGGAGTCGTTGCGGTTTGCGTCCAAGATACTCGGCAGCCACGTCGTCTATGTCAATGCGGCGGGGTGCATGACCAATCTGGCAACGTTCCCCTTTACACCGCTGGATGCCTCCTGGCTGTACACCACGATGGGGTCGGCGCCGGCCGGCGCACAGGGCGTCCGCGATGCATTGGATGTCTTGATCGCGAAGGGACGGTTGCCGAAGGAAGAGGATGTAAGAGTCGTCGTCTTGGGCGGCGACGGCTCCACGTATGACATGGCCCTCTCGTCGACATCCGGGGCGATCACCAGAAAACTCGACTTCTACTATTTTTGCTATGACAACGAGGCCTACGGCAATACGGGAGTGCAGCTCAGCCCGGCCACGCCATATGGTGCACGTACGACCACGTCGCCCTGTGCCGTGCAGCATCCGACGGGCACTGCGCAGGAGAAAAAGGATATCTTTGAAATCTGGCGCGCGCACAAACCGCCGTACATGGCGACGGTGTCGCCGCGGTTTCCACTCGACCTCGAAGAAAAATTTACCCGCGCGGCGAAATATCCCGGTCCTAAACTGTTCCTGGCGTTCGCTGCTTGCCCGACGGGCTGGCTGTTCGATCCGGCCTATACGCCGGACGTGGCAAGACTCGCAGTGGACTGCGGTCTCTGGCCGCTCAAGGAAGCCATCAATGGCGAGGTGGTGCACACGTACATTCCCAAGCTTCAGCCGGTTGAAGACTATCTCAAACTTCAGGGCCGTTTTCGACACCTGTTTGAGCCGACGGTCCAGCGCGACGCGATTGCCCACATTCAGAAGGGGGTCGATGTCTACTGGGCGCAGGTGAACAAGGCGGAACGAACGCCATGATGACGCTAACCGATTGATTTGATTGAGAGAGGGCTGGAATGCCTCGGAGTAAGCCTCTACCATTATATAGAGGGAAGCAACGCATCCAAGGACGAACGGTCTTTCTGTGCGTAACTGCTGTATTATTCGCAGGTTGCACAGAGGTCGAGCATCGTCAGGGGGAGCAGCGACCCAGCCCTAATCCCTATCTGACGCCAGACACCAGGCAGTCACTGCCGCTTTCGCCCTCAGCAGAAACAGAACATCGAGCGGTAATGTTGCAGCATTTGGAAACCATTCAAGCGATCGTTAACGCGTTGGTCGAAGAAGACTATGAGTTGGCGAAAGGCCTGACCGAATCACACCTCGGATTCTTCATGCATCGTCAGGCGATGGCCCTACAGCAGCCGGAGAATTTCCCTTCCGCCTACCACGATTTGGCGATGGCCCATCACGAAGCGGCCGAAGAACTGGCTCGCATCATTCCGACAAAGGATCTCAAGCAGATCATGCCAAGGATGAATAATGTGTTGAAGGCCTGCGTGGCCTGTCATCTCGAGTACAAAATCAGGGACCACTCATAATATCCTGGAGGCATCATGAGTGAACAGCATACCATCAGCGCATTTTTTGAGCAGGACCACGATCGACTCGACGCCTTGTTCCAATCGTTCCAGGCGTTGAAACGTCATGACATGGCGAAAGCGACG
>CAMLHQ010000040.1 GCA_946479785.1 uncultured Nitrospira sp.
GAGGAAGTCACCAAAGCCAACCTGAAATTCTACGAAGCTTTCGAAAACCTCGACATCGCCAAGATGGACGAGGTCTGGGCGCATCTTGAATATGTCACCTGCGTGCATCCCGGCTGGACCCTCCGCTCCGACTGGCCTTCCGTGCGTGATTCCTGGGTCCTGATCTTCAACAACACCTTCTCGATGAAGTTCGAACTCACGGAAGTGATGGTCCAGGTGGCGGGCGACATGGCCTGGGTGATCTGTGTGGAAAACATCACGAGTCAGCAATCCGATGAACCGCAACAGGCTCGCGTACTGGCCACGAATATCTTCGAGCGTATCGGGGACGAGTGGTTGATGATCCATCATCATGGAAGTACCGTGATGGGCTGAGGCGCAGGTCCTGTCGCCGACCGTGCTCGCAGCCTGGCGCCCCCGCTTTAGTCAAGACGGTTTACCGGCTCAATGGAGAGGTCTTGTACATGACGATGAAACATTTGCTTGGCAAGGCGGCGAATTCAATCCTGAGGACTCTGGGTGTCATGCTAGTAAAAAGAGATGAGGCCGGGGCAGCAGGCGTTGCGGGTCAGATTAATGATGGCGCGTTCTGGGATAAATACGTCCACCAATGGGAAAAGGCTGACGAGAATAAGACCTTGGAATGCGTCGGCCACGAGTGGAAAAATGAGGAAATTTTTCTTTCGTTACTTGAGAAGTATGCCTCACCGCAAAGCAATGCTCTCGAGATCGGGTGCGGAGGTGGAAGGATCACCGCTAAAGCCATGCATTGGTTTAAGCATGTCTATGCTTGTGACGTCTCGGGGGAAATGCTTCGGAAGAACAAGGAGCGCACAAGTGGGAGCAATGTCAGCTACCATAGGCTGGACGGATTCACACTCCGTGACTTCGGCGACGAAAGTCTTGACTGTGTCTTCTCTCACGACGTGTTTGTCCACTTTTCCTCGCTCCAGGTGTATCCATACTTCGCTGAGATCAGACGGGTCCTGAAAAAGGATGGAATAGGCATCGTTTCCTTCTATAACTTTCCTATCCATTTCGGCTTGTTTAAGGAAATGAGCATCCAGTTCAACCGGCAGCATGTCTATCCGCCTCACATGCGGGTTCACTTCGTGACCGAGGAGATGATACGTCTGATGCTGGAAGACCTGTCGTTGAGAGTCGAAGAGACGGACAGAACGAACTTTCTCATCCCCGTCTTTCGAAAATGAGGTGTCTGTGAGGTCGCGGGTTATTCACAGGAAGGTATCGGGTAGGAGCGCTTGATGAGAATCGTGTCGTTGTTGCCGAGTGCGACGGAGATGATCTGCGCGCTTGGATTGGAAGATCGGCTCGTCGGCGTGACGCATGAGTGCGATTATCCGCCGTCGGTGAGACGACTTGCCAAGGTGACGCGCACGAGGCTTCCCAGTGACGCGTCCAGCGGCGAAATCGATCGATTGGTGCGTGAGCAGTTGAAGACGACGCGATCGCTGTACTCCCTGGACTTACCGCTGTTGAACGACCTGCGGCCGGATGTGATCGTGACACAATCGCTGTGCCAAGTCTGCGCGGTGGCGCAGGATGAGGTGCAGGCGGCTCTCTCGCAATTGCCGGGGAAGCCCTGTGTGCTCAACCTCGAACCGCAATCTCTGGAAGGTATGTTTGATGCCTTGAGGCACGTGGCGTCGGCGGCCGGTGTATCGGCCGAGGAGAGGATCCGGTCTTTGAGGGCTCGTGTTGATGCCGTAGTCGCTCGGTCGGCAAGGCTGACCAGGCGCCCGCGCGTGGCGCTTCTGGAATGGCTTGATCCGCCGTTTTCATGCGGCCATTGGAGTCCGGAACTCGTTCGTGTGGCCGGCGGGATTGAAGGTCTCGGCGAGGAGGGCCAACGGTCGCGCAGGCTTCGTTGGGCGGAAATCATCGCGTGGCAGCCGGAAGTCGTCTTTATTGCCTGTTGCGGCATGAACGTGGAACGGACTCTGCGGGACCTAGCCGGTATTCAATCGGTTTCGGGTTGGCGGGATTTGCTCGCCGTCTCGTCTCGGCGTGTGCATGTCGTAGATGGGTCGCAATATTTCAGTCGCCCCGGACCTCGCCTCGTCGACAGCCTCGAACTCCTGGCCCATGCCCTCCATCCGGATCTCCATCCGTTACCAAGCGGACTGCCGGCTCCACGGTCGATAGATGGAACCGGCTTGAGTGCCCTTCAGGGCCGTATGACGGTGTCTTCATGACCGTGCGCCGTGTTTTGTTGTCGTGGAGTTCCGGGAAGGACAGCGCATGGGCGCTGCACGTGCTTCGTCAACAGCAGGATCTGGAGGTCGTGGGCCTGTTGACCACGTTGAACGAAGCGGCAGATCGTGTCGCGATGCATGCCGTCCGCCGCGTGTTGGTCGAGGCACAGGCATCGGCGCTGAAGCTGCCGCTCTGGCCCGTGCATCTGCCCTGGCCTTGCTCCAATGACGTATATGAGGGACGGATGTCGGAGGTGATTGACAAGGCGGTGCAGGCGGGTATCACCCATGTCGCGTTCGGGGATTTGTTTCTGGAGGAGGTACGAGCCTATCGTATTCGACAACTTGCGGGCACCGGCATCGAGCCTCTGTTCCCCTTGTGGGGATCATCCACCGATACGCATGGGTTGGCTGCCAGGATGGTTGAGGCCGGGTTGAAGGCTGTGCTCACCTGTGTCGATCCGAAACAGCTCGCAGAGTCGTTTGTCGGACGGCTGTACGACTCGGCCTTGTTAGCCGAGCTGCCGCCTGCTGTCGATCCTTGTGGCGAACGTGGGGAGTTCCACACCTTCTGTTTCGATGGGCCGATGTTTGCGCGTGCGATTCCTATCCAAGTCGGTGAGATCGTGTCCCGCGATGGGTTCTGCTTTGCTGATCTGATACCGGGCTTGCCGACCGGCCTTGCGGTCAAGACGGGTATCTTGGCATGAGACGCACAGACCTTACGGCTTGGGTGCTGCGGCAGCGGGCGCTTCAATAATGGAAACGGTCTTGGACCATTCGGCGGCAATGGAATCGCGCTGTTCCATGGTCAGGCCGGCGTAATGGATAAACATCTGCGGGCCTTTGCGGCGGCGCCACGTGAGGAAGTTTAAGAAATGTTCCTTGCACACGTGCTGGGTGCCGGCCGGGGCATAGACTCTAGCTTGGCAGCCTTGGATCAAGCAGTTCAGGTCGTTCATGGTCATTCCTTGTGAGGACCACAGTATGCAGGACCGGCGATCGGATTTTCAACCGGCCTGATTCCCTCTCGGCTTGACTGGCCGGACCCCTTCCGGTAAGTCATGCCACGATGATGCTTTTCCTCGCTTTTCCGCTGAGCCTGGTGCTCTTCATTGGTATGGCCAGTTGCACATCGGCTTCCCGTGAGGGATTGCCGCCTGGAAGTCCGTTTGCCGAGGTAACGGCGTCGGCAGAGCCTCTGCTTCCGGAGGGTAGGGCAGTTGGAGATATTACGAGCCAGTCCGCCTTGTTATGGCTCAGGACCACAGGGCCGAAATCCGTGCAAGTGGAATGGGCATCGGTCGAAGCATGGAAGAAAATATCGGCGATGGCTTCAGTGCAATCGGCTGCGGCGCGAACACCTGTCGTGACGACGGGGCCTGAGACGGATTACACCTTGGCCATCCCGCTCGATGGCCTCGCTCCAGCCACGCGCTATCGCTATCACGTCGTTGTCTGGGATGCGGAGCGGTCGGGCAGCGCGTCTACACGCGGTGTGGCGGCGCACGGTGAGTTCACCACGCTTCCAGATGCTGCGACCTCCGCCCCTGTCACGTTCGCGTGGAGCGGTGATCTGGGTGGGCAGCACCGCTGCCGGCAGGGAGCGGCGGGCTATCCGATCTTTGATACGATTCGTGCGCAGCAGCCCGACTTCTTTATTTTTCTCGGCGACACGATCTACAGCGATGATGTCTGTCCTTCACCGCCCAACGAACCGGGTGCAAACTTTACGGCGACGACCTTGGCGGAATATCGCGCCAGACAACGCTATCAACGTGGTGCGGTGGCGCTCCGGCGTTTTTTGGAAGCGATTCCGGTCTATGTGATCTGGGATGATCATGAAGTAAAGAACAATTTTGCTGGTCCCTTCGAGAGCCAAATGCCGGCTGGACGGCAGGCCTTTATGGAATACTGGCCGATCCGCACCGACCCATCCGATCCCCATCGGCTCTATCGAACGATTCGCTATGGGGCGGACTTGGAAATGTTTTTCCTCGATACGAGACAATATCGCAGCAAGAACTCAGATTTGGATGGTCCGGCCAAGACGATGTTGGGGGCACAGCAGTTGGGTTGGTTGCTGGAAGGGCTGCGAGCTTCTACTGCCACATGGAAAGTCATTGTCACCAGCGTGCCGTTGTCTGTTCCAAAGGGAGGCGGAGCTTCGGTGCCCGGCTACGACGGTTGGGCCGGCGGACCCGATGGAACGGGGTTCCAACGGGAACGGCAGGTGATCGTCGATGCCATTCTTGAGAAGAACATAAAGAACGTGGTGTTCCTTGGCGGTGACATCCATTGGGTCCAGGCGAATATCTATGATGTCAATCACGACAGCACGCCGGATTTCTACGAGTTCGTGGCGGGCCCGCTTTCCGCCAGGCCAGGCCGGTTGACGCCTCCGAGCGCCACGTTGAATCCGAAGAATCTCATCAATGAAGAGGGGTATGACAACTTCGGCCTGGTTCGAGTAACCAAGGAAGCGTTTGCCGTGTCGATCATCGATGCCGCCGGTAAGATGCGGTTTTCATACAACGTAGCGGCACAGTAGCGAGAATCTCGTCATCAGCACCTCTTGCAATCTCGCTCCAACACCGGTTACCGTACGTCCTTCATTTGAAGTGTCATATGGAGTGATAGCAAGAGCGATGCTGTTTCAGGTCCTTTCCATGGCCGGCGCGCTGATGGTTCTCGCGGCCTATGGGCTCAACCAAGGAGGAATCTGGCATGAGCTTCATGGCGGATACCTGGCGCTGAACATCGTCGGCTCGCTCTTGCTCGGCGTCGTGGCAATTGTCGATCAGCGGGCGGGGTTTATTTTCCTGGAGTTTGCCTGGGCGGGTCTAGGTTTAGTGGGTGTCGCGCGGGCCATTCGATCGAAACAGCAACACCGGTAACAATGATTGGGAGGAGAGAAAGTCATGGCAGGGTTGATGTCGGCAGAAGAGATTTTCGAAAAGACGCAGGCGGTGGCGGTGGCGGCGACCAGTCCGGATGAGAAGGCCTTGCAGATCGACTATGCGGCCTTGAAAGACAAGATCCGCGCGGCTTTGGCAGATCGCAAGGTGGCGCTCTGCCATATCAATAAGTTTTTGCCCGAAGGCTATGAGGAGCAGGGCCGGTTTAATGTCCTTCTGCTCACAGCCGGCAACGTGTTCTTCGATATGGTCATCGGCGATTCCTACTTCCGCTATGACGTCGTGTCGGTCGGCCAACTGGACAAAGTTCAAGTTATCGACGCGATGTGGGATAACAAGGAAAAACGGCGCGAGGAGCCGTTCCTCAGTCTTCGCCTCATGCACGGCGAGGAGGCGCATCTCTTGCTCGCGTTGGACGATGAAGAACGCGCCAGTCTGTTGGCCTTTGCGCGTGCGGTGTCCTCGGCGCGCAATCCCGAACGATAATCTTGCGCCATAAGAGCAGCGTGATACAGTGTGATGCGTGATGCACGGTCGCGCTGCTCTGACCCATCTTCTCCGACCGATTCTCTTTTTCGGTGTTCTGGCGGCCCTCTCGGCTTGTTCACTCTTTGGTATTCATGAGCATCACGAGGTGGCTCTCGATCAGCGTGCCGTCCTCGCACTGCTTCCGACTCGTCTCGATTTCACCATCGACAAGGCTTCACAAATTGAAAGTCTGCCTGATGGCCTCTCTTCGGAGGAGGCGAAGGAGCGGGCGCCGGCGGCGCTGCAGGCTGTTCGGTCCGAGGCCCGCCGACTCTTTTTTGAAAAGATCGAGACCGCCGAGCAGTTCCGACTCGTTCCGTTGGAAGAGGTTGATGTTGCGGTGCAGGCGATCGAACTGCCCGAAGACAAGGACATCACCAGCGAGCAGTTGACGGCGTTGCGGGACCGCTTGAAGGCAGACGTGATCGTCCAGCCGACCGTCCTCGATTACGGCAAGGTCCGGTGGTATTGGCTGGCCGGAGGGATGTTGGCAGATATCAGCTGGGAAACGGTCGCCATCGGACTCGCTTCGGCCTGGAATCCCGGCATCATCCTGGGGAACGTCGGATTCGAGTTGTTGACGAGCACGCCGGTGTGGTTCGGCGGCGGGTATCTGTTCGGCGTCGTAGCGAGGCCGGTGCGTGTCGAGGCGGAGGGTTGGGACCCTGTCAACGGCCAGTCTGTGTGGGATAAGGAGGAGTTCGCTCTCTACATTTGGGACCGTTTGAATGAGCTTCCCGAACCGGAGCGGAAGAAAAAGGAAGCGCAGCTCTACCTGAATCTCAAGGAGTCGATGCGGGAGTTGGCAAGTTCGTTATTGGATGAAGGATTGACGATCTCAGAGCTTGAGAAGCGGCGACGGCCTCCGCCTGTGCCGGAATCCTATTAGCAGGCTGTTGAAAAAGTCCGTCAGCAGCGTTCTCGCATCGCTCAGAGGCTCAACGTACGGGAAGAAGTACGCTTCGCCTCTTCGCTCGCTGCGGCCTTGCTGGCCAGCCTTTTTGAACAGCCTGCGCTATTTGCGTCGATGGAATGGCAGAGCCTGCACTGTCGCGTCGTAACGTGTGCCGCCCACTTCGATCGCCAGCGTCGTGCCGGCGGCGCTGAAATCGCGCAAAGGAAAGCCGAAAGCGATGGGGGCCTTGAGTTCTGGTGAGAGTGTCGCGCTGCTGATCCATCCGACTTCACGATCGCCGCTGAACAGCTTCGAGCCCTTGGGCGGAACCGCTGAACCCTTTACCACGAGACCGACCAAATGTCGTCGCACGTTGCCGTAAGTGTCCATGCGTGCGACGACCTCTTGCCCCGGATAACAACCTTTACTCAAACTGAAGGCCTTCTCTTCGAGATTCGCTTCCGGCGGAACGATTTCTTCGTTGAGATCCGGTCCAGCCTTTGGAAGGCCGGCTTCCATGCGGAGCGCCTCACGGGCCTGGCTGCCGATCGGCGTGATCCTGTACGACGCTCCTGCGTTCATAAGCCGTTCCCATGCCGCCACAAGTCCGTCGGCCGGGATCAGAATCTCATAGTCCTGTTCGCCGGTCTCTTCAGTACGCACGACCAACGCCATTT
Organism: uncultured Nitrospira sp.; assembly: GCA_946479785.1. The sequence continues at coordinate 7,235 of CAMLHQ010000040.1, forward strand.
GTCCGCCGATGGCGGCTGAGATAAAGTTGACCGGTTTCAGATCGGCGACATCCGTTCCAAATGCCGCGTTCAGGGCGACCGCAGCCTTGGGTCCGCTCACCAGCAGGAGTCCCCAGCTTTCCGCGCAATTCTCCATTTTCGCCTTGGTGCCGTAAAGGAGAAATTTTCTGAGTGCGGCATACGTCGTCTCGCCGATCTCGCCGACGTCTTCCAGCATCACCGCGTCGGCCTGCATGTAGCAGCGGAAGTACGTCAGCATCTTGCCCTTGTGAGTGAGGAAGCTGGAGTAGCGGCCCTGTCCCGGCTGCAAGGGGAGGATGTCGTTGCTGATGACGCTCTGCAGCCATTTCACACGGTCGTCCCCGGTCACTCGGAGTTTGCCGCGATGAGACAGATCGGCAAGGCCGACGGCGTCACGGACGGCACGATATTCGGCGGTCACGTCGCCATAGTGAGCCGGCATCTGCCAGCCGGTGATCTCTTCGAATGTGGCGCCCAGCTTTGCATGGTGGTCGTGTAAGCGGGATTGCTTCATGTTCCGGCTCCGGTCACTTCTTCCAGAAGATCCTTGGTGCGGGAAGAAAACTCATTGCGCGAGACGATCTTGGTGACACCCATCGATTTTGCCCGATTCCATGTCTCGACCTCCTCATGATTGGCAAATGCAAGGATGGGAATGGTCTTGAATCGTGGATCGGTCTTCAACGTCTCGAGAGCCTGAAAGGCGTTCAACGTTTCGTCGTTCATGTTCAGGATCACGGCGGAAGGATGTATGGCCGACGCCTTCCCGGCGATGTCTTCCTGGGACCGCGCCCGCTCGAGCTTGTAGCCGTTCGGCAGCAACGCATCGCGGACCTTGGTGTAGAAGAAGATATCCGTGACGGCGACGAGCACGATTTTCTGGTTTATCTGGTCTATCTGGCTTATTTGGTTCATCTGGGTTGCTTAGTTGACGTGATTGTTGTGCGCGAATCGATCCTTCCTGTAACCAAATAAACAAAACAAACCAGAGAAACCAAACGAACCAGCTTAATTCAGCATACTGATGAGTCTGCCGAGCGATTTCTTTGCCAAGACATAATCGGGATTCAGAGCCAACGCCTGCTTGTAAGACGCAATGGCTTCAGTCCAGTTCCCTTTCTTCTCGTAGACCCGGCCCAGATTTAGATGGGGAAAGGCGGGGCTTTCGTACCGCTTCGCCTGCATGGCTTTTTGAAACCAAGGAATCGCCTCGTCGAGTTCGCCTTTTTCGATCAAGTAGGCGCCGATGTCGTTATAGGGATTACCGAAATCCGGGTCCAGTTCGATCGCGCGATGGCACTCTTCGATGGCGTCGTTCAGCCGACCCATGAAGCTGTAGGTCCAACCGAGAAACGTGTGCGCTTCGGCAGTCGGATGTGCAGCCAGCGACTGCCGGTAGAGGGAAACAGCTTCCTCCAATTCCCCCTTCATCTGCAGCTCGTAGGCTTTTCGAAAGAGTTGCCACGCCTCGCGCTTGTCTTCTTCGCTGCCTTCGCCTTGTATGAGAAAATCCTGTACGTCCATGACGGCTGCTGAAAAATCTCCCTGACTTCGTTCTCAGTCACTCGCTCCCTGCGGCCTCGTCGGATGAGCGTTTTGAGCAGCCGCGAGGGAAGAATATATTATTCGTTCTTGAGCTTCTTTTTGATCAACTCTGCTCCATAGCGGCCTGACAATAGCATCGAGCCGAAAGCCGGACCCATCCGTGGCGTCCCGTGTACGGCGGCGACGGCCAAGCCGATGACGAAACAGTTCGGGTACACCTCGCCCGTATGGTCCATCACATCTTGTTCGGAGCGCGAGACCCACATGGCGCCGTTGCCGGGCACTTCTGTGTAGAGGTTGCGTTTGTGCAACAGATTCACGACAACCGCATCGTGGCCGGTTGCATCAACCACGATCTTGCTTTCCAAGGCAATCGGATCGACATGGATGATATCGTGCCCCGCCATTTCGGCCGTCGTGTTGTTGACTACCACGCCTTCCAGCACACCTTCGCGGCGAAGAATTAGATCCACGACACGCGTGAGGTTCAACACTCTCGCGCCGGCTCCATAGGCGGCGGCGATGAGTGCGCCTGTGGCATGCGGCGGATCGACGATATACATGCCTTCGCAATCTTTGACTTTTTTGCAGGGCACACCAATCTCTTCAAGAATCTTATGCGCCGGGGCACAGATGGTCGCCTTGTTCATGAGATAGCCACCATGCCAAAACCCGCCACCGAGCGCGAGACTCTGCTCGACGATGACGGTGCGAAAGCCTATGTCCGCCAGGTCACGCGCGCAGATCAGGCCGGATGGACCCGCGCCGACAATAATGACGTCACTCTCAATCAGTTGATCGAATTCTTTGTAGTATTCGCGCGCGATTTGTCTGGTGATATCGCGTTCTCGTAATGGAGCAGGCTTTGGCTTTCCCATGGTGGTCACTCCTTTAACCGATGCCAGATTGCGTTGAGCATCGGAAATCGCTTCAGTCCTACCTATAGATTTCAGAACCGGTCCTCTTGAACTCTTCTGCTTTTTCTTTCATCCCGATTTGAATCGCCTGCTGCTCGTCGACCTGCTTGCTGGCAGCGTAGTCGCGCACGTCTTGCGTGATTTTCATCGAACAGAAGTGCGGGCCGCACATGCTGCAGAAGTGGGACACCTTGGCGGCATTGTCGGGCAACGTTTCGTCGTGGAAGTCTTTCGCCGTGTCAGGATCGAGCGACAGGTTGAATTGATCTTCCCAGCGAAATTCAAAGCGCGCTTTCGACAGGGCATTGTCTCGAATCTGCGCACCGGGATGGCCTTTGGCCAGATCCGCGGCATGGGCGGCAATCTTATAGGTGATGACGCCGGTTTTCACGTCTTCCCGATCGGGAAGACCGAGGTGTTCTTTTGGGGTGACGTAGCAGAGCATGGCGCAGCCATACCACCCGATCATCGCCGCGCCGATGCCGGAGGTGATGTGGTCATAACCCGGCGCAATGTCGGTTGTCAGGGGACCAAGTGTATAAAAGGGCGCCTCGTGGCACTCCTTGAGCTGCTTTTCCATGTTGATCTGGATCATGTGCATCGGCACGTGGCCGGGGCCTTCGATCATGACTTGGACATCGTGCTTCCAGGCGATCTTGGTCAGCACGCCCAGTGTTTCAAGCTCCGCGAACTGGGCTTCGTCGTTTGCGTCGGCGATCGAGCCCGGACGCAACCCGTCACCCAGACTGAACGAGACATCGTAGGCCTTCATGATCTCGCAGATCTCTTCAAAGTGGGTGTATGCGAAGTTGTCTTGATGATGAGCCAGGCACCACTTGGCGTGGATCGAGCCGCCGCGCGAGACGATGCCGGTCATCCGATTGGCGGTCATCGGCACATAGGCGAGCCGCACACCCGCGTGGATCGTGAAATAATCGACACCCTGCTCGGCCTGTTCGATCAAGGTGTCGCGGAAGATGTCCCAGGTGAGGTCCTCCGCTTTACCGCCGACCTTTTCGAGCGCCTGATAGATCGGCACCGTCCCGATTGGCACCGGCGAGTTACGGATGATCCATTCGCGCGTCTCGTGAATGTTCTTGCCGGTGGAGAGATCCATGACCGTATCAGCTCCCCAGCGGATCGACCAAATCATTTTCTCGACTTCCTCTTCGATTGAAGAAGCGACGGCGGAGTTGCCGATGTTCGAATTGATCTTGACCAGGAAGTTGCGACCGATGATCATCGGCTCGCTTTCCGGGTGATTGATGTTGGCGGGGATGATCGCACGGCCTCGCGCCACTTCATCGCGTACAAATTCCGGGGTAATGGCGTTGGGAATGCTGGCGCCCCAGGCTTGTCCCGGATGTTGGTCGACGCCGCCACCATGGCCGTTGCGCGACGCGAGTTCCCGCGCCACCTCTCGGGACTGATTTTCTCTGATCGCGATGAATTCCATCTCAGGCGTCACCATGCCTTTGCGGGCATAGTGAATCTGGGTGACGTTCTTCTCTGGCTTCGCACGGAGCGGTTTGCGGACGTGTTGGAAACGCAGGTCGGCCAGCTTCGGATCGCCGGCTCTCATCCGGCCATACTGCGAGGTGACATCCTGAAGTTGCTCGACGTCGCCGCGCGAGAGAATCCAGTCCTGCCGCAGGGCTGCGAGTCCCAATCGGAGGTCGATCTGCATCGAGGGGTCCGTGTAAGGGCCTGAGGTGTCATACACTGTGATCGGTTCATTGGGAACCGGGGCTCCGCCGTTCATCGATTTGGTCGGCGTCAGGTCAATCTCGCGCATCGGTACCCGCACACCGGCCCGCGTTCCTGTGACAAAGACCTTTCGCGAGGCTGGGAGGGGTTGTGTGGTGATGATCGAAGATGCGGTCTTGTGGCCGTTACTGTCGGCAGTGCCGGTTGTACTCATAACAATGATCCTTTCTCTGGATCGTGAACGATGGCGGTGGGCCACAATAAAAAAGCCGCACCTCGCAGGGGAGAGTGCGGCTGAGAGACCAGCGTTTCCTGTTGATCCGCTTCCCTACGCTGGTATTACCCAGGTCAGGTTCCAAGGATCCTTCGGAGGATCCTAAGGGTCATCCGATCGCTCGGATTCTCAGCCTCGTGGCGCCCCTAGCTCTGGAGGAAGATCGTATCGCCGGCCCCCCATGAAGTCAACGGGTTAATAGACCTATTTGCTGGCGCAAGAATGAGCCTTCTGGCACTAGGACTCCTTCCCGTTGCGGCTTCGTTGATTGTCACTGGGCCCTATCGTAGAATGATCCTCTACAAGTTTTTCCTGAGGTCTTGTGAACAGCGTCTCGACACTTCCAAAACCGATCACCGACTACCAGCAGGTGTCTGCTGAGGGGCTCTTTCGCCGGATCGCGGCAGCGAAGCGGGCGTTGGGGAACAAGGTGATGGTGCTCGGCCATAATTATCAACGGGATGAAGTGATCGAGCATGCGGATTTCCGCGGCGATTCGCTCCTGCTCTCGAAGCTAGCCGCCGAACGGTCGGAGCGCCCCTACGTCGTCTTTTGCGGCGTGCACTTCATGGCGGAAACGGCGGACATTCTCAGCCGAACCAATCAGACCGTGATCCTGCCGGATATGGCAGCCGGCTGCTCGATGGCCGATATGGCGGCGATCGAGCAAGTCGATCAATGTTGGGAAACACTAGGACGCATCCTACCGGTCGAAGAGACGGTCATGCCGGCGGTGTACGTGAACTCGGCGGCAGTCTTGAAGGCGTTCTGCGGCGAGCATGGCGGGATTACATGTACAAGTTCGAATGCGAAGGCCGTGATGGAATGGTGCTGGGCACGGCGGGAAAAGATTCTCTTTTTCCCCGACGAACACTTGGGCCGCAACACGGCCAACAAGATGGGGCTGCCTCGCGAAGAGATGATCGTCTGGGATCCCTTCCAGCCGAACGGCGGGAATACGCGCGAGGCGATCAAACGCGCAAAGCTGATTCTCTGGAAGGGCCATTGCAGCGTCCATCAAATGTTTCAGCCTGTCCATGTGGAGAACTTCCGTAAGCAATATCCGAACGGCAACGTAATCGTCCATCCCGAATGTCATGAGGATGTGGTGAACAAAGCTGATCTGGCCGGTTCCACGGAGTTCATCATCAAGACCGTCACAGCCGCACCGGCTGGCACCGTGTGGGCGGTCGGAACCGAGTTGAATCTGGTCAACCGCCTCAAACGCGACATGACCGATAAGAAGGTATTTTTTCTCTCCTCTACCGTCTGCCAGTGCGCCACGATGTTCCGGATCGATGGCGCCCATCTGTGTTGGGCCATGGAGAATCTCGCCGACGGGCATGTTGTGAACCAGATCGTCGTGCCAGACGATGACAAAGAATGGGCTCGGGTTGCGCTCGATCGCATGATGTCCGTCAGTTAAGACTGGTCCTTTTCCCCTCCGATCCGGTATATTCTCCCCTTCATTCATTTGGTGATCCAAGCGGTGGCCCATGGACTATAAGTCGACGCTGAATCTGCCAAAAACCGATTTCCCGATGAAGGCCAATCTGCCGCAGCGGGAGCCGGACCTGCTTGCCTCCTGGGAGAAAGAACGTCTCTACGAGCGCATTCAAGAGGCGGGCAAAGGGCGCCCGCGCTACATGTTGCACGACGGGCCTCCTTACGCCAATGGTCGCATTCACATCGGCCACGCGCTGAATAAGATCCTCAAAGACATCATCGTGAAATCGAAGACGATGGCTGGCTTCCAGGCGCCCTATGTTCCCGGATGGGATTGTCACGGCCTGCCGATCGAGCATCAAGTCCTGAAAGACCTGGGCGAGAAAAAGAAAACGCTCGATGCGATGGCCATTCGCAAACTCTGCCGGGAGTATGCCGAAAAGTTCTACAAGATCCAGCGGGAGGAATTTCAACGGCTGGGGGTGCTGGGCGATTGGCAGAATCCTTACCTGACGATGAACCATGCCTATGAAGCGACGATCGTGCGTGAATTCGGCGCATTCGTCGAACGGGGCGGTGTGTATAAAGGGTTGAAGCCGGTTCTCTGGTGCACGCAGGATCAAACGGCCCTGGCCGAAGCGGAAGTGGAATACGAGGACCACACGTCTCCGTCAATTTATGTGAAGTTTCCTGTGGCCGGCGGCTCAGCCGCTGTCGCGGCGAGATTCCCTGGCTTGAAACTTCCTTCGGATGTCACGGCTGTCTCGATCGTCATCTGGACCACGACGCCTTGGACCCTGCCCGCCAATCAAGCCGTCTGCCTCCATGCCGACATCGATTACGCATTCGTCCAAGTCGGATCCGAAGTGCTGATTGTTGCGCAGAAGCTGCTCGACAACGTGGCGAAGGCCTGCAAGCTCGAAGGATACCGTGTGCTCGCAGTGAAAAAAGGCGGAGAGGGGTTTGAAGGTCTGGAAACGCAGAGGCCGTTAACGACTGGGTTGTCACCGGTGCTATTGGGTGACTTCGTGACGTTGGAACAGGGCACAGGCTGCGTACACATCGCCCCCGGCCACGGCATGGAGGACTACATCCTGGTGCTGGAACACAACGCCAAGGCCTCGCCCGGCGAGCGGCTTGAGATCCTCGCGCCGGTCGATGATACCGGTCGCTTCACCGAGATCGTCAAGGACTTTGCCGGACAACATGTATTCAAGGCCAATCCCGGTATTGTGGAGCAACTTCAGATCAAGGGCAGGTTGTTGGGCCATGGATTGTTGGCCCATTCCTATCCCCACTGCTGGCGCTGCAAGAGTCCGGTTATCTTTCGCGCGACGGAACAGTGGTTCGTTTCGATGGAAACCAATGCGCTGCGCCGGGAGTCGTTGGCCGAGATCGATCGTGTTCGATGGATTCCACCGTGGGGCAAGGACCGCATCAACGGAATGATTGCCAACCGGCCCGACTGGTGCCTCTCGCGCCAACGAGTCTGGGGCGTGCCGATACCCGGCTTCACTTGCAAGGCTTGCAAGAAGGTCTTAGCCGATCCAGTCGTGATCGAGCACGTTGCGAAACTGGTTGAGGAGCAGGGGGCCGACGTCTGGTTTCAGAAACCTGCGGCTGAACTTCTGCCGACCAGCACGACTTGCGCATGTGGCAGTAAAGAGTTCGAGAAGGAGCGGGACATCCTGGACGTCTGGTTTGAATCCGGTGTGAGTTATGCGGCGGTGCTCAAGCCGCGCACGTGGTGGCCGGCCGATCTGTATCTCGAAGGCTCAGACCAGCATCGCGGCTGGTTTCATAGCGCACTGTTGGCCGGCGTCGTCACCGATCGCCGCGCCCCCTATGAAGCCGTGCTGACGCATGGCTTTGTGCTCGACGGACAGGGCAAGAAGATGTCCAAGTCGGCGGGAAATGTCGTGGCGCCGCAAGACGTGATCAAGCAGTCCGGCGCGGAAATTCTTCGCCTGTGGGTATCGGCGCAAGATTATCGCGACGACGTGCGCATCTCGCCGGAGATCCTGAACCATCTGATCGAAGCCTATCGGAAAATCCGCAACACCTGCCGATTTCTCCTGAGCAATCTCTACGATTTCAATCCGGCCCAAGACCGCGTGGCGTATGAGAAGCTGCCGGAGCTCGATCGCTGGGCGCTCATGCGGCTGGAAGAACTAAAGGGTAAGGTCCGACGCGCCTACGAAGAGTTCGAATTTCACGCGATCTATCATGCGCTGAACAACTTCTGCTCGGTAGATCTGAGCGCGGTCTATCTCGACATCCTCAAGGATCGGCTCTATACCTTCCGTGCCGACTCGCCGTTACGTCGAGGCTCCCAGACGGTGCTCTATGAAATCATTCTGGCAATAACGAAGCTGATGGCGCCGGTATTGAGTTTTACAGCCGAGGAGATTTGGCGGACATTGTTTGCGCAGTTTGGCGGAACGCTCGGGGTCGATAGTGTGCATCTGAATCTGTTTCCGGAAGCGCATCCTGAATGGCTGGATGACGAGCTTGGCCAGCGATGGGAGCAGTTGTTGGAAGTGAGAGTAGCTGCGCAAGCAGCCTTGGAAGAGCAGCGCCGTGAGAAGGTTATCGGCTCTTCACTTGAGGCGGACGTTGAAATAAAGGCAAATTCAGAAAAGTACATGTTTCTTCAGAACTACGAAGGTGATCTGTCCACCATCTTTATTGTGTCACGGGTCAAGCTAACCTCGGTCAATAACCTTCCACACAAGCCCGATTTCCTGGTGGTGGTTTCTAAATCCACGAGCAAAAAATGCGAGCGTTGCTGGAATTATCGTGAGGCGGTGGGGAAGGACGCGACGCATCCGACCCTCTGTGACCGTTGCGTGGAGGCCGTGCAGTGAGCAAAGGCCTCCGTTATCTCCTGCTGACCCTGATCGGTCTCACGGTGATTATCGTCGATCAGGCGACGAAGTATTCGATCATGCAGTCGATGCGGCTGCATGAATCGATTCCCATCATCCCGAACCTTTTCAGCTTTACGTATATTCGTAATCCGGGCGCGGCCTTCGGTTTGCTGGCCGGGAGCAGCAACGCGTTCCGGACCGTCTTTTTCGGCGTGACGTCACTGTTCGCACTGGCCTTGCTTGGAACGATCTTGGTGCGATTGCCGGAGAAAGACTGGATCGGGCAACTGAGTATCGCGGGGATTCTCGGCGGGGCAATCGGAAATCTGATCGACCGATTACGCTTCGGTGAGGTGATTGATTTCTTGGATGTCTACGTGGAATCTTACCATTGGCCCGCGTTTAATGTGGCCGACTCGGCGATTAGCGTCGGGGTCGTTTGTCTGATCATGCATTTTGCGTTCGAACGCAAAGAGGCACCGCTCCCTGCGCCGGATACCCCTCCCTCGTCCTCTGTGTAAGGTAGCTGGCGGTTGGCCTGGCTGGCCGGCCTTTTGAACAGCTTGCAAGCTACGCGGGAAGCGGCAGGATGAATCCCCCCTGTTCCTTGAACCGCTTTTGCTGCTCGGCAGAAAACATCACCAGCGGTTCGCTGTGACAGAACTGGCACTCTTTCAACGTGACCGTCACGTCGTGCTCACCTAAGCCGTCCAAGTAATGCTTCGCCAGCTTCAAGGCGGTCGGTTCATCCGTCGTCATGACGTCGAAATGAAGCAGGCCGTTCTTCCCCCTGACCCAGGTGTCGTACACGTGCACCGTATCGGCTTGAGCACCCGCCATCTTTTCTCCTTTCGGTTATATGCCGAAAATGTAGAGTACGACAATGCCCATCAGAATGCGATAGTACGCGAAGGGCCGCAGCGTGTGGCGTTTCACGAAGGTTAAGAAGGCGGCAATGACGATCCAGGCGACGATGAACGAAACCAGCAGGCCGATGACGAGCGCGACATAATCATCGGCACGAAACACTCCTCGCGATTTCCACATTTGGTAACAGGTGGCGATGATCAGTGTCGGAAGTGCCAGGAAGAAGGAATATTCCGTCGCCACCTTGCGGTCGAGACCGACTAGCAATCCGCCAATGATCGTCGAACCGGAGCGCGACATGCCGGGAATCAAGGATGCGCATTGTGCCAATCCGATGAAGATGGCGTTGCGAAGTCCCACCTGCTCAAGCTGCTGCACATGTGACTGAGTTGGGCGTGCTTCGACGGCCAGAATGATGAGTCCGCCCAAAATCGATGTGATGGCGACGGTTTGTGGGCTGAAGAGATGCGCTTTGATCCAGCTATGGGTGGCAAACCCGATCAGGCCGGCCGGCAGAAAAGCGGCTCCCAGCCCCAGCAAGAACCAGAGGTGGGGATGCGCGATCATGGAATGACGAATGACATCGGACCAGGGTGCCGCCGCCGAGGGACCACTCAGGGAGTTCCGGAGATCGACCTGTTCGTCGGAGGCGCGGGACAACAGCGTTTTGAGCTTATCCCGTTCGTACGCGACCACTGCGAGAATTGCGCCAAGTTGGATGGAAATTTCGGCATTGGCCGCCACGTCTCCGGTGAATCCCAAGGCATGGCCGACCAAGATAAGATGGCCTGTGGATGAAACCGGAAGAAATTCCGTCAGTCCTTCGACAATGCCGAGTATGACAGCAAGGGCCGGGCCCCATTCGTTCATGAGACGTCCTCGTCGTTGAGAGGCATTGATAGAGAAAGAGGGTCTCGCGCATAATCACAAAGTGGTGACGTTCCGTCAAGCAGCGCGGAAAAATGCGCGGGCATGTTGACAAAGGGTAGGGCTTGGCATACACAGAGTCTTATACGTAAAGGGACTGCGACCAGTCGGTCGCGATATGTCATTGATCATCGGCACTCGTTTCAGCGGCGGCTAGACCGCGAAGACGGAAGGGGAGGTTCGCATGAAGTCTGTGTGGATGGCGGGAATCGCGGTAATCGGAGCAGTTTCGATGGCGGGGTGCGTCTCGGATCGGAAATATCAGGAAGCGTTGACGGAAACCGAAACGGCCAAGACGGAGTTGGCGACGACGCGCGCGCAGAAGAGCGCGCTGGAACAACAGGTCAAGACGCTCAAAGATCTCAACGTGAAATTCGGCAACGAGTCGCAGGCCGCACATGACGAGCTCGAGCGGATTCAATATGGACGTGACAAGGAACGTGGCAGTATCGAAGGGCGAACAAAAGAACTGGAAGACCGGGTCAAGCAATTGGCGGCTCAGAACCGTGCGATACGACAGGAGTATGAAGACACGAAGCGTCACAACGAAACCTTGAAGTCGCTCGTTGCGCGCTATCAGAAAGAACTGAAGGATCAGTCGCGTATACCCGGCGGGTCTCTCTCTCCCTCGAACGCGCCATCGCCGGCTCCATCGGCACAGCCCCCTGCGGCCTCGATGTCTCGTCCCCCAATTGGCGCGCAGTCTCCCACGACGCTGACGAACGTCAATAAAGCCTCTTCCAGCGAAATGGTGCTGTTACTGGGATTGTCGAAAGACATGGCGGATCGGATCGTCACCAACCGGCCATACAAGGTGAAGGGCGAACTGGTTGCCAAAAATCTCGTGCCGAAGGAGACGTTCGACATGATTAAAGACCGAATCAGCGTCAGCCCATAGCAGGATGGTGAAAACGGCCATCAGCCTCGTTCTCGCATCGCTCAGAGGCTCGACGTACGGCAAGGAGTGCTCTCGCCACATCGCTCGCTGCGGTCTTGCTGAACAGCCGTTTTAACCATACTGCGAGCTTATAAAAGTATGACAGGCCGTTCGTCGAGAGGCGAACGGCCTGCTGCTTTTTGGAACATTGCGTGTCGATAGATGATTCCCCCGCCCCGTCTTGCTAGAATGCGGGGACTTAGAGGCTCCATGCGCCGTATCATCTTGATTGTTGCTGTGTTGATCGTCGGGCTGGCCATTGGCGGCTACGTCTTCTTCAATGGAGAGCGCAAAGCGCCCGTGCGCTATCGCGCCGCCACGGTAGAGCGCGGCGCTGTGGTATCGGTGGTCACAGCGACCGGAAGCATCAATCCCGTCGTGTCCGTGCAGGTGGGGACCCAGGTTTCCGGGATGATCAAAAGCCTGCATGCCGATTTCAATTCGGTCGTGAAGGCGGGCGACATCGTGGCCACCATTGATCCTGAACCATTCAGGGCCCGCCGAGACCAGGCCGCCAGTAATCTCGAAATGGCGAGAGCCAATGTGGCACGTGCGAGGACCGAGCAGGCTCAACGCCAACGCGAGCTGGACCGGGCCAAGTCGCTCGTGGCGCAGCAATTCGTTTCGCAAAATGACGTCGACGTAGCGATCACCAACGCGCAAGGGGCCGAGGCTCAGGTCAACGTTTCGATGGCTCAGGTCAAGCAAGCTGAAGCGGCGCTGAATGCAGCCGAGCTGGATCTGAAGTACACGACGATCCGGTCACCGGTGAACGGTATCGTCGTGGCGAGAAACATCGAGGTCGGTCAGACCGTGGCCGCCAGCTTCGCCACGCCGAATCTATTTCTGATCGCGCTCGATCTCACCAAAATGCAAGTGGATACGAATGTGAGCGAATCCGACATCGGCGGGATCGCCGAGGGCAAGGAAGCGATCTTTACCGTTGATGCGTATCCGGGAGTCCCGTTTTCCGGAACAATCCGTCAAGTGCGATTGGCTCCGATCAACGTGCAAAACGTGGTGACGTACAATGTGGTTGTCGGTGTCGACAATAAAGACCTGCGTCTGAAGCCCGGCATGACGGCCAACGTCTCCATTGTCGTGGCCCAGCGCGACAACGTTCTCAAGGTTCCCAATGCAGCGCTCCGGTTCGTACCCCCGAAATCCGATCTGGGTGAGCCGCGACAAGCAGAAGGAAAGCCGGTCAAGACTGAGGGAGGAGGCCGAGCTATTCCAGCCGGTGGTGGTGGTCCGCCTCCTCGGCCCGTCTGGAAGCAGGGAGAGAACGGGGAATTGACTCCTGTGCCCGTGCAGACCGGCATTTCTGACGGATCTTCGACCGAGATCATCTCCGATTCCCTTGCCGAGGGCGATCAGGTGATTGTGGGGATCGAACAGCTGCGTGGCGCGAAAAAAGTTGGCGATCTTCCGCCGGGTTTCGGATCATCGGGCCAGCGGCGGTCGCGAGACAGAGGGACGTGAAGAGAATTCCAACCCTCCTTGGTGTTTAAGGTCTCAGGTCCAATAAGAGAAATCGATGAGTACGCTGATTCAGTGCGACGACATCTGGAAAGTCTACCGCGTCGGTGACGTGGAAGTGAATGCGTTGCGTGGGCTCAGTCTGACGGTCGAACAGGGGGAATTCGTCGCGATCATGGGATCCTCCGGCTCCGGGAAGTCCACGCTGATGAACATCCTCGGTTGTCTTGATCAGCCCACGAAGGGCCGTTACCGGCTGAATGGCATCGAGGTGGAAAAGTTGCGGCCGGATCAGCTCGCCGACATTCGCAACCAACAAATCGGGTTTGTGTTTCAGAACTTCAATTTGATACCCCGAACCAGTGCGCTTGAAAATGTCCAGTTGCCCTTGTTTTACCGGGGACTTTCGCTCAAGGAGCAGCGGGCGAAGGCGTCGATAGCACTCCAGCGTGTCGGACTCAGCGGGAGAGAGCATCATTTCTCGACGCAATTGTCCGGCGGCCAACAACAGCGCGTGGCGATTGCGCGGGCCTTGATCACAGCCCCGTCGCTTCTCTTGGCCGATGAACCGACGGGAAATCTGGATACTCAATCGAGCCGGGACATCATGGTGATCTTGGAAAGACTCAATCGTGAGGGGATTACGGTCATCCTGGTGACCCATGAGACGGACATTGCAGCTTACGCCCATCGAGGGATCGTGATGAAGGATGGCCAAATTTTGAGTGATCGACCGACAAGCACGCGGTCGCAGACGGTGGGAGTCTAGAGATGTCGGCCTTTATCTGGCTCACGATTATGACGGCCTTGCGTATTCTCGGACGCAATCGTTTGCGCGCCGGTCTCACGATGCTGGGCATCGTCATCGGTGTCGGGGCTGTCATTGCCATGGTCAGCATCGGTGAGGGGGCGAAGAAGGCGGTCCAGGCCCAGATTGCGACGATGGGAACCAACGTCATCATCATCTGGCCCGGTTCAACGACGGTGAGCGGGGTGCGCGGGGGTCAAGGCGGAGCAGTCACGCTGACGGTGGCCGATGCGCTGGATCTCAAGAAAAAACTTCCGCTGCTATCCGATACAGGTTGGGCCAAGCGCGAAGTAATGCAAATTGTGAACGGGAACCGGAACTGGAATGGGTCAATCAACGGCATCTCGCCAAGCTATCTCACGATTCGCGACTGGTCGTTTTCGAGCGGCGGACCGTTTACTCAAGCGGATCTGGACAGCGCAGCCCGTGTGGCGCTGATCGGCCAAACGATCGCAGACAATCTGTTCGACTCCGGCGAAGAACCGGTCGGTGCGGTCATCCGGATCAAGAACGTGCCGTTCCGTGTGATCGGCGTGCTGGCCCCTAAAGGGCAATCGGCTCAAGGGTCAGATCAGGACGACGTGATATTTATTCCGTTCAGCACCGCGGAGCGCAAAGTTTTCGGGACCTCGTTTCTGGGATCCATTGGTGCGATGTTCGCGTCGACCGACCGCACCGAGGACTTGCCCGAGGCGGTTGAAGAGATCCGTGACGTGCTGCGAGCTCGGCATCGATTGCAGTCCGAGCAGGGCGACGACTTTACCGTCAAAACTCAAGTCGATATCGGGAAAGTGCAGGAGGGGACCAGTCAAACGCTGACGCTGATGCTATTCTCGATCGCTTCCGTATCATTGTTGGTTGGCGGCATCGGCATCATGAATATCCTGCTCGTCTCCGTGACGGAACGGACAAGGGAAATCGGCGTGCGAATGGCAGTGGGAGCCAAGCGCCGCCATATCGTGATGCAATTCCTCATCGAGGCTATGACCTTGAGCCTCTTGGGTGGTGCCGTGGGGATTGTGGTCGGCATTGTCGGCGCCAAATTGACAACGGTGATCGCCGGCTGGCCCACGATCATTTCCAGTGACGTGATCGTGGTCGCCTTCTTCTTCTCGCTTGTCGTCGGGCTTTTCTTTGGGCTCTATCCAGCCAACAAGGCCTCGCGTCTGAATCCCATCGAAGCGCTCCGCTACGAATAGCTTCGACAATCCTCTCAATCGCTGTGTGCGAACTAAGAATGTGAAGTTGTCCGGAGGTCGACTTCAATGCGAGGGTTGGACTTGTCAACATGTTTGTAAAGGTGGGTTTCGACGATGCGGTTGTCATTCACGCCAAGCCCTTCGCAGAGGGCGTCCTGGGCAATCTTGAGCCCGCCGTCGACGTCGCGACGCAGAGCAGACGTGAAATAAAACCGTATCGATAGAGCCAGCGAGGCGAATTGGAGTTGGGATAGGAGTATCGCTCGATGGGGCGAGTCCCGCAACGCCAGCCACACGAGTTGTCCGACTTGTGCCTTATAGGCGCGACCGGTCGAGGACAGGAGGCGGCGCCCGTTCACTGTCGCGTATTGATGGTTGATACTGGGCGGCACGGGCAATGTAAAAGAGACGCTTGCGTCAGTCGTGATCAACGTCGTCGATGATGGTGGCGCAGAGAGGCGTCGGGGCGTTGCAAGGATGCGATTCGTGCTGCCTGTGGTCGATCCGGCTCCGGTGGTATGACGAGTCGCCGTCCGACGGATGGGTAGTTTGGATACTGGAATACGAATCGGGCGCCGATAGGTTGGCATGGAAGCTTGCTAGCTCAATTGCCTGGAACCAATTCTATCCTCAATCAGTAAGTATTCCAGTAGGTGTTCAAGAATCCGTCTGTTCTTATCCGCCCTACCCCGGCGCACCGAGACGAGCCGGTTCCACAACAAAACCGCAGCGACTGAAGAGGCGAGGCATACTCGGTTCTTATGTCCAGCCTCCGGGCGATGCGACAACGAAGCTGGATCGATTATTCAACGTCTACTAGAGGAGATTGAGGATCTTGGCCATATTCTGCTCGTACCGTTCCTCGGAACGAGCGATATAGCGCCGCCATCCGCTGGGATTCCAGATTTCCATGCGATGGTAGAGGCCCACGAGGATGATTTCCTGATCTTCGTCCAGCGGCACGAGCTTTCTCAGTCGTCCGGGAATCAAGATGCGTCCTGTCTTGTCAATTTCAGACGTGCCCGCTTCCGATACGACGAAGTGCATGAAGAGCCGGCTCTGGTCTTCGTCCAAGGTGGTCTTGGTGCGTTCAAGGACCTTTTCCCACTCCTTCACGGAGTAAATCAGGATCGATTCTTCCGGGCCTTTCAGAAAAACGACGGCCTGTCCTTCGGATTCGACTTGCTCGCGAATGGGCGACGGGACAATAAACCGTCCTTTTTCATCCACTTTGCAGAGGTATTCGCCGGCAAACATCAGTGAACGGTCTCCTTCATGAGACCAGCGGGCGTCTGGTCCGCTCGCGAATCCATTGTTCCAGATCCGAACGTACGAATCGCCATTCTTTCCCAAGTTTGAAGGCGGGAATCCGGTGGTTCTGAAGATAGCGATAGAGCGTTCGCTGGGTAATCTTCAAATAGCGGCAGGTTTCCACCGCAGTCATTAACTCGCTCTTGGGCTCCTTGGCCATTGGAAAACCGTCGTCGGTAGGTATCCATGGACTCCTATCGGCTCCGAACTGCCATCAGGGTAAGAAAATCAAGGGCATCTGTCAAGTGAATTTGTATGACAATGCCTGTCAAAGGCTGTCAGATCCGTCCATGTCCGGACTGTTTGCTTCAGGAGATTCCATGGTCTCCGTCATGTCCTCACCCAAGTCTTCTCCCATCTCGTCTCCCATCTTTTTCATGAACCGCGTCATGCTCTCCGGATCGTTTTCGTCAAGGCCTGCAAGGGCGCTGGGATCAGAGAGGGCCTCCAACCTGGCTGCTTCAGACTTCGGTGAAGCAAATCGAGACAGTAGCCGCTCTACACGAGTACTCTGGCAGTGCGTACAGGCGACCGGTTTCGGATTGGTAAGGCTCAGCACCAGGATGGTGCAGCGCTTTTTACAATCCACGCAGCGATATTCATAGAGTGGCATGATCTAGATCCCAAGTCCCGTAAGAGACCGCGCGGCGTTTGCCGCCAGAAAACGGTCCGGCACGAGGTTCGTGTCGATCGTTCGGGCCAGCGTAAGGGCGGAGACAGACAAGGCGCCGCCTTTCCGGAGCGTTTTGGCACATTCATTGAGTGTCGTGCCGGTTGTAAAGACATCGTCGATGAGGAGCACGCGCCGGCCGGCAAGAGCCTCTGCATTCCGGACTGCGAAGGCTTGACGAAGATTCCGCAAGCGTTCCTGCCGCGATAGCGTCGTTTGAGGATCAGTAGCGAGCACGCGGACGAGGACTGTCGCAGAAACCGGGCGTTTGAGGTGGCGGCCCAGTTGATCCGCGAGCAGCAATGATTGGTTGAACTCGCGGGCACGCAGCCTGGTAGGATGCAGAGGGACCGGCACGAGCAAATCGCCATCGATCTGCGATGGGATGGCCCTCATCATCAGCGCAGCGAGGGGTTCGGCCAGCGCGAATTTCCCGCGATACTTGAAGGCGCAGATCGCATCTTGAAGCGGGGGAAGATAGGGGAAGAGCGTCCAGGCTCGCTCATAGGCCGGGGGTCGTTCAAAGCAATTTTGGCATTGGTGATCCGGTGTCCAGGATGTGGCCGCCGCTGAGACGAAGGGCTGGTCGCAGCGGGAACAGCGAGACCCTGTGATCGGTCCGATCTGGTCCCAGCATGCGCGGCAAAAAAACGGAATCGGGTCCGTACTCAGCGTCCGGTTGCAACTGATGCACTCGATCGGCATGAGAAATCGGAGAGCTTGACGGTACCATCCGATCAATTGATCGCGTCTGTCTGGTTGAAGCATCGAATGGCCTGCGGCGAATACTGGCCAGTCTCTATCCTGCTTGCCGCCGCCTGTCAAGGTTGTCGCTTCCCAAAAGGGTGTGATATAGGAAATCCATCCAATCATAGAGGACCCCACATCGCCGATGGTGAAGCTGATCGAGCTGTCCAAGATCTATGAACGCGGTGGAGACCAGTTTTGCGGCTTGGATCGTATCAGTCTCGATGTGGCACCAGGCGCATTCTGCGCCTTTGTCGGTCCGAGTGGCTGTGGCAAGAGCACCTTACTCAATTTGATCGCCGGACTCGATGTGCCGACATCGGGGCAGATTGAGTTGGACGGACAGTCGACAGCTCGATTTACCGCCGACGATTGGACAAGAATCAGGCGTCAGTCGATCGGAATCGTTTTTCAAGCCTTTCATCTAGTCCCCGGTCTCACAGTTGAAGAGAATGTGGCCTTCCCGTTACTGCTGCGCGGTGAACAAGGGCGAATGGTGAGAGATCGCGTGGCGGAGGTGCTAAGTCTTGTGGGGATGATGCATCGAATAGACCATCGGCCGAGTGAGTTGTCCGGGGGAGAGCAACAACGCGTGGCGATTGCGCGGGCGATCGTCCATCAACCGAAGATCGTCTTGGCCGACGAGCCGACGGGGAATCTGGACTCACAGCATGGGAAAGAAATCATCACGTTGCTTCGCCGGCTTGTAGAGCAACTGCATCACACCGTGCTCCTGGTGACGCATAGCGCAGCCGCTGCCGACGCAGCCGATTACACATGGACGATGAAGGACGGCCGGTTGGTAACGCGCACCGGGCAGAAAGCCCTTTCCGTGGGGACTTGATGGATCTGACGGTCGACATTGCGGGAGTGAAATTCTCCGGCTGTTTCATGAATGCCTCCGGCGCACTGTGTGTGACCCGGGAAGAATTGCTGGTCTTGGGACGTTCTCATGCCGGTGCGATTGTCACCAAGTCGATGACAGTCGAGGCGCGCCAAGGCAACCCCGTTCCGCGTTACTATGGGTTCCCGGGCGGTTCGATCAATTCGATGGGCTTGCCCAATCTCGGGTATAAAGCCTATGCGGAACTGATCCCTGAACTGAAAGGATTTGGCAAGCCGGTCATTGCCAGCATCGCCGGCCTCTGCGAGGATGATTTCCCGACGATCGCGCAGGCGATCAACGACGCTAAGCCCGATTTAATCGAGGTCAATCTTTCCTGCCCCAATATTCCTGGAAAACCGCAAATCGGCTACGATGCGGATGCATCCGAACGATTGATGAAACGGGTGCGGAAAATCATTACTGTCCCGATGGGTGTGAAGTTACCGCCGTATTTTGATCCGGCTCATCACAAGCTCATGGGCGATGTGATCGGACGATGCGGAGTGGATTTCTTGAACCTCATCAATTCCGTCGGCAACGGCCTCGTCGTGGACCCTGAGACCGAAACGGTCGTGATCAAGCCGAAGGGTGGGTTCGGAGGACTCGGCGGGACGATTATCAAGCCGGTTGCGCTGGCCAATGTGCGTGCCTTCTGGAAATACTTCAACGGGAAGATGCCGATCATCGGGACCGGTGGTGTGATGAGCGGCGTCGATGCGTTCGAACATATTCTCTGCGGCGCGTCGGCCGTGCAGATTGGAACCGTATTAGTGGAAAAAGGCGTCCAGGTGTTCACGCGGCTTGAACAGGAGCTCGCCGGTTGTTTGGAAAAGAAAGGCTACAAGTCGGTCGCCGAATGTCGAGGAAAGCTGAAAGAATTGTAGCAGGCTCGTAAACGGTTTCAAAAAGGCCGGTCAACAAGGCCGCAGCGAGTGAAGATGTAAGGAGGTACATACCAAGCTTCGCTTGAACCGCTCGCTTCGATCAAATGCGAGCGGATAGGTACTTTGCCGCGAGTTAGATCGGTACGTTGAGCGTCTGAGTGAAGCGAGAACGAAGCTGATGGCATTTTCAAGTGCCGGCGGTTTACTTGCCGAAGGATTTCGAGAGAAGGCCTAGCTGAAGGGCTCGCCTGAGCAGTTGCGCGACGTTTCGCACGTTCAATCTCCGCATCAAATTGAAGCGGTGTACTTCCACCGTTCGCACGCTGATCTGCAGCATGTTCGCGATTTCACGATTCGTGTGGCCGACCGACACCAGGCGAAGGATATCGCGCTGTCTCGGTGTCAGCAGGTCGAGATCGACGGGGTCCTCGATGATCGGTTCGGGTTTTCGACGTAACGCGGTTTTCATGTCTCCCACCTTCAATAGACAGCAATAACTGAAGCGAGTCTAACAAAGGTGTGGAGCTCTGTAAACGAAACTACTGATTTGTGCAAAGGTCTCTGCGGCCGCATCAGGACTGGTAAAACGACGTTAGCCCTTGGGCTAATTAGCTAAGCAGTTATCTCGTATCGGATTTCAATGAGATCTTCTTTGCCCCTCGCGAGGGCGCTGATCCGTGCCCACGCCTTCCAACAGCCCTTCCGGACTCTCCTCACCGTGGCCGGTGTGGCACTCGGCGTGTTGGCATCAGTGGCCATTACCGCCGCCAATGTGGAAGTGCTTCGCGC
>CAMLHQ010000041.1 GCA_946479785.1 uncultured Nitrospira sp.
GCTTGAACTGGTTCCGACTGTAGGCATTACGAGCAATCGTTAGAGATAAGAATAATGGAAAGCATGTATCATAGGGCAAAAAATGGCGTCAAGGTTTGAGTTCTCAACGCAGAAGGAGTCATAGCATGTCCAAGGTGACAATCTACCAAAAGCCAACCTGTTCCACCTGTCGGCAAGCCGTGCAACTCTTGAAAGAGAGCGGCAAACCCTTCACCGCGATCAACTATTATGAACAGCCGTTCACGAAACCCCAATTGACGGCCCTGTTGAAAAAAGCCAAGCTCTCGCCGAAAGATGTTCTTAGGACCAAAGAAGATATCTATAAAGATTTGGGGCTCGCAAAAAAGACGCATTCCGATGACGAGCTCATTGAGCTAATGATCAAACATCCAGACTTGATTCAACGTCCGATGGTAGAGAAGGGCGAGAAGGCCTTGCTAGCGAGACCGGCGGAGTTGGTAAAAAACATCCTGGAAGGAAATTAGCTAGTATTCCCCGCTGGGGATGATCCTGCCGGAGTTGCCATAGGTTCGCCGAACCGGCTGAATCGTAACAGCTCCCCGCTTTACGACATTTCCCCCTCCCGTTTTGGCCTCATACAGTGCGCGGTAGGCTGATTTGATCACGAGGCTTAACGAGGCCTCTTCAGCGGACTTGTCCGCAACGCCGATGCTGACTGTAATGGGCAGTTCCCGATCTTTCGGTCCAGGCGATTTCGTGCCCCGACTGTCCTCCCATACACGATCACGGCCTCTGAGAAACAGTGAGGTCGATTCGATAACTTTTCTGACATTGTTCAACACGACGAGCGCTTCCATCGACGACTGATTGTGGAACAATAAGGTCAGCTCCTCCCCGCTCACGCGGAACACGTGTCCGCCTTGGCAGGCTGCCTGGACCTTTGGCGCGACCAGCTTGAGAATTTGTTCCACGACGGTTTTCCCATGCGTGCCCGCATACGATTTCAGCTGATCGATGGCCAGTACAGCGATGACAAAGTTCTTTCCAAGCTGTGCCGTCGCTTCCTCGTATGCGACTCTACCGGCAATGCCGGTCAGGTCGTCCCGGTAGGTTCTCTGGTAGGAAGACTGGACCAATGTGACAAACAAGATGAGCCCGGCCGCCGAAAAGAAATTCGTCGGGTGCCAGCCGAATTGGGTGCAGTGGTAGGCAAGAAAGACGGCGGCCAAGGCCCACATCGCTCCGCCGTCCATGGGATCTCGGCGCAGCGCATAACGTGCAAGATGCATAATTCCCGCGACAAGAAATGCAAGCAGCGCCGCCTGCGGAATCGGTGTCCAGCTCGTTGACACACCCGGAAAGTATGGCATTTGGAGGACGGTCGTGAGGTCCTGCTGCTCGAAGTTGAAAAGCCAAACCACAAGGAAGGGCTGAATTAGAATAGGAATAATGCGGATGACTCCAGGGATCGTGCCAATGGCTACTTCTTTCAGGATGGAGAAAGCGAGAAAATTGATCGGCAGCAAAAAGGCGGTCGCTGCAAAGACAATATGACTCGTGGAGGTTGAGGGATTTCCGATCACGGGAAATAGCATCAACGCTCGATCCGCGAGGACCAGGCTCACGAGAGAGAGAATCATCCTGGCGCTGGAAAAGTACCATCCGAAAATGAGGCCAAATCCCAAGACAAAATACGGTAATGCAGCGACCGGCTGTTGGCACCAGAGCGGCAGGCCCTGTGGACGTAGAAAGCCGACGGCGGCAAAGAATATGAGACCTCCTGGGAGGAAAAACGTAGAGATGGTTTTCAGCAGGCCTTGTTGCATCCGGGCTGTCTGATTAGGTGATGGAAGGGCGGAGGTCAAGCTTGCCAGTTTTGTACCAGTAGTTACTCGAATAGGCGTACACAGGACGTGTACGGCGTGTTGTAATTCACTGGAATTCCTCGCATTTTTAGCTGCATCCTTAGTCCCGCTTTGCGCAAGAGGGACAATCAGTATGGTTCCACCCTGGATAAGATCTTTTTTGAACGAAAGTAGAGAGCGAAAGCGAACTCTCGAAGGAGACTTGTTAGGGGAAAGTGATACTCGAAGTTCCACCGGATATACGCAGAAGACCCTTTGTAGGGTCTACGGAGACTGCCACCGTGCCTTCCAGTATTTGTGTGAGCAAATCGCCGACCAATTGCCGGCGCCATCCACGCAATAGCGGGAGATCGACGGACCTCTTTTTTTCCTTGGCCTCAACGAGCGCTTGAAGATCTGCGGTGGTGGCCAACAACGTGGGGGCGATCTCGGCTTCGGCGGCTCGCGCCTTCAACACCGCCTGCAGCAGTTCGACCAACCCGATTGATTCCGGTTCCGCTTTCCGTTCGCGTGGAACTTCCGGCCATGAGGAAGGTGGAAGGGCGAGGGACGTTGTGATTGTGGCGATCAGTTGTTCGCCGTTTCGGTCGACTTCGGAACCGTGGAGTCCTCGCAAACCGCGCAGTTCCTCAACGTTTCTCGGAGGATGACGCGCGAGCTGTAAGAGCACTTCATCACGCATCACACGTCCACGAGGTACGTTGCGTCGCCGTGCTTCGGTTTCACGCCATGCCGCAAGATCACGCAGAACACCAGCCTGCTTCGGTTTGAGGCTGTCCCATCCCCTGATGCGCTGAAACCGGTCAAGCGGTTCCTTGCTTTTTTCTCCCACGGCGGTTTCAAGGCGTGAAAATTCTTCCCGCACCCATTCGGAACGGCCAAGCGCTTGCAACCGCTTCTGGAGATGGGTATGAATCGGCAAGAGGAACTGCACATCCTCGGCGGCATAGGCGATTTGATCGGTTGAAAGCGGGCGTGCGCTCCAGTTTGTGAAGGTATGGGCCTTGTCCAATTTGGTTCCGTGGATACGTTGGACCAGATTGGCGTAGGCGACTTGCGCGCCGAAGCCCAACATGGCCGCTGCGATCTGAGTATCGAAAAAAGGTTTGGGAATTTGGCCGGCGTGGAGCGCAAAGAGATCAAGATCCTGACGGCCTGCATGGACCACCTTTTCAACTTGAGGATCGCAAATCAGATCCCAAAATGGTGCGAGCGAGCCGTTGGTTTGTACGGCGGGAAAATCAATGACGGCAGCAATCTCTGGGCTGGCGACCTGGATGAGTTCAAGCTTCGGGATGAAGCTGTCTTCGCCAACGAACTCCGTGTCGAGCGCCAACCTCGGGCTCGACCGTAGCTGCGTGCACAGGGTTTCGAGCGCGGCCCGGTCGGTGATGTAAGGTTTGTGTAAAGGTGTCGTCACCGTCGGTTACTCGGCTGGGCTGTAAGGACGGTCTGGAGGACGCATCGGTTCGCTATTGCTGAGGCTCAGATATTCTTTCAGAAATTGATAGGCATCGAGCATGCGCCGTAATTCCGGCTCGGAGCTGCGGTCGCCGTTGTTCGCATCGGGATGGAGCAGTTTCGCTTTTTGTCTGAATGCGGCGGTGACATCGGCAAGGGAGCTGCCGAATTCCACGCCCATGATGGCATAAGCATCCACTGCATTGTTGACGCTTCCCGAGCTTTGGGAAAGATCTCCCCCTCCTCCACTCGCCGCCTTCAACATGTCGGCCAGGCTGATTTTTCTTCGGCGTCGGCGCGGCCTCTCTCTGATTTCGCTGTCCAAGTCGTCCCAACGATCTTCTACGAACTCCAATCGCGATTCCAACCGCATTGCACCGGACAGGTCGCAAATCTGTTGTAACTCTTCTTCAATCTGCAACAAGGACTTGATAATCTCATCCAGCCCCTGCTCGACCCGAAAATAGCTATCGACCCGCTCCTCCATCATCGTATCGACGGCGACATCCATACTGTCTTCGGTCTTTGAACGCAGCGACCCAATTCGCTTCTGCATTCCGTTTCGAAATTTGATGAACTTGCTGGCTGAAAACGGCATCGGCTTTTGCGCCTCCCGAAGGGATCGCGGGCATTGTAACATAGCCCACAGGCGGGCCTGAAGGGCGAGAATGAAGTCGATGATGGCTTGACGTGAGAGGGCCTAGGCCGGAGCCCGTTCATCCGAGATGCGTGACCGTCGGCGTGCTGCGCCAGTGTCACGGGCGGCTGCGGCAACGGCTCGCGCGACGCGAGGGACGACGTCTTTGTCGAAAACGCTGGGAATGATGTAGTCCTCGCTTAGTGCGGGTTTCGGAATTGTATCAGCTAGGGCCTTGGCCGCTGCGAGCTTCATCGATTCGTTGATTTCGGTGGCCTGCATGTCCAGGGCGCCGCGGAAGATGCCGGGGAAAACCAATGCATTGTTGATTTGGTTGGGGAAGTCAGAGCGCCCGGTCGCAAAGATGCGGCAATGTGAGACGGCCAGCTCGGGAGAGACCTCAGGATCTGGATTGGCCATGGCAAAGACGATGCGATCCGGTGCCATGAGATCCAGATCGTCGGCTCCAAGGACGTTGCCGACGGAAAGGCCGATAAACACATCGGCGCCACGTAAGGCATCGCGCAAGCTGCCGTGCGGCTGGTTCGGAGTCAGGCAGGCTGTGAGGTCCGTCCGGCAAGCGCGCAATTGGTCAGCTTCTCCATGGAGGATGATGCCTTCCTTATCGCAGCCGACCAGGTGGGAAACGCCAGCGGCGAGGAGCATGCGGCAGCAGGCGGTGCCAGCCGCACCGAGTCCGTTAACCACGACATGAATCTGGTCGATCTTTTTTCCAACGACGGTCAGTGCATTGGTCAAGGCCGCCAGCAGTGCCACTGCCGTTCCATGTTGATCGTCATGCATGACTGGAATGTCGAGCGAGGCCTTGAGGCGACGTTCGATATCGAAACAGCGAGGAGCGCCGATATCCTCGAGATTGATGGCGCCGAATCCAGGAGCGATGGCCTGCACCGTTCTCACGATTTCGTCAGGGTCTTGCGTAGCCAGACAGATTGGCCAGGCATCGATTCCTGCCAGTTCCCGA
The DNA here is from genome assembly GCA_946479785.1 of uncultured Nitrospira sp. The sequence continues at coordinate 4,910 of CAMLHQ010000041.1, forward strand.
AAAAGCATGGCTTTGCCTTCCATTACGGGAAGCGCGGCGTCCGGCCCGAGATTTCCAAGTCCGAGAACCGCCGATCCGTCAGTCACGACGGCTACGCTGTTACATTTTGTCGTGAAGGCATAAGCCTTTGTTTTGTCCTTGGCGATAGCCTGGGAGACCCGTCCCACACCAGGGGTATAGACCATCGAGAGAACATTGCGTGTGGTAATGGGCAGCTTACTCTTAACCTGGATTTTCCCTCCCAGGTGCAACAAAAAAATACGATCCGAGGCCGAGACCACGGTGACATCGGGAATGTCATTCAGTGTGGATAAGACGCGTTCACCATGTGGTTCATCGCGCACGTCGAAGGTCACGTCTCGTACCATCCGGTCGGCAGTGGCCGAAACCAGATCGACCGCGCCCAAGTTAGCCCCTTCTTCGGCGAGAGCTGAGGCGACTTTGGCAAACATTCCTGGTTTATTCGCGAGTTCGAGCCGAACAGTTAGGCGATAGTTTGAGTATGGGCCAATATCGTTCATTCTTATGGTTCCTGCGTCCTGATCCTTATAAACATACCATAATAAGGCTCCGGTCATAGTCTCAGCGGTAACCGAGAGGGCGGGAATACACATTGACAAGGGTGAGAGAAATTCGCTACCGTATCGCCCGTTTGCCTGATGGTCAGGCAAACATCACAATTTCTTAAGGGGGTAGAGGATTATGAAGCGCATGTTGATGGCCATCATGGCAGTGGCAGTGGCAGTGACCTTCAGCGCTCCTTCGTTCGCCGGTGAGGAGAAGAAGGACAAGAAGGATGAGAAGAAGGGTGGACACGTCCTCGTCTATGGCGATGAGAAGAAGGACAAGAAGGATGAGAAGAAGGGTGGCCACATGGACACCTTCGGTGACGAGAAGAAGGACAAGAAGGACGAGAAGAAGGGCAAGTAATTGCGACGCGAGTCGCTTTGTCTGATCGGACAAAGCTAACTTCGGCAGAAAAAGGTCTACGATCCCCATCGTGGACCTTTTTCTTTTTTGCGACGTTGACCCATTTCAGATCCCGATGCTACCGTGATGCATGCCCAATTCAGCATCGGACCGTAAGCCCAATCGGCTCATTCACGAAACAAGCCCCTATCTGCTCCAGCACGCCTACAACCCTGTCGATTGGCATCCCTGGGGTTCGGAGGCGTTACAAGTCGCCAGAGAGCAGAATCGTCCCATTCTCTTGTCGATCGGCTATTCCGCGTGCCATTGGTGTCATGTCATGGAGCGTGAGTCGTTCGAAAACGAAGCGATTGCGGCCTTGATGAACCGCCATTTCGTCTGTATCAAAGTGGATCGAGAAGAACGGCCGGATCTGGACGAAATCTACATGGCTGCGACTGTGGCAATGAATCACGGACAGGGTGGCTGGCCGATGACCGTCTTTCTCACGCCCGAGCAACAGCCGTTTTTTGCCGGGACCTATTTTCCTCCTGATGATCGCTGGGGCCGCCCCGGATTCCCAAATCTCCTGAGGAAGATCGCCGACGTGTGGAGTTCTGATGCAGCCGGCCTTCGCAGCCAGGCTCAGGAGATGACAGCGCGGTTGCAGCGTGAATGGCAGACGCCAAATCCCGTCTCAGTGAGCGACGAGATTCTCGACACGGTCGTCCACGATTTCGACGAAGATTTTGATGCGCGCTTTGGAGGATTCGGAGCCGCGCCGAAGTTCCCTCCTGCTGCCGGCCTCTCCTTACTCCTTCGTTGCTACCGTCGAACCGGCGATGGCAAAGCGTTGCGTATGGTCACACGAACGCTCGACGGGATGGCCGCGGGCGGCATCTACGACCACATCGGGGGCGGTTTCGCCCGCTATTCGACGGATGAACGTTGGCTCGTTCCTCACTTCGAGAAGATGCTCTACGACAACGCCTTGCTTGCGAGGACCTATCTCGAAGCCCACCAGGTCACCAAGCAGCCTGCCTATCGTCAAGTTGTGGTGGAAGTGTTGGATTACATTCTTCGGGAGATGACTGATTCCGAGGGAGGATTTTATTCAGCCACCGACGCCGATTCGGAGGGCGTGGAAGGGAAGTTCTTCGTGTGGACGCCTGATGAGATCCGAGAGGCGCTCAATAATGATGAAGATGCTCGCCGATTCTGTGCCTGTTATGACATTACTGCGCAGGGGAACTGGGAACATACAAATATTCCCAATCGGATGCATGCCATCGATGCGGTTGCACGTGAATTGGATCTGACCGTCGATGAGCTGCAAGAGACCATACAGCGTGTTCGTCCCCTCCTCTATGAGGCGCGGAAACGACGGGTGGCGCCGGGTTTGGACGACAAAATCATCACGGCATGGAATGGCATGATGATTTCAGCCATGGCTGAAGGCGGTCGCGTGCTGGGTCGTTCAGACTATGTGGATGCGGCACGGCGTGCCGCGGATTTCCTACTCCGCGTCCATCGAACAGCCGACGGCCGCCTGCTTCGAACATCGCGAAAGGGGCGCGCGCATCTCGACGCTGTACTAGAGGACTACGCCTATTTGGGGGAAGGACTGGTTGATCTCTATGAGGCCTGTGGAGACGATCGCTATCTCGAAGCTGCCAGCACGTTGGCAGAAAATCTACTTGAGTCATATCAAGATTTCGATTATGGCGGGTTCTTCACTACCGCAAAGGAACATGAAGCCCTCATTCTTCGTGGCCGGGAAGGCGCCGACGGCGCAACCCCCAGCGGCAATGCCGTGGCTGCTGCACTCTTGGCTCGGCTCTCGTTTCACCTTGACCGTTGGGATTTTCGCGAGGCCGCGATTGGGGCCATCCGTGCCTATGGAAAGCAAATGACGCGATACCCGCGAGCGTTCGCCAAGAGCTTGGCCGTGGTCGGCCTTCTGACCGAAGGGCCAGTCGAACTCGCCTTGATCGGTCGGAGCGATGATCCCGGGTTCTCGGCGATTCTACAGGCGATGAGAGAGGGATATCTGCCGAACCGCATCATCGCCGCCACTAACATCGTGGATGGTTCTTCTGCCCATCCGCTTTTGGCCGGGAAGAAAACGGTGAATGGTCACGCTGCACTCTATCTCTGCCGAAACTTTTCCTGCCAACAGCCCCTGACCGATCCTTTGGCGGTGGCTGAAGCGCTTCATGCGACATCCAAATCATCTAACCGAATTACCGATCACACGAGATTGCAGGGTCAATTGCTTGATGGGAGCGCCACGGCTGAAGGCACGGCTCGATATGCCGCCAGGCTTGTCAATCAACCCAGGTCGGTTGGCCAATTCGAACATGGCTTCACACAGTTCGGACCGACGGGATTGACTTCCTCGAGGTTGGGATTCGGTTGCTATCGGGTCGATGGCAGCGATCCGGAATACGGTGCGGCACTCTCGAAAGCATTGCGGTGCGGTGTGAACCTGATCGATACCTCTACCAACTATATGGACGGTGAGAGCGAGCGCTTGGTCGGGTCAGTTCTGCGGGATCTCGTGAAGCAGAAGGAGATTAGCAGAGACGAAGTGATTGTCGTTTCGAAGATCGGGTACGTGCAGGGCCAGAATCTCAAGCTGGCGCAGACGCGCGAACAGGCCGGCCGTCCCTACCCCGATATGGTGAAGTATAGTGAGGGCGTGTGGCACTGTATTCATCCGGAGTTTCTGGGTGATCAGCTCGATGGATCACTAGATCGATTGGGATTGGCGACGCTCGATATCTGCCTGCTTCATAATCCGGAATATTTTTTGTCTGAAGCGGCGCATCGTGGCGGAACGATCGTGGCCGAGGAGCGAGAAAAGTTTTATCGCAGATTAGGACAGGCCTTTGCTTATTTCGAATCACAGGTGGCGGTAGGTCGGATTCGGTGGTATGGAGTCTCCTCAAACACCGTAACGGACGATCCCGCAGGTGCGGAATCAACGTCGTTGTCCCACATGCTGGTTGTCGCAGCCAACGCTGCCGCTTCTCTTGGAATGCCGCGACATCACTTCGCCGTCCTGCAATGCCCGATGAATATATTCGAAGCTGGTGCCTGGATGATGCGGAATACCGGAACCCACCAGGATCAAACCCTGTTGCAACTCGCGATACAGGAACAGGTGGCGGTGCTCGTAAACAGGCCGCTCAATGCCATGCCGAGGACTGGTGCAGGGGTACTGCGATTGGCGGACTTTCCTCTCGAAGGCGATGCAGTCAACATTGAGGAAGCCCTGCGGGCGGTCGGTTTGTTGGAGGAAGAGTATCGATCGGCGTTGGCTCCGACTATTCCGCATGGTGGTGAAGGAACAAAACCGGAGGATTTCTTTAATTGGGGTGCCGAGTTGGCGCGGATCAGACCCCATATTCAAGGATTGGAACATTGGGAACAGATCGAGCAACAGATGATCGCGCCGCATGTGAACCAAGTGCTGCAGGCAATTCCTCGCCTCGTCAGCGGGGCATCCGCCGAGCAGTGGGAGGCTTGGAAAGATCGGTACGTGCCAGCGCTCTTGACCTTACTTAGGGGACTTCGGCGTGAAGCCACGGAAAAAAGTCGTGGCCGCGTGGAGAAAGTTGCGGCGTCAATCGATCCGCCTCTGCCGGTAGCTCGTCGGAGAGAATCGTTGTCACGGAAGGCGCTATGGGTGTTGTCAAGCACGCCCGGCGTTACATGCGTGCTGAATGGCATGAGAACCCGTCACTATGTGGACGATTCGATTGCGGTATTGGGCTGGGAACCGCTGAAGGAACCAGGAGCGATTTACGAGAGAATCCAAGAGATCTATCGGTCGTGAGGAACTACTTAGAAGGGCGGAGGAGCTCTTGCCACGATTGGAGGACGCCACTGACCCATGATTGTTGTGGTGGGCGCGTGCCCTGTGCCCACACTCGTCTGGTACTCAACTGCTGAATGCGGCTCTCCACATCCCGATAGCCCGGGTCCTCCCGCCTGATCCACCGATAGGCTTCGAGCGTTTCGTCGATTCGCCCGAGCGTTTCGAGCGTACGGCCGAGCACGTAGAGAATCTGCACGGTCTCTTTCGTGGAAGCCTCCGAGCATTTCAAGGCTTTACGAAAGGCTGCCACAGCTTCTTCAGACCGCCTCCTCGACGTATAGCACAGTCCGATTTGAGCATAGGCCTTGAGGGCATGGCTGCGGCTACCGGCCGCCTGTTCGAATTCTTCAATCGCCTGCTTGTAGAGGCCGGCTTTTCGGAGCACCAGGCCCCGCTCGTATTTTTCGGATGCGTCAAACCCGAATTCCATTTGGGTAGTTTCTGAGAATGTACTGAAAGCGTGAGGGTCAGCCATTAATCGTTATTCCTCATCAGAATTCCTAACAGCAAGACTCAGGCCACAAGAGTCTGTGCGGTTGGCTTTATGCGTCAAGGAGTTAGAAGGGGTAATCAATCTATTCTGACCTGACAAAGAGCTAAGTCTGTGCCAATCCCGCTCACAAATGGTCCAGAGGAGAGAAGGAGACAGAGGGACAAAAGCGGTGGGTCTTTGGATTAAAAGTGCACCTCTCGGATGGAGGCGCGATTGGCTTGAAACCATCGAATAGTCTTCTTGAGCCCCTCGCGAAGCGAATGCTTGGCTTGAAAACCGATCGCCTGTTTGATGCGGCTGACGTCCAAACATCGGCGAGGCTGGCCGTTCGGCTTGGTCTTGTCCCATACGATACGGCCATGGTAGCCGAGTTCTGTGGCAATCATGAGCGCAAGGCTCTTAATCGTGACCTCCTCACCTGTTCCCAGATTGAGCGGGAGCGAATCATTGTACTGTTCCGCAGCCTGAAGAATCCCTTCTGCAGCATCTTCGACATAGAGAAATTCGCGAGTCGGTGTCCCGTCCCCCCATAAGACAATCTCAGATCCGCCTGTCTCTTGGGCTTCCGCGCATTTGCGGATCAAAGCCGGAATTACGTGTGAGGTTTCTAAATCAAAATTATCGCGGGGGCCGTACAAATTAACCGGAAACAAAGCGATCGAGTTGAACCTGTACTGCTGCCGGTAGGCTTGCGACTGCACCAGCATCATTTTCTTTGCAAGACCATATGGTGCATTGGTCTCTTCCGGATACCCGTTCCAGATGTCTTCTTCCTTGAATGGTATGGGGGCGAACTTGGGGTACGCACAGATCGTTCCCAAGGCGACGAACTTCTTTAGCCCGCATTGGCGGCCGACTTCGATGAGTTGACTGCCCATCATCAAGTTATCGTAAAAAAAGCGCCCGGGATTTGCCTGATTCGCGCCGATTCCGCCAACCCGAGCGGCCAAGTGAATAACCATGTCCGGGTTGGCGTCTTCGTAAAGACGCCGCACGGCCTCCATTTGTACGAGGTCGTAGTCCCGGCTTCGAGGCACGACGATATGCTGGCAGCCCTTGGCTCGAAGCTGCTCCACTACAAAGGAGCCTAGGAAGCCGGCTCCGCCGGTGACGACGACACGCTTGTCGGACCAAAACGATGCCATGTCATTTCCTTCCCTTCACGCCTTCCAGCCGCTCATGTTCTGCCGCGAGGTCGGCATCGACCATCATGGTGATCAATTCATGGAATCCGACCTTGGGAGACCATCCTAGCTGCCGTTTGGCTTTGCTCGCGTCCCCGATAAGGAGATCCACTTCCGTCGGGCGATAGTACTTCTCGTCGATCTTGACGTATTTTTTCCAATCAAGCTGCAGGCGATCGAACGCCAGTTCAAGCATTTCGCGCACAGTGTGGGTCTCGCCCGTTGCAATGACGTAGTCCTCCGGTTGATCGGCCTGCAACATCAGCCACATGGCTTCAATGTAGTCGCCGGCATATCCCCAGTCGCGCTTGGCGTCAAGATTGCCCAGGTACAGATCCTTCTGCACACCCAATTTGATGCGAGCCGCAGCCTTCGTAATCTTCCTGGTCACGAATGTTTCTCCTCGTCGTGGCGATTCATGGTTGAAGAGAATGCCGTTGCATGCAAAGAGATTATACGCTTCGCGATAATTGACGGTGATCCAGTAGGAATAGACTTTCGCCGCACCATAAGGACTGCGAGGGTAAAAGGGGGTCGTTTCCCGTTGCGGAACTTCAAGCACTTTTCCGAACATCTCGCTGGAGGAGGCCTGGTAGAACTTGGGCTTCCTGCCGGATTCACGGATGGCTTCGAGGAGACGAATCGTGCCGAGGCCGGTAATTTCTCCGGTATATTCGGGAATGTCGAAACTCACGCGGACGTGGCTTTGTGCTCCCAGATTGTAGATTTCGTCCGGTTGAACCGTACGAAGGATGCGGTTCAGCGAACTCGCGTCGTTGAGATCGCCGTAGACCAGATGCAGGCGCCGTTGAGGAACGTGAGGATCCTCATAGATGGGATCAATCCGGCCCGTATTGAAGGAACTCGATCGTCGAATGATACCGTAGACCTCATAGCCTTTCTTGAGCAGGAATTCCGAAAGGTACGAACCGTCTTGTCCTGTGATGCCGGTCAGTAAAGCTTTCTTCACGGAGCGTCTCCTTTTGTTGTGGACGAAATTATGGAGCGATTCAGGACGATTGTCCACTGAGTCATAGATCTCATCCGGATGTATCGGCAGGCTCGTCAGCAGACTCCACGTGTCTCATGTTCAAGCCAACAGGGGTCCGGCCACTTTGGTACTGCGTAAACACCCCTGGATTTAAGGCATCGACATCTATTGCGCCTCTTCGGTCAGCGCATTACAATGACGGCCTATTCTTAGTCGTACGAGAATGACATCGCGCCGCATGCTCATATTGCTGTTTGTCCTCGGAGCGACATTTTTGATCGCCCACACGATTAATGCCGTCATTGCTGAGGCGTTATTCGTGCCGTCCGGAGTTGCACTGCCGCAGACCGCCCTTGATCAGGACCGTTCAGGGACTCGTTCCCCGTCTGCACTGGCGGAACAAGTACGTATGAGCGGGTTGTTTCCTCTCCCACCCGATCCAATCGGGATGACTGGCGGGGTCGCGGGTGCCGGTGGGCCTATGCGGCAATTGTTGAACGTCGCATCGAAGATCAAATTGCTTGGAGTCGTCGTCGGCGATCGTGCAGGGGTCTCCGCGATCATCGAAGAACTCTCGAGCAAACGGCAGCTCTTTTTCCGGCTACACGACCAGATTCCGGACATTGGAGAAATCAGCGAAATCAGGCATAACGGGATCGTGATTCGGCAAGGAGATCAGCAGGAACTGTTGGAATTGTCGACTGGACAGCCGGACAAACCTCCTGTGACCCAGGTAGCTTCGACTGGTCCGGCAGCAGCCCTTTCTGGCGGGCAGATCAAGAAGGTGCTCGATCGCCGGGAAGTCGAACAGGCTCTCAATGACGTGCCGAAGCTTTTGTCGCAAGCCAGAGCCGTTCCGGTGCTGGCCAACGGGACAATGAGCGGTTTTCGTTTGGATTACATCGCCCCTTCCAGTTTCTACGAGAAGATCGGCCTGCAGTACGGGGATGTTCTAAAACAAGTTAATGGCGTGGAAATCAAAGATCCCGGGACGATGCTCTCGTTGTTCCAGCAGTTGCGCAATGAACAATCTGTCAAGCTTGATATCCTGCGGAATAATCAGCGCACGACGATGCTGTTCGATATTCGCTAATCGATCTCGCGACGATATAGAGAATCGTCCCCCTCGCCTACAGAAATCTCTCCCCGGACTAGGTATTCACCCTGCAAGACCGCTGCTGCGAATGCTGCTTGTCATGGCCGGTAAGAGAGGAGTAATCTTATTATCTTTCTGGCAGTTACGTGATTCGCGCATCTCGGTAACGAGCAGGATAAACCCCAGAGACAATGGGTGAATGGAACGTATGGTGGCCAAACAGACGCATGTGACCAGACCATTGTTGGGAGCGATTCTCGAACAGAAATTTGGCCTGTCAGAAGCCAAGTTGCTCGAGGCCCTCAATGTCCAACAAACCAAGGGCGGGCGTCTCGGGGAAGCTTTGCTCAAAATCAGGGCGATTGAGGAGGACCTGCTGTTACAAGCCCTCGCCATGCAGTTCGAAATGCCTTGGCTCCCTCACTTGGACGTCAATCAAGTCGATCATGAATGGATCAAGAAGGTGCCGATTCATTTTGCCCGCCGGTATCGCGTGTTGCCGCTCAAGATGGAAGAGGGCGCGATCGTAGTAGCCACCACCGATCCTTTAGAAACAGCGGCGCTTGATGACTTACGCCTCTTGTTAGGGATGCCGGTCAAGGCCGTGTTAACCAGCACCATGTCCTTGCTGAATTGTTTGAATCGGACTTACGACGAAGTTGCCAGCCCAACTGGCGCTGAGCAAGTGATGGAAGACATTGCCGCCAGCGAAAATCTGGACCAGATCGCGCATGAACTGGACGAACCACAAGATCTGCTCGATGCGACGGACGAAGCGCCGATCATCCGGCTCGTGAATTCCGTGCTCTTCCAAGCCGTGCGGCAACGTGCGAGCGACATCCACTTTGAATCCTTTGAGCGGGGGTTGGTGGTTCGCTATCGAATCGACGGTGTACTCTACCCGATCCTCACGCCGCCGAAGCACTTGCAGTCAAGCATCATCGCCCGTCTGAAAATCATGGCAGGTCTCAATATTGCGGAAAAGCGGCTGCCGCAGGACGGACGGTTTGCCATCCGTACGGCCGGTAAAGATGTGGACCTTCGCGTGTCCGTCTTGCCTACGTCGCACGGTGAACGGGTCGTGCTGCGCTTGCTTGAAAAAGAGAACCGGCTGCTCAATCTTTCCGAGATGGGATTTTCGCCTGACCGTCTTCGCATCATCCAACAACTCATTCAGTTGACGCACGGGATTCTTCTCGTGACCGGGCCGACGGGTAGCGGCAAAACGACGACGCTCTATGCGGCGCTGAGCGAGATCAACGCGCCCGACAAGAACATTATCACTGTTGAGGACCCTGTAGAATATCAACTGCTCGGCATCGGACAGATGCAGGTGAATCCCAAGATCAATCTGACCTTCGCTGCGGGACTCCGGTCTATTCTTCGGCAAGATCCGGATGTCATCATGATCGGAGAAATTCGGGATCGGGAAACGGCCGAGATCGCCATCCATGCCTCCCTCACGGGACACTTGGTCTTCTCAACGCTCCACACAAACGATGCTGCGAGTGCGGCCACTCGATTGATCGATATGGGTATCGAACCGTTCCTCGTTGCCTCTTCCGTAGTGGCGGTGTTGGCACAGCGGCTGATTCGAAAAGTCTGCCCTGAATGCAAGAAAGCCTATCAGCCGGATGATGAAGAACTCATCAGACTTGGGGTAGTTCCCGGAAAAACCAGACCGACGTTCTATCGGGGTACCGGTTGTGCCGCATGCAGTCAGACCGGCTATCGCGGCCGGACCGGCATTCACGAGCTGCTGGTTCTGGACGATGAGGTTCGGCGGTTGATCGGCAGCAAAGCCGATTCGGCCGCCATCAAACAGGCGGCAGTCGCGAAAGGGATGATCCTCCTGAAAGAAGAAGCCGCCGAAAAGATCTTCGCAGGGATTACGACCACAGAAGAGGTCATGCGCATGACGCAACAAGAGGTCGAAGTCTAACGATGCCGGTCTACCAATACAGAGGGTATAAGGCGGACGGCGCCTCCGCGACCGGCATCGTCGATGCTGAAAGCCCCAAAGTCGCCCGTCTCAAGTTGCGTAAAGACGGCGTCTTCCCTACCGAGATGGCGGAGCATGAAGGTGCAAAGGCGATTGTCGCCCGTTCTGGTTCCGGTCCGGTTGCCGGAGTCGGGCGCTCCCCTGCCCTCTCCGTAACCGATGTCGCTTTGATGACCAGGCAAATGGCGACGCTTCTGGTCGCCGGTCTGCCGTTGGTCGATGCATTGGGCGTGCTGATGGACCAGACCGAGAAAAAATCGGTCAAAGGCCTGCTCGCCGACATTCGTGAAGCGATTCGCGGAGGCGCATCTTACAGCGCCGTGCTTGAGCGTTATCCCAGAGATTTCTCACCCATCTACGTTCACATGGTACGCGCCGGCGAAAGCAGCGGCGCGCTGGATCAAATTTTGTATCGCTTGGCCGAATTCCTGGACAAACAACTGGCACTCAAGAACAAAGTGACGAACGCAATTCTCTATCCGGCGATCATGCTAGTGGTCGGGACCCTCGTTTTGTTTTTTCTCGTGACGTTCGTCGTACCGAAAATCACCGCTGTCTTTGCCCATTCCAAACAGGCATTGCCATGGCCGACTCTCGTTCTAATGGAAGTCAGTCATTTTTGTTCGGATTACTGGATGGTGCTGTTAGCCATGGTATTGGCGGGGATATGGGGAACGCGCCGCTTCATGAGAACGGAAACGGGTCATGTCATGGCGGATCGGTGGCTTCTCAAGTTGCCGTTGATCGGCCAGGTCGCCCGCATGGTGTCGATCTCCAGATTGGCGAGTACACTGGCTACGATGCTGTCCAGCGGAGTCCAGTTATTGGATGCCCTGGACGTCTCGAGGCGGGTTATGAACAATCGCATTTTGGAGCAGGCAGTTGAAGAGGCCAGGCAAAACATTCGCGAGGGAGAAACCATTGCTGAGCCATTGAAGCGGAGTGGAGAATTTCCCCCGCTCGTTACCCACATGATCGCTGTCGGAGAGAAAAGCGGCGAAATGGAAGAAATGCTCCGGAGGATCGGACAGATTTACGACGGAGAAGTCGATCGAGTCATCACTCGATTTACCTCATTACTGGAACCGGTCATGATCGTCGTGATGGGCGTGATTGTACTGTTCATTGTGGTGGCCATTCTGCTTCCCATCTTTGAGATGGGCCAAATGGTACGGTAAGTAATGGTCAATCGAAGGAGGAAGCCGGTGGGTGCACATACACAAGCGGATCGAGTCAGGCAGAGGCTCCTGCAGTCCGAACGAGGATTCACTTTCATCGAAATCATGGTCGTAGTCGCCATTTTGGCGATCCTTGCCGCGCTGGTCGTGCCGCGGATCATGGGCCGTACCGACGACGCCAAGCGCACGGCGGCCAAGGTTCAGATCCGGAACATTGAAGGCGCCCTACAGCTCTACAAGCTTGACAACGGCGTCTATCCGACGACGGAGCAAGGGTTGAAAGCCTTGGTCGAGAAGCCGTCGGTCGGCGTCATTCCGAAAAAATGGAAGCTTGGAGGCTATATCCCCAATGTGCCTGAAGATCCCTGGGGCAATCCCTACAGGTATCTGAGCCCGGCCCCGGTCCAGCAGGGGCAATATGGGCAGATCAAGGGCGATTACGAAATCACGTCGTTCGGCACGGACGGCGAAGCCGGCGGCGAAGGGGTGAACGCCGATATCACGAATTGGAATATGGATAAAGAATAGACATGAGGCAGAGGGGTAGAGGCCAGAAGTCGTCATCCAGCGTCAGGAGTGAGTCCGGCTTTACCCTGTTGGAGTTCATCATGGTGCTATTCTTGTTGGGCGGGATGCTCAGTCTGGTTATTCCCCGAATCACAATCGGAGACAGTTTGAGCAGCGTCGGGAGAAAATGGGTGCGAGCGCTGAAGTCTTTTCAAGAGTTGGCAATGACGACTCAGAAGACCGTGCGGTTGTACGTCGACATCGATCAAGGGATCTATTGGCCAATGGTGATGGACGGCAACCAGGAAAAAATTCCTCTTGATCCAACCTGGGCCCAACCGACCAGATTGTCTGAGACGGTCAGATTTGCCGATATCCAGGTGGGGGCCACGAGGAAAGACTCTGGTCGCACGGAACTCTTCTTTTACCCCAATGGACGAATCGACCCGGCGACGATGTATTTGACCGATACCGACAACAATCTGATGGGCATCCTGGTGGAACCAGTCACGGCAATGATTCGCATCACGGACCAGCGCGTCGATCCGCCTCAACCGTTGAGGATTCCCGATCGCATCCGGCCGTTACTTCAGCCGGTCACCGCCGGAGTACGATCTGCATTTCCTGTTGGCGCTCCAAAGTAGCGCATTCCACAGAAGAATGAGTGCGACGATAACAGCTATGCGAAGCTCTCAGATGACGAGGCATTTCCCTTTAAACAACTCGAGCGGCTTCACGCTACTCGAAGTGATGATTTCAATCGCGATCCTGGCGTTGGCATTACCGATCCTGCTTGGATTGCGGAATTGGGATCTCGATCTACAGTCTCGTGCCGCAGATATCACCGCTGCCACGATGTTGGCCCAGGAAAAACTGATTGAAGCAGAGTTGAGTTCGGTCTTTCCCCTTGGAGAAACCACCGGGGATTTCCGAAATCCCCCTCCGGGCTACCAGGCGCTCGGTGACATCGCCAATCGCGCGGACAAGTATCGGTGGAAGCGCATCGTCACCTCAACACCGTTGAATGCGGTTCGTGAGGTCAAGATCCAAATTCTCTGGCAACAAGGGTCTACGGATGAAGTGCTCGAGGCCAACACCTATGTGTTCGCACCACCCAGTACAGGCTTCTGAACGAGGATTTACCCTCGTCGAGGTGTTGTTGGCCACGGCGCTTGTGGCGGTCATTGCCGCCATGGTGTTCGGGTCGTTGCAGCTGAGCACCGCGGCGATCGACCGCGCCCGCATTACAGCGGCGAGGGAACAGGTCTTGAGAAGCACATTGCGCATCATGGCAGAAGAATTGACCGCCTCCGTGTCTAATCCTATCGGACCTTGGATGGGACTCAATTCGACGCAAGAGGGGCAGCCGGCCGATACTGTGGCCTTCCTCACGCTCGGTCAATTTCGAGGCGTGGAATCCGCGCAGGAAACGGAGGTAGTTCGGATCGTCTATGCGCGGGAAGGCGATCGCCTCCTTCGGTTCATCAGGCGCAATCTTTATGGGCTCACTGACGAAAGCGTGGATCAGTTGGAACTGGCGAAACATGTCAAAGGGTTCAATCTTCGATACTACGATTCCCAAGCCAATGTCTGGTCCGACGAATGGGACGGGCGAACGAGAACTGCCTCGCCAAGCGCGGTACTGATCGAATTGATCTTGACGCAAGACGATGACGAACTGCGCACCGTTCGTCAATGGGTGCCGGTGGGGGTGCGATCATGACGGGTCGCCTTTCTTGGCCATCGACATTTACCTTGAAGAAGGAGCCTATGGCCTGGGTGCTCGGCGGGCTGGGCAGTTTTCTCCTGTTTCTCTATCTCACCTTTCCCTTTGGCACATTGCAGGGGAGGATTATCTCGGAATTGACCAGAGCGACGGGGGGAGAAATCCGAGCGGTCGAGTGGTCACCTGGAATTCCTGTCGCTGTGGAATGGCGGGATCTGACTTGGACGAAACCAGGCGGCGCGACCATTCCCGTTCAACTGATGCGGCTTAATGTGGGGGTGCTCGGCTTACTCATCGGAAAGCAGACAGTGGATGCGTTCGTACAGTTCCCCGGTGGCGGCCAGGCCGGCGCCGGAAGAGCGACAGGAACCGTTAGCGCCTCATCGTGGTCGTTTCTGGGACCGGTCTCGTTGAAGGCGCACCTACAACAAGTCGATCTGGCTGCGGTCGTTAAACCCTTTGTAGCGAAGGGACTTCTGCAAGCCGATGTCGTCCAGCGGTGGGAGAATCGCGGCAAGGAAGGAATCGCGTTCAGAGGTGACGGTTCATGGAAAGCAGAAATCAAGGAATTGGTACTGGAACGGATCCCCTTTGGAACGGCGGCCATTCCTTCTCTCAGCTTTAGCCGAGTGACACTTACCGTGACCTGCCGCGATGCCGTCTGCGAGATCACTGATTTTAAAGGCGATGGACCTGACGGGACTGTGACGGCGCAGGGACGTCTCCTGCTCCAGCAACCGGTTCAGTTGAGCACGTTGGATCTCACTGTGACAGCGCTGGCTGGAGCAGGATGGGCTCAGAAGGCGGCAAATCTGCCGATTCCACCGCTTCCGCCCGGCACTCCCCTGACGTTCAAGCTTGCAGGGTCAGTCGCAAATCCCAAGCTAACCTTGTAAGATACGCTACTCGATGAACAGGCTTCAGTGGCCATTAAAATGGGAACAGCCTTTACGCGATGATTGCCGAATGTGTTGGGCTTGATATCGGGCAGACAGCCATTAAGGCTGTCCGGTTCCGTCGGCGTTTGACCGGCCGGGAATCGGTCGAATACTTTCATCTTCCACTTCCGTTCGGGAAACCGGAAAGCCCAGAGCCAGCACGTCTTGCCGGGCATCTACGAAACTTTCTCTGGCAGCATGGACTGTACGGCAGCGGCGACATAGTGACGGCCCTCCCCTGCCAGGATCTCTTTATTCGGACCCTCTCGTTTCCATTCCGCGACGCGGCCAAGCTCGAACAGGTCGTGCCGTTCGAAGTCGAAAACCTGATTCCTATGGCGCTGGATGATGTGGCAATGGGCAGTGTCGTGCTCCCGCCTAGAGGAGTGGTCGAGGGAAGCCAAAAGCCCAAGGGAGCTGACGTGCTCATTACAGCGGCTCCGAAAGACAAGGTAGCTGAGCACCTCAAATTCCTTGCTGCAGCGGATTTGAAGCCGGCTGCGATCGGTGTGGACGGCATGGCGCTCTATTCCGTGACCAAATTTCTTCAGGAGGAAGGCTCTCCTGTTCCCGGCGATCTGGCGATCATTGACGTCGGGGCCACGAAAACAACTCTGTGTTTGATCCACGAAGGACGGCCTGCTGTGCTCCGCACCGTGCTCTGGGGCGGGAACCATTTGACCCATGCTCTGGCGGTTCGCTATGCGTGCAGTTTCGCCGAGGCGGAGCGACGGAAACGGGCCATGGCTGTCCAGGAAGTCGATGCGTGGCTGGAACCACTGTTGAAGGAATTGCGGGTGTCGCTGCATGCGTATGAAGGCACTGCACATCAGCGGTTGTCCCACTGCTGGGTATCAGGCGGAGGCTCCAAGCTCCGGGAATTAAGCGGACATGTCGCGAACGAACTGGGACTGATTCCCGTAGGTCCCAGGCAAGGATTTGGCCCTAATTGTCCCAGAGCCTTCTCGATCGCGTTCGGGCTAGCCATTCATCCGAAAATTGTCCGTCCGCGCTGGAAAAGCAAGACGATCGGCTCGGATGTCGCACTCGATCTCACGGCGCCGGCTGAAGCCGCTTCGGCAGGCGAATCCCGCCAAGATCGACGCTTGGCGCTCTGGGGAGGGCTGATCCTCGGACTTTTGGCGGCGGCCGACCTTTCCGTCCGAGTCATGGTGAAAAATTCCACGCTGGCGCAAGTGAGGCAAGAACTTCAAGCGCAGTTTGCACAGTCGTTCGGTGCCGGTGCCGCGCCGGGTGAAGAGCTCGACGTCGCCCGCTACCGGGTGGCCCAACTCGATAAGAGCTTGTCCGTTATCGACAGCAGCCGCAATAATGTACTGGCAAACCTGTCTGATTTAGCCAAACAGCTTCCTCCCGGGATTCCATTGACCATACGCGAGCTGACCATCGAGGGACTGTCAGTCCATCTCGAAGGAGAAACGAGCTCATTCGATGCCGTCGAAAAGATCAAGCAAGCCTTTATGTCGAATCAGGCCTTCCAGGGAGCAGCAGTGACCGATACGAGAGTGGGCGCCGTGGCCAACCAAGTGGTCTTCCGCTTAACCTATACGGTGCAACGACCATGATGCCGATGCTTCAAGAACGCTGGCGGCATATGGCCACTCGCGAACGGGCCATCGTGGCGGCCGGAGGAGCCGTCGTGATTGCCACCCTGCTCTTTCTTCTGGTGGTCGATCCGCTTTTGGTCAGGATTGACAAGCTCGAACGGCAAGTGGTCAGAAAGTCGAAAGAACGCGGCGAGTTGTCGGTCTTGGCTGCCGAGTATGTTGCGAAGCAGGCCCGTGTCACTAAACTGGAACAGCGGTTGCCACCTGCCGAGGGCCAATTCTCCCTCTTGGCGTTCATGGAAGAAGCGGCGGCCTCCGTGCAGATTCGCGATCGCATCGTGGGCATGCAGCCACAGCAGCCGACGATCGTGCAAGGATACCAGGAGACGTCAGTCGATCTTCGGCTTGATGGGGTCCAGCTGCCACAACTGCTCGCACTCTTGGTCGCGCTCGAACAGGCCCCCTATGACGTGCAAGTGCGGCATCTCCAGGTCAAACCGAAGTATGACAATCCCGTGAACCTCGACGCGACGCTCAGAATCGTGTCTTATGCGAAAGCCTGATGAACGGGGCGTCGCCCTTCTTCTCGCCCTCCTCGTCCTTGCCCTCCTCGTTGCGCTGATCCTTGAATTCGACAGTGACGCGCGCCGCGAGTATCGTGATGCCGCGGCGTTCCGTGATAATTTCAAGGCCACGGTCCTCACCCGCGCTGCCGTGCAGGCCGCACGCGCCGTGTTGCAGCAAGATCTTCTCAAAGATAAACAAACAGGGCAGTTTTACGATGCACCGACGGATCTCTGGGCCTTTCCGATCGAGAAATATGCGATCGGAGACGGCCTCATGACGGCCCAGATTGAGGACGAACGAGGAAAGCTGAACCTGAATGATTTAGCAAACGTCGATCCGAATGCGAGGAAAGGCAAGATTCTCAGGGTCAAACGGTTATTCAATCTCCTGCAAATCAATCCTGATCTCGTCGATGCTATTGTCGATTGGGTCGATGTCGACGACATTCCCGAAGCAGCGGGAGCCGAGAGCGTCTATTACCAATCGCTTCGTCCCGCCTATCGTGCGGCGAACGGACCTCTGCAAACCGTGCGCGAGATCCGATTAATCAAGGGAATGACGCCTGAGATCATCGACAAGTTGCTGCAGTACGTGACGGTCTTTCCGCAAGATGGGGAAAGCCGCGTCAATATCAATACCGCCGACTTCATGGTCTTACAAGCGCTGGATCCCCGCATCACCCAATCCATGGCGGGAGAGATCATTCAGAGTCGTCCATTTAAAACGATTCAGGATCTGGATCGTGTCGGCAGTTTCGCCGAAATCGCCAAAGAACTCCGTCTGCTCAACGTGTATGACGTAAAAAGCGATATGTTCTCTGCCCGCATGTCGCTGACGGTCAACGAGACGACCAAATCAGGTGCCGTCGTGCTCCAGCGCGATCAAGCAACCGGTAATAGTGCGGTTCGGTACTTTCGTTTCCTCTGATCCGGTCCGTCATCGATTCCCCTTCCAAAGTTAACAAACCTGTAACACTGAGGTTACCTGGCTGCAATTGCTTTACGCTATGGTGGAGAAAGCAACGAGCGGCAGTTTCGACCATAACAAGGAGGATGCGAAGATGTTTCAACGGAACTACCAGTCTAATCGGCTGGCAGCACGAAGCTTGGGCGTCACGGGTATGGTGCTGTGTGCCATATTGACAGCCATTCCGCCTGTGAATGCAAAGGCTGAACAAGTCGGTCCGTTCGCATCGGTGAATGTCGACGCCAATCTTGCCCGCTATAATCCGCAGTCACAAGTGACTGGAGGATTTAAAGTGCAGGGATCGGACACCATGTATCCCTTATTGTCGCGCCTCAGCCTGGAATTTCAACGACGCCAACCAAAGGTGACCTTTGATATCCGAGGCGGCGGCTCTACCCAAGCGATCGCAAAATTCTTAGAACCGCCTCCCGAGAAGGTTGGAAAGGTTGTGGTCATCGATGAACGGTCCTTTCCTCCGCTGATCTCCACATCGCGTGAGCTCTTCGATGACGAAATCAAACAGTTCGTGTCTCAGCATGGATACGAACCCATGGCGGTGCCGGTCGCAGTGGATGCCGTCGCCCTTTATGTGCACAAGGACAATCCCTTGCAGGGTCTCACCTTGGATCAGGTGGATGCAATCTTCTCGACCACGAGAAATCGGGGCTACAAGACCGCCATCACAAAATGGGGGCAACTTGGTCTAACTGATGGATGGGAAAATGCAAAGATCGAACTCTACGGGAGGGATCGGAAGTCAGGGACTAGAGCGTTCTTCCAGGAGCATTGTCTCGCCGGTGGAGAATTTATGCCAGGTCTGCATGAAGACCCCGGAGCGGCATCGGTCATCTTAGATCTCAGCCGGACTCAAACCGGCATTGGTTACAGCGGCTTTGGATTGCAGAGTTCGAATGTCCGCATTCTGCCGCTGGCAGAGGCTGCGGGAATGCCGTTCATTACTCCCTCTTCAGCGACCGTTGCTAACCAAACGTATCCCCTGAGACGCGTGCTGTACCTGTACATTGACAAGAATCCGAAGGCTCCGTTGCCGCCCGCGGTGAAAGAATTCTTGACCTTTGTCATGAGTCAGGAAGGACAAGAGGCCGTGATCAAGGCAGGTTTCTTTCCCTTGCCCATAAATCAGGTGACCAAGGAGGCGGTTGCCCTGAAGGCCACCACCCCCGCGACCGTTCGCTGATAACACATACGTGTAGGGCCTACGGAGATGAAGGACTTTTCCGAGGTGGCCGTTTCGTGTTGGACTGGTCGAGTTCGAGACGGAAGCGGTTCATTTCCTCGATTAAGTCTTTCATTCGTTTCGTCTGCTCATCCAACCGTTGACGCAACTCCAGGTTGGAGTTCGTGAGTTCACGGATTTGATCCTGTAACTCCTGTTTGGAAGGAGTAGGCTCGACAGAAGATGAGGCCGCGCTCCCAACCTCCCGAGAAGCCTGAACCGGCAAATTCGCTGAACGAAGGGCCAATGCCTCTCCCACGTTCAAAGAGATATGCGTGCTCTCGAAGGGTGTCCAGCGTGGTTCTTCTGAATCTGGGACGGTGGCGGGTTGAGCCGGTTTGGCAATCCAGAGCTTCATGCCTTTCGTATCCCGGATATCTTTGAGCTCGCCTCCACCGGTGTCCGCACGAAGGATTGAGCTATGATCTGTCACGATGACATGTAGATAACGTCCTCGCACAAACAGGGCGCCAGCTGTGCGATCCTCGCTGTATCCGCCTCCGGGCTTGGGAAAGGAGAAGAATACACGTTCGGTGGGTCCCGCGGATCGTAGCGCCCACGCAAGTGGTTCAGAATACTTCTGCAGTTCCTCCCGGGTTAAAAGAGGGATCGGCGTAGGAGGCGCCAATATGCCGACAAGAGTTCCACTCCATCCACTCACCTGAACGACGCTGAGAAGGGACTGAACCTGTGCCGGAGTTAAATCAGTCGGATGAGCGTTGAGGACTTCAGTGTCGCCACGGGACACCGTCGGATCAGCTTCGATACCGATCCGTGCATCTGCTTGATCGTAGAGGATCCGTTGGCTGGGAAACCACGCGCAGCCGGACATTCCGGCCAGCATAAGACCCAACATGACATGGCACAGGAGCCTTCCTTTTTCACATCGGACCCTAGTTATTCGTCGCATGTAAACTGAATACCCCAGATCCGGTCAGTTCCCATTTGCCCTCGCCACAGCCGGTCGGCGGCTTGACTGACTTTCGGCAACTCACCCTCTTTGACGATCCGCCACTTTTGAGGGCATTTCTGGCGCACAAGAGCGAGAGCGTCGCGCCGTCCCACAGACGACAGAATGTCCTCATCTGACTGGATTGAAAAAGTCGCTACACCGCCAGTGGCCGTTTCATGAGTTAACGATGCGTTGTGTCCGCAACCTCCAAAGGTAGCCGCAGTCGCAACTACGACAAGTGCACCAGCCCTTTTCACTGGAGTCACGCGGATCGGCTCCTTATGCGGACGTCGAAGATTGCGTTGATACAGATGGTCTCACCGCTGCCTTATGGTCGGGAGGCGCAAAACGTTTCTTCTTGAAGGGGTTCATACCCTGACCCAAACCCCGGGAAATCCGCTATGTCTCGTCCTCCAGTGTTCCAGATATGGACACACTTCGCAGACACTGTTGGAAGGCTTCGAAGGACGTCGTCAACCGATACCACCGTCGCAGAACGCGTCGTGCCAACCACCATAAGGCGGTTGCCTCCTTGCAAGAAAAGCGAATCGATTTTCCCCTGGTATGTGATGGCGAATTCACCGCTCGGACGGCCCATATCTTTTGGGCCGTAAGCCGGATGCTCCACAATGGGTAGCTGGGCAAGAACAATGGTAGCTTGGTCGCTTTTTGGTTCAGCCTGAATAATTCTTCCTCCCAACAATATCTTTTTTTCGGCTGCCTGATTCGGCATCATTCTCCAACGGCTAAAGTCAAAATTAGGGTCAACACCTTCCATGACCTCAGGAGAGAATACCCTAGGGGAGGAACATGCACTGACTGCGACGCAGGCAGACAGTATTACTGCAACTACGGTGCTTTTCATACTCTCCTCCTTACTCCGTAACCGGTTTCGGATGCAATGAGAAAATTGTCCCGCGCTCCTCACATAAATCTGACTTGGAATTGCACAAAGAAGGCATTCTGTGCAAACGGATCCGATCGAGAGTCAAATGCCGGAGTGCCAGGGCCGGTTCCGAGGCCCGAGTGGTGTCGGAATTCGTAGTTGAACTGGAGCTTGGATTGTACTTTGGGCGGGAAGTTTTCGAAGTAGTATGTCAGGCCGACGATCGTTCTCGTATACAGGTCGTTCGACATACTGGTGTTGGGATCGAACTGCTCGTACATGAATGTCGGCTCGAAGTTCTGCAATGGACCGTCGGTGATGAGATATTTGGCGAGGACATACCATGTGCGCCGATGCATCCCGGGAGCGCCAGAGCCGCCGCAGACCGCGGTGACCTGACAAGCCCCGTTCGCTCCCGTGCCGACCACTGTGGCATTAGCACCGTCGTGGCCCTGCCAATATTCTCCTTGAGCCATAAAACCCGGCAGGATTTTGGAGGCGTATCGGAAATCTATGGCGTAGCGGTCGAACGCGCCTTTGCCTCGGCCGTTGATCAGCGTCCCGGCATTGTTGGACTCTCCTTGAATCGTGGTGAAGCTCACGAATGAGACGTCGTTGCCGAACAGGCGCACGCGGGTGTAATAGGCCTTCGGCTGGTTGGCTCCGCCGAGACCAGACGTGGTACTAACCAG
>CAMLHQ010000042.1 GCA_946479785.1 uncultured Nitrospira sp.
CGCGAGGGCGGCAAGACCGTCGGCTCCGGCGTCGTCACGGAAATTCTGGCGTAAGCAACAGGACGCGAGAGGATTGCATGGTCAAAGTCGATCAACGAATCAGAATTAGGTTGCGAGGCTTCGATTACCGCGTGCTGGATCAATCGGTCGCGGAAATCGTGGAGACGGTACGGCGCAGCGGTGCGAAAATCGTCGGACCGATTCCCTTGCCGACCCGCATTGAAAAGTTCACGGTGCAGCGCGCGACACACGCGGACAAGAAGGCGCGCGAGCAGTTTGAAATCAGGACGCACAAACGCTTGATGGACATCATGGAGCCGACGCCGGAAACGATGGATTCGTTAATGAAGCTGAATCTGGCCGCAGGCGTCGATGTGGAAATAAAGTTATGACGAACGGCCTGCTCGGGAAAAAACTCGGTATGACGCAGATGCTGGACGAGGCACGCCTGACGCCAGTTACGGTGATCGAGGCCGGCCCCTGCCGCGTGGTCATGGTGAAGACGAAAGAACGCGACGGGTATGAAGCGGTCCAACTGGCGTTTGAAGAGGTGAAGGATCGGAAACTGTCCAAAGCGCAATTGGGGCATCTGAAAAAACATGAGGCGTCTGCCAGCCGGGTACTGAAAGAGTTCAAAAAACACGGCGAAGTTGCGGTAGGCCAGACGGTGAAGGCTGACATTTTCAAGAAGGGCGATTGGGTGGATGTTATCGGTGTCTCGAAGGGCAAGGGATTTCAGGGCGTCGTCCGGCGGCACCATTATGCGGGCGGTCCGGAGTCGCACGGATCGATGTTTCACCGTGCGCCGGGTTCGATTGGTGCGAGTTCCTTTCCGTCCCGCGTGTGGAAGGGGAAAACCCTCCCCGGACACATGGGGGCCGAGCGGATCACGGCTCAGCGGTTAAAGGTCATTGAGGCCAGACCTGATGAGAATCTGTTATTCGTCCGCGGTTCGATTCCCGGTGCGGCAAATGGACTCGTGGTCGTCAGAAAGTCGAAGAAGGGATAGGGCATGCCGACGGTAGATGTGCTTGATTTGAACAGACGGAAGGTCGGGTCCGCGGAGCTGCCTGCCGAGGTGTTCGGCTGCAAGCCACATACGACGCTTGTGCACGAAGCGGTCGTCATGCAGCGCGCTTGCGAACGGCAGGGGACTGCGTCGACGCTTCGACGCGGGGAAGTGAGCGGATCGGGTAAGAAGCCGTGGAAGCAAAAGCACACGGGACGGGCTCGCGCCGGTTCGTTGCGGTCGCCTGTCTGGCGGCATGGCGGTTCGGTATTTGGTCCGAAGCCGCGAAGTTACGCTTTCAGCATGCCGAAGAAAAAATATCGGGCTGCATTGCAGAGTGCCTTGTCGGCGAAAGTGACCGATGGGCAGCTCTTCGTCGTGTCCAACCTCTCACTGGAACAGCCCAAGACGAAAGTGCTGGCCAGGGCGCTGGCACATTTCGCGACAGATTCGCTCCTTGTCATTGCCGGTGAGGGGCAGACCGGACTGACTCAGGCAGCCCGGAATCTGGCGAGGGTCAGCGTCGTGACGCCCGATCGATTGAACGTGTACGACATCGTTCGTGCGGGTACGATCGTGATCCCTGAGCGGGAGTTGGCCCGGGTGAAGGAGGTCTGGGCATGAAGGTCGATCTCCACAGTGTGCTCATTCAACCCTTGCTGACGGAAAAAGTCACGGCGCTGCGCGAAGGCTGTAATACCGTCGGTTTTTTGGTCCATCCGGATGCGAATCGTGTCCAGATCAAGCAGGCGGTCGAAACACTCTTAAAAGTCAAAGTCGAGCGCGTCAATGTATTGAACGTGCAGGGCAAGGTCAAGCGCTTGGGCCGGTTTTCCGGAAAGCGTTCCGATTGGAAAAAAGCGTTCGTGAAGTTGAAGGCAGGCGAAAAGCTCGAACTCTACGAAAGCGCCTAGCTGGGTGACGCGGAGTCTCGGCGCCGCGAGGGCGGCCTGAGATATAGCACGGAAGGATCGGAGCAGCATGGCATTGAAAGCTTACAAGCCAACGACGTCGGGCCGGCGCGGGATGACGATCGTGACGACGGAAGAATTGACGAAGAAGAAGCCCGAGAAGTCGCTCACCTCGTTTCTCCTCCGGACCGGCGGCAGAAATAACGATGGACGGACAACGGTCCGTTTCCGTGGAGCAGGCCATCGCCGGCTCTACCGGAAGATCGACTTCCGGCGAGACAAGGTAGGGATTTCCGCAAAGGTCACCGCCCTTGAGTACGATCCCAACCGCTCCGCCAGGATCGCTCTACTGAATTATAAAGATGGCGAGAAGCGGTACATTCTTGCGCCGATCGGTTTGCAGATCGGCGACATTCTGCAATCCGGCGCCGATGCCGAAGTGCGGACCGGAAATGCGTTGCCGTTGGCGAACATGCCGCTGGGTACGACGATTCACAATATCGAATTGAAGCCCGGGAAGGGCGGACAACTGATCCGCAGTGCCGGCGGGTTCGCGCAAGTGATGGGCCGCGACGGCGACTACGTGCAGGTGCGCCTCAAGTCGAGTGAAATGCGCCGGATCCTGGCGTCCTGCATGGCGACGGTTGGCCAGGTCGGCAATCTGGATCATGAGAATATCAACGTCGGCAAGGCGGGACGCAGCCGTTGGCTGGGTCGTCGTCCGCACGTACGTGGTGTTGTCATGAATCCGGTCGACCATCCTCATGGTGGCGGTGAAGGAAAATCGGGCCAGGGCAATCCTCATCCGGTGTCGCCTTGGGGTCTCCCGACCAAAGGCTACAAGACGAGGCAGAACAAGAAAACGGATAAGTTCATCATCGCCCGCCGCAAGTCAGGAGTGCGCAATGCCTAGATCGATTAGTAAGGGCGCCTTTGTCGACGATCATCTGCTCAAGAAGGTGGAGCAGATGAATCAAACTAAAGATCGGAAGATCATCAAGACTTGGTCCAGACGGTCGACGGTCATTCCTGACATGATCGGACACACGTTCGCCGTCCATAACGGGAAGAAGTTTATTCCCGTGTTCGTGACCGAGAATATGGTGGGTCATAAATTGGGCGAATTTGCGCCGACGAGATTCTTCAAGGGACATGGACAGGCCAAGACTGAAAAGGCGGTCGCACTCAAGTAGGACGTGTACGGAGAAGAAGATGGCAGAAGCACGAGCAGTACTCAGATTTGTTCGAGTTGCGCCCCGCAAGGCCAGGCCGGTGGTCGACATGATTCGGGGCCAACAGGTACCCATGGCGTTAGCAATGCTGAAGCATCTTCCGCGGCATGCGGCTCGCGTCATCGAGAAAGTGCTTCGATCGGCCGTCGCCAACGCGGAACAAAAAGAGTTAGGCGACAGTGAGTCCATGCGGGTATCGAAAGCATTTGTGAACGGTGGCCCGATCTATAAGCGTTTCCGCGCCCGGTCGATGGGACGCGCCAACGCCATTCAGAAGCGAACGAGCCACATTACCGTTGTCGTCGAAGCTCCGAGCGTCACGGGGAAGTCATAGGCCGTAGAAGATTGCGCGGATCGGCATGTCAGCCGCCGCAGAACTGAGGCACGCATCGTATGGGTCAGAAAACACATCCAATAGGTTACCGGCTCGGATACAACTACACGTGGAGTTCCCGTTGGTATGCAGGTAAGGACTACGCAAAGTTGCTCCACCAGGACATCAAGATCCGGAAGGTCGTCAAGCAGAAGCTCTTTCATGCGGGCGTTTCCAAGGTGGAAATCGAACGATCCGGAGATCAGACCCGCGTCATTATCCACACGGCGAGACCGGGGATCATCATCGGACGCAAAGGCGCCGAGGTGGACAAACTGAAGGCCGAATTGGAAAAGCAGTATGGCGGGCAGGTCTACATCACGGTGAAAGAAATCAAGAAGCCCGAATTGGACGCGCAGTTGGTCAGCGAGAACGTGGCGACCCAGTTGGAAAAGCGGGTCGCATTCCGCCGCGCGATGAAGCGGAGCGTCCAGTCGGCCCTTCGTCTCGGTGCACAGGGCATCAAGATCATGATCGCCGGTCGCCTCGGCGGCGCGGAAATTGCGCGAACCGAGTGGTATCGGGAAGGCCGCGTGCCTCTGCATACGCTCCGCGCTGAAGTCGATTACGGCTTCGCCGAAGCGCATACCACGATGGGGCAGATTGGCGTCAAAACGTGGATCTATAAGGGAGAACTTCTCCCGGCACAGCCGCTGAAGCCGGAATCTGCATTTGAACGGCGGCTCGGGTAAGGAACGAGGGGATTGTGTTAGCACCGAAAAAAGTCAAATTCAGAAAAATGATGAAGGGGCGGATGCGGGGCAAAGCCTATCGTGGCGGCCACATCACACTCGGCGAGTTCGGACTTAAGGCTTTGGAGCCGGGTTGGGTGACGAGCCGGCAGATCGAAGCGGCGCGGATCGCGATCACGCGCTACGTGAAGCGGGGTGGTCAGGTCTGGACGAGAATTTTCCCCGACAAGCCCATTACGAAAAAACCGGCCGAAACTCGTATGGGTAAAGGGAAGGGCAACCCGGAATACTGGGTGGCCGTCGTGAAGCCGGGCCGGATCCTGTATGAAATGGGCGGCGTCACGCCGGACATTGCACATGAAGCGTTCCGTCTGGCGTCTCACAAGTTGCCGATCGCCACCAAATGTGTGACCCGGGGCGAATTCTAAGATTGTTGCACCGATAGCGAAAGCACGAGAACTGAGATGGACCTCAAAGAATTGAGACAATTGAGCGGCGCGGAACTTTCCGAGAAAACCAAGCAATTGACGCAGGAGCTGTTCAATCTGCGGTTTCAGTTGGGTACGGGTCGGCTGGAAAATCCCATGCAGATTCGAAAGACCAAGCGGTCGATCGCGCAGGTGAAAACTGTACTGCGCGAAGTGGAGCAGGCCGGTCGGAACAAGGCGTCTTAACGGCGAAAGGGTTGGAAGCATGGCGGAATCGGCAGTCAAGCGGCGAGAGTGGGTAGGGCGCGTCATCAGCAATAAGATGAACAAAACCGTCGTCGTGGCGGTGGAGCGTCAGGTCGTGCATCCCATCTATCACAAGGTGCTTCGACGCATGACGAAGTTCAAGGCCCACGACGAGCAGAACAGCTGCAACGTCGGAGATCGCGTGCGGATGATCGAGACCAGGCCCATCAGCAAGGACAAGCATTGGCGTGTGGTCGAAATTTTGGAAAAGGGGCGTGTGGACTAGAGCGCCTGGGCATGTTCGGTGAGGTCATAAAGGAATCATGATTCAGAATTACACATACATGGACGTGGCCGACAATTCCGGTGCGAAGCAGGCCATGTGCTTTCACGTGCTCGGCGGATCGAAGCGCCGCTACGCGTCGTTGGGGGACGTGATCGTCGTGGCCGTGAAGGAAGCGATTCCTCAGGCGACGGTGAAGAAGGGCGACGTCAGCCGTGCAGTGATCGTGCGGACGACCAAGGAAGTCCGCCGCGAGGACGGATCCTACATCAAATTCGACCGGAATGCCTGCGTGCTGATCAACAAGGAAGGCGAGCCGATTGGGACGCGCATATTCGGGCCGGTCGCACGCGAACTTCGCTGGAAAAAGTTCATGAAGATCATTTCGCTGGCTCCGGAAGTGCTCTAACCAGATTGTTAACAGGGGTGAACGTGCAGGCGCTGCAGAAAACTCACATTCGCAAAGGGGATATGGTGGTGGTGATCGCCGGACGCGATCGTGGAAAGTCCGGAAAGGTGCTTTCCGTCGATCGTTCCGTGGGTAAGGTTGTTGTCGAAAAGTTGAACATGATCAAGCGGCATACCAAGCCGAATCAAAAGGTCAAGCAGGGCGGCATTCTCGAAAAAGAAGCACCGCTGGCCATCTCGAACGTGATGTTCTTGTGCCCGGTGACGAAAAAACCGACCAGATTGGGCATCCGCGTACAAGCAGACGGTCGGCGTGTCCGGTTCAGCAAGAAATCGAACGAAATCGTGGAGTAGGAATAGAAGGGTCGTATGGCGGACGCAAAAGATCCCAAAAAAGGCAAAGGCGGAAAACCGGCTGGCCGGCCGGCGAAGAAAGAGGGCGCCAAAGCGCCTCAGGCGTTGGACGACGGGAGCCAGGAATCGAAGTTTCAGCCGCGCTTGCGCGATGCCTATCGCGACAAGGTCATTCCGGCTCTGATGAAGGAGTTCGGCTACAAGAACGTGATGCAAGTGCCTAGGCTCGATCGGATCGTGCTGAACGTCGGCATGAGCGAGGCAACACAAAATGTGAAGTTGCTGGAAGGCGCCGCGACGGAATTGGGTGCGATCACCGGGCAGAAGGCTGTCGTGACGAGGGCTAAAAAGGCCATTGCCGGATTCAAACTGAGACAGGGCATGCCCATCGGTACGAAGGTGACGTTGCGGAATCGGCGCATGTACGAGTTTTTCGACCGGTTGGTTTCATTAGCACTGCCGCGCATCCGAGATTTTCGGGGCGTGTCCCCAAAGGCATTCGACGGTCGGGGGAACTATACGTTGGGTCTGAAGGAGCAGTTGATTTTCCCGGAGATTCAGTACGATGAAGTGGCTTCGATTCACGGCATGGACATTACAATCGTGACGACGGCGCGCACCAATGACGAAGGGAAAGCGTTGCTCAGGCAATTGGGAATGCCGTTCCGGACCTAACACTGAACGAAGGAGTCAGCAGTGTCGAGATTAGCGCTCAGAAATAAGACTGTAGCTACACCGAAGTTCAAGACCCGAGGCTACCATCGGTGCGGATTATGCGGGCGCGTTCATGGATATTTGCGGCGGTTCAAGATGTGTAGAATTTGCTTTCGGCTCCTGAGCCTGAAGGGCGAAATTCCGGGAGTCAGAAAATCCAGTTGGTAGAAAGTAGTTGTCGGCTGTCGGAACGCCGGCCGTTGTTGTCGATTAGGACTTGGTGAAAGGGTTCGTATGGTTACAGATCCGATTAGCGACCTGTTAGTGCGATTGCGGAACGGATTTCGGCGTCACCATGACGTCGTGACGATTCCAGCTTCAAAATTGAAACGCGAAGTGTTGCGTGTGCTGCAAGCAGAGGGGTTCATCCAAGGCATCGAAGCGGCAACCGAAGATGGACATCCCATCTTGAGGGTGCAATTGAGATACGTTGGTGAAGGGCAGCCCATGATTACCGGAATGCAGCGTATCAGCAAGCCTGGGCGCCGTGTCTATGTCGGGACCAAGGAAATTCCGCGTGTGCGGAACGGTATCGGGTTGGCCATCCTCTCCACGTCGAAAGGCATTATGACGGATCAGGCCTCCCGTAAGGCGGGCCTGGGCGGAGAAGTGCTCTGCTCGATTTGGTAAGCATTCGTTGATGAACCAGTAGGAGAGACGAGGAAGCGATGTCACGCATTGGGAAAAAACCGATCGCTGTACCGACCGGAGTCGATGTGAAAGTGGCAGGATCCGTCGTGTCCGTGAAGGGGCCGCTGGGCAAGCTTGATTGGACGTTGACCTCCGGTATTGGAGTAACCGTGGACAAGGGACAAATGGTGGTGACCAGGTCCAGCGACGACCGCAATGTGCGGGCGATGCACGGTTTGGTCCGCGCGGAACTCAATAATATGGTCCATGGCGTAACCAAAGGCTATGAACGCAATATGGAGATTACCGGCGTCGGGTATAAAGCGGCAATCCAAGGCCGGACGATGAGCTTCAACGTTGGCTATATCAATCCGGTATTGTATCCGGTGCCGACCGGCATCGACGTGAAGATCGACAAGCAGACGCTGATCAATATCAAGGGCGCAGACAAACGACTTGTGGGACAAGTGGCGGCGAATCTCCGGGCCATTAAGCCGCCGGACGTCTACAAGCAGAAGGGTGTGCGCTACGTCGGAGAAGTGTTGAGAAAGAAGGAAGGCAAGACCGGGAAGTAGGTTGAACCATGAATAGCGCTCAAAAATCGCATCATCTCGCACGTCGTCAACAGAGAGTTCGTCAGCGGGTGTTTGGAACCGACGAGCGTCCACGGTTGAATGTATTTCGCAGCAGCGGCCACATCTATGCGCAAATCATCAACGATCTCAAAGGCACCACGCTGGCCGCCGCCTCGTCGTTGGACAAGTCATTGCGGAAAACGTTGAAATCGACGAGCAGCATTGTAGCGGCGAAGGCTGTCGGGACTCTATTGGCGGAACGGGCGAAGAGTGTCAAGATTCAGAAAGTTGTGTTTGATCGGGGCGGACGTTTGTACCACGGCCGAATCAAGGCATTGGCGGAAGCCTCTCGTGAGGGCGGCTTGCAATTTTAGGCCAAAGGCCGAAGCTCACCCATAAACTGAGACAAAGGGAGTAACGAGCGTGCGAGTGAATCCAGATGAACTGAGCCTGAAAGACAAAGTCGTGTTTATTAACCGCGTGGCGAAGGTCGTGAAGGGCGGCAAGCGCTTCAACTTCTGCGCGCTCGTGGTAGTCGGAGACGGACAGGGATGGGTCGGCATCGGCAAGGGGAAGGCGGCGGAAGTGCCGGTCGCCATTGCCAAAGCTGTGCAGCAGGCAAAGAAGAATCTTGTCCATGTGCCCCTCAAGTCCGGCACCATTCCGCATGAGGTTCACGGATTGTTCGGCGGTGAACATGTCTTGTTGAAGCCGGCGGCCGAGGGGACCGGAATTATCGCCGGCGGAGCGGTGCGGGCCGTCGTAGAGTTGGTTGGCGCACACAACATTATTTCGAAGACCCTGGGACGGGGCAACCCGTTTAATACCGTCCGTGCGACCCTTGACGGTCTCACACAACTCAGGAATCCCGAGCAGGTGATGCGGTTGCGCCGAGGTGAGGAACTACCGAGCGGAGCGACGGCGTAATGGCGACGGCAAAAACGACAAAGGCGGCGACTCAGCGCGTGCGCATCACGTTGAAGCGAAGTCCGATCGGGACACCGCAACGGCATCGGCTCGTCTTGCGGGGGTTGGGATTGCGGAAGATTCGGCAATCGGTCGTGCGTCCTGATACGCCTCAAGTACGGGGATTGATTCATAAGGTCGGATACCTCTTGGAAGTGCAGCCATCATGAAACTACACGATCTCGCTCCGGCAAAAGGAGCCAAGAAAAAGCGGAAACGAATCGGCCGTGGTCCCGGGTCGGGTCACGGAAAAACGGCGACTAAAGGGCATAAGGGGTTATTGGCCCGCTCCGGCGGAGGGAAGCAGCCGGGATTTGAAGGCGGTCAGATGCCACTCATTCGTCGCGTGCCGAAGTACGGGTTTACGAATCCGTTCCGGAAAGAGTACGCCATCGTCAACATCAAGAGTTTGGCCGACCTGTCGGCGTCCGGTACGATTACGCCGCAGGCAATGGTTGATGCGGGCTTGGTCAAGCGCGTGACGTTACCAATCAAGATTCTAGGGAATGGTGAGCTAAAAAAAGCCATCGCTGTGCAGGCGCACAAATTCAGCAAGTCGGCCGAGGCAAAGATCCAAGCAGCGGGAGGGTCAGTCGAGGTTATCCCCGGTGTTTGAGCGGCTGCTGACCAGCTTTCAGAATATACTGAAAATCCCCGAGCTGCGGACCCGTATCCTGTTCACGCTGGGGATGCTCGTCGTGTACCGGGTCGGCGCTCATATTCCGACGCCCGGCATCAATGGCGAGGCGCTGTCCGAGTTCTTACAGAAACAGGGTGGGGCGCTCCTCGGGTTTCTCGATATTTTTTCGGGCGGGTCGCTGTCACGGCTGACGATCTTCGCGCTAGGCATCATGCCCTACATCAGCGCGTCGATCATCTTGCAGCTGTTGACGGTGGTCGTGCCGCATCTCTCGAAGTTGGCCAAAGAGGGAGAGCGGGGCCGAAAGAAGATCATTCAGTACACTCGATTCGGCACCATCGGGATCGCGCTGATTCAGGGATTCGGGATCGCTGTCGGTCTCGAACAAATGAACGGCGGCGCCTTCGTCCTGGACAAGGGGTGGGCGTTCCGGTTGATGACGGTCATTACCCTGACGGCCGGCACCGGATTTCTGATGTGGCTGGGCGAACAGATTACCGAGCGGGGCATCGGCAACGGCATTTCCCTCATTATTTTTGCCGGCATCGTGGCGCGTCTGCCTTCGGCCGTGGCGCAGACGTATAACCTCTATGAGATCGGCCAGCTGAATGCATTTTTGCTAATCGGGCTTGCCGCCTTGATGGTGGCGGTCGTCGCGGCCATCGTGTTTCTGGAGAGCGGGCGGCGCAAAGTCCCGGTGCAGTATGCCAAACGGGTCGTCGGTCGGCGGGTATACGGCGGACAGAGTACGCATATTCCGCTGAAGATCAACACGGCGGGGGTCATTCCTCCGATCTTTGCCTCATCGATCATTGCCTTCCCGGCGACGATTGCGGGATTTTTCGAGACCCCGTGGATCAAGGCGATCGGTGCTCAACTCTCGCCTGGATCTGTGCTTTATACGTTGATGTATGTCGGGCTCATTCTGTTTTTCTGTTTCTTTTATACGGCGGTGGTCTTGAATCCGGTGGACATGGCCGACAACATGAAAAAGTACGGAGGGTTCATCCCCGGGATTCGTCCCGGGCAGCGGACTTCCGATTATATCTATAAGGTGCTGACCCATATTACCTTTGCCGGCGCAATTTACTTGGCGATCGTGTGCGTGATTCCGGAATTTTTGATCTATAAGCTGAACGTCCCGTTCTATTTCGGCGGCACGTCGCTGTTGATTGTGATCGGCGTGGGACTGGACACGGCCCAGCAGATTGAGTCGCACATGCTGATGCGCAACTATGAGGGGTTTTTGGGGAAGGGCATGGGCCCTCTCCGTGGACGGAGCGGGTGAGGCCGGCATGCGGATTGTGTTTCTGGGGGCGCCTGGTGTCGGCAAGGGGACGCAAGCGGATCGGATTGCCAGACAGTTCAAGATTCTCAAGATTTCGACCGGCGATTTGCTCCGTGAAGCGGTAAGAAATCAGACGCAGTTGGGGCTCGAAGCGAAAAGTTACATGGACCAGGGCAAGCTGGTCCCCGATTCCGTCGTGATTGGACTCGTACGCGACAAGTTAAGCGATGCCGGTTGTGCGAACGGATTCGTGCTGGACGGGTTTCCACGAACGGTGCCGCAGGCCGAGGAATTGGGGAAGGTGTTACAAGGGGCACAGCGGCCTCTGCATCGCGTGGTCAACTTTCAAGTGTCCCGGGAGGACATTATCAAGCGGTTGAGCGGTCGCCGCAGCTGTCCCAAGTGCCAGGCAACGTTTCATGTGGACTTCGCCCCGTCGAAAAAAGGCGATGCGTGCGATCGATGCGGTGAGGCCTTAGTCCAGCGGAGCGACGATACACGCGAGGCCATCGAAACGCGGTTGAAGGTCTACGAAGAACAAACGGCGCCCTTGATTCAGTACTACCGCAATAAGCGGCTCCTCTCGGAACTGGATGCGTCTGGTTCAGTCGATGCGGTGTTCGAAGCCCTGTTCGGAGTGCTGGCGCCCTATAGCGCAATATGATCATTCTCAAGACGCCAGACGAAATCGCCGTGATGGCAAAGGCGTCGAGGGTAGTGGCTGAGGCACTGGAAGTTTTGAAGAAAGCCGCCAGGCCCGGCGTGGCAACGGATGAGTTGGATCGGTTGGCCGAAGCGGAGATTCGCTCGCGGGGCGCGGTTCCCGCATTCAAAGGGTATCGGAATTATCCCAAGACGCTGTGCGCGTCGGTGAATGAGCAGGTCGTTCACGGGATTCCCTCCAAGCGCGTGTTGAAGGAGGGAGACATTATCGGTTTGGACCTCGGTGCGATCGTCGGCGGGTTCTACGGAGATTCGGCGGTGACGGTTGCGGTGGGACGGATCGACGAGAAGACAACGACGCTCGTGCGGGTCACTGAGGAAGCATTGTCACTGGGGATCGAGCAGGCGGTGGTAGGCAATCGGCTCTCCGATATCTCCCATGCGGTCCAGCGGCACGTGGAAGCGGCCGGCTATTCGGTCGTGACCGAGTTTGTGGGACATGGAATTGGCCGGCAGCTGCATGAAGAGCCGCAGGTGCCGAACTATGGAAGGCCGGGACAGGGCCCCCGTTTGCAGCCGGGAATGGTATTGGCGATCGAGCCGATGGTGAACATGGGAGGAGCGGCTGTTCGGGTACTGGAAGACCGCTGGACGGCGGTGACGGCTGATGGCAGCTTGTCCGCCCACTTTGAACACACGATTGCCATTCAATCCAGCGGTCCGGCGTGGGTGCTGAGCCGGCTGTGAGTGCAAGGCAGACGACGATCAGCAAGGAGAAGGGGTAACGGTTCGTGCCCAAGGAAGACATTATTGAAATTCAAGGTTCGGTACTGGAAACCTTGCCCAATGCCATGTTTCGTGTGCAACTCGACAACGGCCATAAGATTCTCGCGCATATCTCGGGGAAAATGCGCATGCACTTTATCCGCATTCTTCCCGGGGACAAGGTGACGGTGGAAATGTCGCCGTACGATCTTACCCGTGGGCGGATCACGTATCGATTCAAGTAGGAGCCTGAAAGTCATCATGAAGGTCAAATCATCAGTCAAGCCCATTTGTGCGAAGTGCAAAGTGGTGAGACGCCGTGGAGTGGTGCGGATTCTCTGTGAGAACCCACGGCATAAACAACGGCAAGGGTAACGGGGCGGCCGGGGGCTGGTGAACCTCCGTGCTCGCCGAACGCGCGCGATAAAACGGCGCTCGTTCAATGCGCGCAGTTGAGGCTCACCCAGCCCTGGCCGACGAGATGTATAGGAGAGGTAGGAGGAACTTATGGCACGTATCGCCGGAGTGGATTTGCCGAGGGAGAAACGGTCGGACATTGGTCTGACCTATGTGTTCGGGATCGGGCGGGCCGCGGCGCGGTACATCCTGGACAAGGCCGGGATTGACGGCGCGATTCGCGTGAAAGATCTCAGTGAAGATCAGATCGTCAAGATCCGCGAGATCATTGAGCAGGAATACCAGGTCGAAGGCGATCTGAGAAAAACATTTTCCATGAACATCAAGCGGTTGATCGATACCGGCACGTATCGCGGTCTTCGACATCGAAAAGGTCTGCCGGTACGCGGACAACGTTCAAAAACCAACGCGCGAACGAGGAAGGGTCGCCGCTCCGGCGTTGGAAGTAAACCGAGACCAGCTGCCCGTCCAGCACCGACCGCATAATCGTTCCATTGTAGGAGTCATTTATGAGCGTAAAAAAAGGTAAGAAGAAAGAACGACGGATTGTGCAGAGTGGGATCGCTCACGTGCAGGCTTCGTTCAACAACACCATTGTGACCATTACCGATATGAGCGGCAACACGGTCGTCTGGGCCAGCGCCGGGAATCAGGGCTTCAAGGGGTCTAGAAAGAGCACGCCGTTCGCCGCACAGCGAGCCGGTGAAGCCGCCGCCCGCAAGGCAATGGAAAGCGGAATGCGGCAGGTCGATGTCTATGTGAACGGGCCGGGATCGGGGCGTGAGTCGGCGATTCGTTCGTTGCAGGGGGCGGGACTGCGGATCAATTTGATTCGCGACGTGACACCGATCCCACACAACGGCTGTCGTCCTCCGAAGCGGCGTCGGGTCTAGTGAGGCTGAGGATCGAATCAGAGAGAACGAGGGCACACCGTGAGAGTGGTGCCTGATAACCGGAGGTAGAGAAGTGGCAAAGTATCGTGGTCCAGTCTGTCGGTTGTGTCGGCGTGAGGGCGAGAAGTTATTTTTGAAAGGCACGCGCTGCATGACCGAAAAATGTGCGATCGAGCGCCGAAGCTATCCACCCGGCCAGCACGGACAAGCCCGGCCGAGAATTTCGGACTATAGCACGCAGCTCCGTGAGAAGCAGAAATTGCGGCGAATCTACGGGCTTCAGGAACGGCAGTTCCGCGGCATGTTCGAACGTGCGGAACGGCAGTCCGGGGTGACCGGTGAAGCGTTGTTGAGATTGCTTGAATGCCGTCTGGATAACGTGACCTATCGATTGGGATTCGGCGCATCGCGCAAGGAAGCGCGGCAGCTCGTCGGCCACGGCCACGTGACGGTGAATGGTCGAAAGACCAATATCCCGGGCGCACAAGTGCGGGCCGGTGATGTAGTGGCGGTGCGGGAGCGAAGCCGGGCGCTCGTTTCAATTCAGGCTTCGTTGGAGTCGGTTGAGGGCCGCGGGATTCCGGAATGGTTGGAACTGGATAAGGCAGGGTTCAAGGGAACCGTGCGGGCGTTGCCGACGAAGGATCAAATCACACTGCCGGTCAACGAGCAGATGGTCGTCGAGTTGTACTCGAGATAACGGCAACTTCATACAACGCCGGTCTCGTACAGAATGCATCGTACGAGGGCGCGGCGGCTGACAGGATGAAGGGGGACTCATGATCAAAGCGATGAAAGATTTCCAAATCCCGATGCGAGTTGAAGTCGACAAAGAAACGGCTTCTGCCACGTTCGGGAGGTTTTCCACCGAGGCCTACGAGCGAGGCTTCGGGACGACGGTCGGGAACGCCTTGCGCCGCGTACTGCTCTCTTCGTTGACGGGGGCGGCGGTCACGACGGTCAAAATCGAAGGCGTGCTGCACGAGTTCTCGACGATCCCTGGCGTCACGGAAGACGTGACCTCGATTATTCTCAATGTGAAGGGGTTGCGGTTGGCGTCCCATACGGACAAGCCAAAGACGATTCGCCTGAAGAAGAAGGGACCCGGCGAAGCCAAAGGTTCGGACATTATTCACGATGCCGACATCGCCATCCTGACGCCCAATCTCCATATCGCGACGCTCGACAAGGATGCCACCCTGGATATGGAGATGACGGTCAAGCATGGCCGTGGATATGTGCCGGCTGAACGGAACAAGGAAGAAGGATTGCCGATCGGCATGATCGCGATCGATTCGATCTTCTCGCCGATCAAGCGGGTGAATTTCCACGTCGAGAATGCCCGCGTCGGCCGCATGACAGATTACGATAAGCTGACGCTCGAGATTTGGACGGATGGAACAATTTCGCCGAGCGATGCATTGTCCACGGCCGCCGGGATTTTGCGGGACCATGTCGACATCTTCATCAATCCTGAAGCCAGGGTGGAAGGCCGAGCCGAGTTGGGTGGCGACGACGCTCAACGGGAGATTAATAAAAACCTCTTCCGGAGCGTCAACGAATTGGAGCTCTCGGTCCGGGCCGCAAATTGCTTGAAGAACGCCAATATCAAGACGATCGCCGATCTGGTGCAGAAGTCGGAAGCGGAAATGCTGAAGACTAAAAACTTCGGCAAAAAGTCCCTGAACGAAATTAAGGAAATCCTGACGGACATGGGGTTGAGTCTGGGGGTCAAGCTAGACGCGATGGCCTCGGGCACCAGTTCCAAGAACGAATAGGGAGAAGAGGATATCGTGCGTCACCGAAAAAAAGGCAGACAACTCGGGCGGCAGACGAAACATCGTTGGGCGTTGTTCAGAAGCCTGGTGACTTCGCTGCTCGAACATGAGCGGATTGAAACCACCGAAGCCAAGGCGAAGGAGATCCGGGGGTTCACTGACCGGATGATCACTCTGGGCAAAGAGGGCTCTTTGCCGGCTAGGCGGCGCGCGCTCAGCTTCCTGCGGAGCAAGGACGTTGTATCAAAACTGTTCAGCGATGTTGCGGCGCGGTTCAAGGATCGTCCGGGTGGGTATACGAGAATGGTGAAAACCAGGCGCCGGATCGGCGACGCAGCCGAACTCGTTGCAATCGAATTGGTTGCGAGAGCTGAAGCCTCCTCCACCAAAAAGGTCGCTTCCTCTGCGGCTCCTGCGAAACCAGAGAAGTCCGAGTAGGTCCCGGTCGGGACCTACTCGCGAACTGTGGACTCGCCTCTTTGCAGTTCTGTGTGTGTGACGGCAATCCGCCTCCAAGAGTTTACTTGCCTCCGGCCACATGCTACTATCGTGCCAGTTACTTTTCCTGAGGGGCAAGGGACGAAAACACTGTGTGGCAGCGCTGGGCACAACGGGTTTTATTAGGGCTCAGCCTTGTTCTTGCCTGCTTCCTCATCTATCTGCTCATGACCAATTCCACGTCGGCTCCACCCCCAACCGCAACTGCCCCCGGGACAATCGACCAAGCGGACGCCATTATTTCAAAATTCACCTTTACGCAAACCAAAGGGGATAAGGTGCAATGGCAGGTCGATGCTCAGCAGGCTCGCTTGTTTGAACAGGAAAAAAAGGCGATTCTCGACAATGTGGCGGTCACATTGTTCGGCATTCAGGGAAAAGAAATGACCGTCCACGGGGATGAAGGCACGTTAAATACCGACACAAAGAACTTTATCCTGGTGAATCGGTCAGAACCATTGGTGATTTACACGGAAAGTGGTTACACGATCTACACCAATCATTTGGCCTGGACCGATCAGACCAGAGAAATTCGCACGCAGGATCCTGTGCGTATCGTCGGGCATGGATTGGATGTCAAAGGGCGAGGCTTGCTGGGTCATTTGGACAGGGAAGAATTCGAAGTGCTTGAGGACGTCCATGTGGATGTGGCTCCTGTTTCTTAGTTGGTGTTCGTTGAACTGGGCGACGGTCGGGTTGGCTGCCCTGGAGACTGCTTCGAAGGGAGCGGCCGACCAGGCGGTCGGCACGACCGTGATCTCCCAAAAAATGACGTTTAAGAATCAGGAGAGCCAGGCGGTGTTTGACGGAGCCGTTGTGCTGACGAGGGGAACGCTCATCGTGTATTCCGACCGGATGGTGGTCTCCTTTCGCAACCAGGACCAGGCAGGGATTGATCCGAAGAAAGCAAATGAGCCCGTGAGAACCGTGACACCGGCAAAGGGGCCCGATACGGTTTCGAATCGGGCAGTCAGCCAAATTGAGGCGACTGGACGAGTCAAGATCGAACGTGATGCCGGTAATGCCACCTGCCAAAAAGCTGTGTATTACCGCGATGAAGATAAGATCGTGCTGACCGGGGATCCGGTGGCATGGGACAAAGGGACCAGAGTGAGCGGCAAGCGCATTACGATGTTCTTGGCCGAAGACCGCACCGTAGTCGAAGGCGGGTCGCGTGTGCGAATCGAGCCGGAGGAAGGAGCGAAGTGACCGAAGCGGTTCACGTTCGGCCGGTGCCAGACACTCGAGCCGATACGCATTCGCACAAAGCCGTGCTCCGTGCGGACGGTTTGGTGAAAAGCTTTCGCACCCGCAAAGTGGTGAAAGGTGTGTCGGTCGAAGTGGCGGCCGGGGAAGTCGTCGGACTGCTGGGTCCGAATGGCGCGGGTAAGACCACGATTTTCGACATGATCGTTGGATTGACACAGCCGGATGAAGGGACGATCACTCTCAATGGGAACGCGATGACGGGGCTTCCCATGTATAAGCGCGCCAGAAAGGGGATCGGCTATCTTCCGCAAGAGTCCTCAGTGTTTCGCCGCCTGTCCGTACAAGACAATATTCTGGCAATTCTTGAAATGCTGGATTACTCTCGTGTAGAGAGAGCGGAGCGGGTCGATGCCTTGCTCAACGAACTCGACCTCGGACATATCAGGACCAGCATGGCGTATGCGCTTTCCGGCGGAGAACGCCGGCGGTTGGAAATTACCAGAGCCCTGGCGACGAACCCCACCTTCATGCTGCTGGACGAGCCGTTCGCCGGCATCGATCCGATTGCCGTGGCCGATATCCAGCAGATCATTACCAGACTGAAAGAGAAAGGCATCGGCATTCTGATCACCGATCATAATGTCCAAGAGACGCTGTCGATCACGGACCGCGCCTATATCATCAACGAAGGGTTGGTACTCGAAGCCGGTTCTCCAGACGTGATTGTGAAAAGTGAAACAGCCCGAGCGGTCTATTTAGGGGAACGGTTCAAACTGTAGCATGTATAGCCAGCCATGAAACTCAGGCTCGATCTCAAACTCAGTCAAAAGTTGATCATGACGCCGCAGCTGCAGCAGGCCATCAAGCTGTTGCAATTGTCGCGCTTGGAGCTACAGCAAAGCCTGGCGCAGCATCTGATGGATAACCCTTTGCTGGACGAATTGCCCGAGGAAACCGAGGACAATGAATCCACGAATGCGGAAGAACAGGCAGAAGAGGCTGCGGCATCAGCATCCACAACAACCGATGCATCTCCAACAGAAGAGTCGACTCCGGAAGAACGCGATACTCCCGATGAAGTGTCGGCAGCGGGATGGGAGGAGTACTTCGGCAGTGACCGGCGGACGGGCGGCGGTGAGAACCAATCGTCATCGTCTGACGACTTTCCTTCCTACGAACAAACCGTCGCCAAAGCGGCATCACTGGAAGACCATCTCTCGTGGCAACTCTCGTTATCGGGCTTGTCAGATCGCCAGAAAGCGATCGGACGGTTGTTGATCGGTAATCTTGACGATGACGGCTATCTCCGTACACCGCTGTCCGAGATCATCAGCGGGACCGACTTTTCCGAGGCGGAGGCGGAGTCGGTATTGTGGGAAATCCAGACCTTCGATCCGACAGGTGTCGGCGCCAGAGACCTCTCGGAATGCTTGTTGCTGCAGCTCGGACACTTGGGCAAGAGCCCGATGGGATCGTTGGGAGCTCGTCCCGGCGCGCTTAAAGGGTCAATTGTCGAAGCGGTGGTTCAACATCACCTGAAAGATCTGGAAAAAAAACAATATGCCAAAGTGGCGAAGGCATTGGATGTGACCGTTGAAGAAGTGTTTCAGGCGACGAAAGTCATTGAAGCCTTGGAGCCAAAGCCCGGCCGCCCTTTTTCCAATACACAGAACTATGTGATCATTCCCGACGTGTTCGTGGTGAAAAACGAGGGGGAGTGGGTCGTGCTCCTCAATGATGACGGTTTGCCACGGATGCGGATCAGCCCCTATTATAAACAGATGATGGCGTCCGGCGAGGGCGGCTCATCGGAAACCAAAGCCTACCTCGATGAGAAGTTACGCGCGGCGCAGTGGGTGATCCGAAGCATTGAGCAGCGGAACAAGACCATCGTCAAGGTGGTGTCCAGCATCGTGAAGTTCCAAGAACAGTTCTTTGAGAAAGGAATCCAGTATCTCAAACCGCTGGTGTTGAAGCAGGTTGCCGAGGATATCGGGATGCATGAGTCGACGATCAGCCGTGTGACTGCGAACAAATACATGTACTGCCCGCAAGGGATGCTGGAGTTGAAGTTCTTCTTCAATGCCGGACTTCAGCGGGCGGATCAGCCCAGCGACATGCTCTCGTCGGTGACGGTTCGGGAAATGATCAAGAAAATGGTGGCTGAAGAAGATACAAACCATCCCCTCAAGGACGAAGAAATTGCGGCGCGGTTGCGCGAGCGCCAGGTTTTGATCGCCAGGCGGACGGTCGCCAAGTACCGGGCCGAAGAGAATATCCCACCAGCCACCCAACGCAAGCGGTTTTTCTAGTCTGAACTCAGACGCGGCTACCCTCTTTCTAGTTGAAGGAGTCATTCGCATGAAGATTACCGGACGGCATATGGATGTGACGCCGGCGCTCAAACGGCACATTCGGTCTCGTTTTGAGCGGATGGAACGTTACGACGTCTCGCTTGATCGCTTGGAGATTGTGTTGAGCGTAACAAAGCTCCAACATACGGCAGAAGTGGTCTGCTCGATCAGCGGGAAGCGGTTCCAGGCCAAAACGTCAACGAGAGAAATGTATGCGACGGTCGATCAGTTGGCGGCTCGTCTCGACGCACAGATCAGAAAATACAAGGAGCGGCGGGTTGAGCATAAGGGAAGGAAGAAGGCCCAGGTGCCGGTCGCGGAAGCGACATTACCGTCCGATGATGAAGATCTGAAGATTGTGCGTCCGAAAATCGCGGTGCTGTCCCGGAACGAGGCTCGGAGCCGATTGGAGCAAGGTGCTGGCGCAATGGTATTGTTTACCTGTGCGGACTCTGGGAAGCTGCAGATTTTGCGGCGGTCTGAGAGCGGCCATGTCGTACTCATTGACCCATGAGGATCAGTCGAGATGCCGGGACTCAAGCTTGTCGTGATCACGGGACTCTCGGGAGCGGGAAAATCCCACGCGCTGAAATGTTTCGAGGACGTCGGCTACTTCTGTATTGACAACCTGCCTCCCGCTTTGCTCCCGACCTTCGTCGAACTCTGCCACCAACAGGGCGGAGAAATCAAAAATGTCGCTTTAGGGATCGACATCCGAGAACGGGTGTTTTTTGCCGATCTGATCGGAATCCTCCAACGCCTCAAGGATTTGGGACATTCGGTCGAGTTGTTGTTTTTAGAGGCCCGCGATGCCGTGCTGGTTCGACGGTTCTCTGAGTCCCGCAGGCCACATCCACTTCTGCCGGAATTACCTGTTCTTGAGGGGGTCCGCTTCGAGAAAGAGCGGCTCGCAGAAATACGGGCGCATGCCGATCGCATCATTGATACATCCAATTTGAGTGTTCACGAACTCCGGGATCTATTGAGCCGACACTTCAGCAAGGAGCAAGCGAGCCGTCGCCTGACCATCTCGCTCATCACGTTCGGCTACAAGTTTGGAGTGCCTTATGATATCGACCTGCTGTTTGATGTGCGGTTTTTACGCAATCCGTATTTTGTGCCGGACCTCAAGCCACTCACCGGAGAAGATCCTCGTGTCCGTAGCTATGTGCTCGACGACCCCGATGCCAAGGGCTTTCTTGATAGATTGGAGCAACTCTTCACGTTCCTCATTCCTCTCTTCGAGCGTGAGCGCCGCAGTTATCTGAACGTGGGGATCGGCTGTACGGGTGGGCGCCATCGGTCGGTTGTCGTCGCCAAGCGATTACAAGAGAGCTTCTCCGCGGCAGGGCACCATGTCACCCTGTCTCACCGTGATCTCACCAAACAATAGTTCTTTTCCCATCTCTTTCTGTTTCAGCCGGTAAATGCTTAGCGTCCGATCGGCGTCATCGGATTCGTTCGTTTTCTTGACAGGTAGGGCACAAGGACTATACTTAGCCTGTGCATCGTAAGAATCTCCTGTGTTAATGCCCCTTTCACACGTTGTGTCTCATTAAGAAACGCAATGTTGTGACGCAGAGCGATGAGGTTTGTTAGAAAAACGTGAAATGATTTGCGCTTGGAAGGAAGTCATGTACAGTCTGAGGCACGTATGCTGAATTCTCTGAAAAGCCTTGTCGACACGGATATTTTCTCCATGTTGACACCTAAACGCCAGCTGGTTGGGCTGGATATCGGGTCAAGCGGGATCAAGCTGGTCCAGTTGAAGGAGAATCGTGGACACTTTGTTCTGCAAAAGTTTGGATTCAAGCCTCTGGAGCCCGAAGTCATCGTCGATGGGACAGTGATGGATGAAGGGCGTGTTGTATCGGCAATCAAAGAACTCTTTGATGAGCTGAACGTCAAAGTGAAGCAAGTGGCGGTGTCGATTTCAGGCCATGCCGTCATCATCAAGAAAATCAGTTTACCTCCCATGCCGGACGATGAACTGGAGGGGCAGGTCAAGCTGGCGGCCGAGCAATACATTCCGTTCGACATCAATGAGGTGAATATAGATTTTCACGTACTTCCAGCTGCTGAGGGTCAAGGCGCTGGCGAAGGCGAGATGTCGGTGATCCTCGTCGCAGCGAAGAAGGATAAG
The DNA here is from genome assembly GCA_946479785.1 of uncultured Nitrospira sp. The sequence continues at coordinate 21,470 of CAMLHQ010000042.1, forward strand.
ATCAACGAGTTGACGGAGTTGGTGAAGGGCGCGGGGTTGGTGCCTATGGTCATGGATGTAGACGCTTTTGCGATCGAGAACATGCACGCCATCAATTATCCGATGTCTCAGGAAGAAACGACGGCGCTCGTCAATGTGGGCGCGAGCGTGATGAACATCAACATCGTATCGAAAGGCACTTCTCTTTTTACGCGCGACATTCCGATCGGAGGCAATCGGTATACAGAATCGATCCAGCGAGAGCTGGGGTTGTCCTACGAACAGGCGGAGGAAATCAAGAAGGGTGGGCGGACCTCGGGAAATAATCAAGCTGCTGTGCAAGGCGTGATCGAGAGTGTCAATGCTGAGGTGGCTTCAGAAATCGCCCGTACGATCGACTACTTCAAGTCGACAGTCTCCGACGGCGATGTGCAGCAAGTCCTGCTATGCGGAGGCGGGGCGCAAGTCGCCGGACTTGTGAAGCAATTGCGTGACCGTATGCATGCGGTGGTGGAGGTCGCCAATCCCTTCGCTGAAGTTGATACGACCGGCAGCGACTTTGACCAGGCGACGTTGGCTGAGATGGCTCCCATGGCATCCGTCGGGGTTGGATTGGCGCTCAGATCGGTAGGGGATCGATGATTCGCATAAATCTTCTGTCGACAGGGCCGAAGGGTCGTCCAGCTAAGCCGCAATACGATGTCCGTGCCCAGGCGCTCCTAGGCGCGGGACTGTTCGTGATCACGTTGGCCGGATGTTGGTGGTACTCTGCCTCGCTCGATGAGGAGATTGCGGCCCGACAGACGGAAAAATCCGATAAAGAGAAGCAAGTGGCGCAGTTGAAGGAACAAGTGAAACAAGTGTCGGATTTTGAGCAGAGAAAGAAAATGCTTGAGGATAAGAATCGCATCATCGATCAACTCGAGAAATCGCGTGTGGGACCCGTCAAGGTCATGGATCATGTGAGTCAAAGCCTCGAACCTCTCAAGCTCTGGTTGGTGAGAGTGGGAGTGACGGGGCAAAATATCGACATCGAAGGACGCGCACTCTCCAACGATGACGTGGTGGAATTCGTCAACAACTTGCGTCGCACCGATTACTTTACTGATATCAATCTTCAGGAAAGCCGGGCTGCCGTCGAAAGCCAAATCAGCGTCTATCAATTCAAGTTGGGTTTTCGCCTTAAAGGATAGAAAGTATGAAGCTGCCGTCCTTCAATCTTGAGGTCCTGCGGACGATCCCACTGATGCAGAAAGTGGCGTTTCTGGTTTTGATTTTGACCGGAATCGTCGTCGCTTTTTACTACTATGTGGCGGAACCGAAATCGACGGAAATCGCAGCGCTTCAAGGGGCAATCGGTGCGCTGGACACGGAAATCCAGACGTTGACGATCAAAGTCAAGCACCTCGATGAGTTGATCGCTGCGAACAAGCAGTTGGAGATTGAATTGGCGAAAAAGAAAGAGCGCCTGCCTCCGGAAGAAGAAGCCGTGATGCTGTTGAAGCAAGTATCGGATCTCGGGATCAGGCTGGGGCTGGATATCAAGTTGTGGAAACCGGGCAGCAAAAGCGAGGATCCGTCTAAGTTGTTCGTCCGGTTGCCTGTGAACGTCGAAGTGTCCGGGGGATACCATACGGCGGCATTGTTTTTTGACCGCATCAACAACTTGCCGCGAATTGTAACGGTGTCGAATCTGAAGATGGGGAGCCCGAAAACCGACAAAGGTCGCATAGTCACACAGACCATTTTCGATCTCGTGGCCTATGCGGCACCCCAGGATGTGAAGGTTGCTGCGCTTCCTCCCGCGCCGGCACCGAAGTAGGTTCCAGGTGGACGTGAGGATCGTCATCGGTCTAGACATGCATGCAAAAGAAGGATGGACGCTCGTGCATCAGATCAGTAAAGCAAGAAATGTCGCAGCCATAGTCGGATGTGTCTTGGCGCTTGGCGTAATAGGACAAGTGCGGGGAGAACCGGGTCTTGTCTCCCACCTCAGACAAGTCGCTCCCGTGCGACAGGATTCGTTGAAAGTGCCTTCTCCGACTGACGTTCCCAAGGATACGCCACCGACGTCACTTGCCTCCACGACTGTCGCCCCTGCAGAAAACTCGACGGATGGCGTACAAGCCGTCTCTCCCATGTCGCTTGGCTATGATCCAGCCGGGCGGCGGGATCCCTTCGCTCCTGTGCTGAGCCAACTCGCTCCCGGTCAAGCGGATCCTACGCTTCCGCCGTTACAGCGTGTGGGTCTAACCGACATGAATTTGATCGCGATCATCTGGGGTGCCTATGGGTACACCGCGATGGTGCAGACTCCGGACGGAAACGGTTATACAGTCCGAAAAGGGACCAGAGTAGGACCCAATAGCGGTGTGGTGAGCGCGGTCTCAGAAAAGGGCATTATCGTCCAGGAACGGTTCACGGATGTCTACGGCAGAAAACAGGAGCGCGAGTACGTGAAGCTTCTCCATCCGAAAGAAGGCCTAGAATGACACATATAAAGGTGCATGCAACGACAATGGTTCGGATCCTCCCTGCCTTGGCGGCGTTGAGCTTTTCAATGGCCGTCCCCTCAATGGGAGCGATGCCTGACAGTAACATGGATATTCCGGTGGCCACCCCAGGCATGGACCTGGCTCTGTCGGCGACGCAACAAGCATCGGCGCAGACCTTGACTGGGATCGACATCCAAAAGGACGCTGAGAGAGTAAGCGTGTCCATTTCGGGAGACGGCATGTTGTTGCATGAGGCGACTCGGCTAGGGGAGCATCGTCTGGTGATCGACATCCCACAGGTTTCGTCTGCCCTTCGGAAACCGCTTGTGAACGTAAAGCATCACCTTTTGAAACAAATCCGTATCGGGTATCACACCGATAAGGTCCGGCTCGTCTTTGATCTTCAGAACCGCGCTGAATATGTCATTGAGCCTCACGGGGCCACCCTTCTTGTCAAATTGAAAGAGGCGGATGCTGGTGTGAGTGTTGGAGAAAAAGACGATACCGGGATTCCTCAAATGTCTTTCACGCAGAAAATGGACAATGGCATCCGCGAGGCGGTTGATACGGCTCAGAGCAGACGCCCCCAGAAAGCGCAGGTTGTTGTTCACAGGGCAGCGCCGGCATTTCGTGTTCGTCCGGTGCAGATGATGGCCGAGCCGGACGCAGGCGAGAAACATACGCCGAAGGAAGATCTTGTCCTCGGCGAAACTCGATATGTCGGCCGCCGTATTTCTTTGGACTTTCAACAGGCTGATATCAGCAACGTCCTTCGGCTCATTGCCGAGGTCAGCGGATTCAATATCGTGATCGGAGAAAGCGTCAAGAGCAAGGTCACGATGAAACTTGTGAGTGTCCCCTGGGACCAGGCCCTGGATATGATTCTGAAGATGAATGGCCTCGGAAAGATCAAGCAGGGGAGTATCCTCTGGATCGATTCGCTGGCGAATCTCGCCAAACAAGAGGACGAAGAGGCGAGGGCGAAGGATGCGAAAGTCAAAGCAGAAGACTTGGTTGACCGAGTCTTCTATATCCGCAATCTCCAAGCCACGGAGCTTCTGACATCCTTGAGGCAGAACCTGAGCCCAAGAGGGCTGATGCAGATCAGCCAAGGTACAAATGCATTGGTTGTCCGAGACACAGAAACCAAGATGGCCATTCTCAAACAGCTGATTGACGGGTTAGACTTACAGGTTCCACAAGTTCAGATTGAGGCGCGCATTGTTCAAGCCGATACCGTATATGCGCGAGGACTCGGCGTTCAATGGGGTATACAAAATGCCGACTTCGGCCCGAATACCTTTTCTGCAGTTGGAAATTTGACAGGCCCATTTGCCCCGGTGGCAGGAACAGGTGCCACGACGATTCCCAGGGATTTCCTTGTAAATCTACCCGCCCAGGTTGCGGGACTTCCTGCTGTTCCCGGAATCGGCTATACCTTTGGAAAGCTCGCACCGGGTTTTGCACTGGACCTGAGACTTTCTGCCGGCGAGTTGCTCGGGTTGGCCAAGGTCATTGCCGCACCGAAGATCACCACATTGGACAAGCGAGAGGCGAAGATATCGCAAGGTGAATCGATCCCGTTCCAAACCACCTCACTCCAAGGAACTCAGACCACGTTCGTGGATGCCAATTTGGAGCTGAACGTGACTCCTCAGATTACATCACGTGATCCAAAGGAAGTCGGCAAGCAGATCATGATGAAGGTCCGTGCCACGCGAAATGCCGTCGGAGCCAGAAGTAACCCGGCCGGTCCAAGCATCGATCGCCGCGAGGCCAACACGCAGGTCATTGTCCGTGACGGCGAGACGATGGTGATTGGCGGCGTGTTTATCGATACCCAAAACAACAACGTGCAAGGAGTGCCGTACCTGTCACGGATTCCCGTTCTTGGATGGTTGTTCAAGAACAAATCAGAAAGCGTGTCAAAGCAAGAGCTGCTGATCTTCTTGACTCCTTCTATTGTGCAAGCGTAGATCAGAGCCTACCAGTTCCTTATCATGACCTTGGTGAGGAACTGGTAGCTGTCCGTTCCATTCTTTTGGTACTTCTCACACAAATCGGGTTTCCTCCCGCTCTAGTCGTCCCAATCTCGCCATTTAGACATCTAACTCAATAGTCCACAGGAGTGTCATTGACTGACAGAAATGTTGCCTGTGGCTGTTTGAAATGCTTTTATGTTTCAGTAGGTTGTGCTACCATTGCCAGGATTTTCTTGAAAATCTGCGGGAAAGAGGCTCACCTTTCGTCTTTCGCTCTTGAACGTACGACAAAATCACCCTGGTAGTAACTCGGTGCAGACCATAGATATGGGTATCGCAAGAACGATCGGGCAACGCATCCCTGTCAGTTTGGGAGAGCGGAGTTACGACATTGTCGTAGAACCCGGTGTAAGCGTTTCGATTGGTGAGAGCTTAAGGAATCTCAGACCAACCGGCAAAATCGGCATCGTGACGGATCGTCATGTCGCACGCCACTACCTCAAACGAACGGCTGATTCCCTCAAACAAGCCGGGCTTGAGCCGGTTTCGATTGTC
>CAMLHQ010000043.1 GCA_946479785.1 uncultured Nitrospira sp.
TGACGGCTTCACTGACACTCCAGGACCCGTTGGACGTAATCGACAACGATTGACTAGCCGGGTTCGCCGCTCCTTGAGTGGCGCTGAAAGTCAGACTAGACGGGCTTATAGTCAACGTGGGTGTTGGAGCTGAGACAGTAAACGTGACGGGAATCGACTGAGGAGAATTGGTCGCTCCCGATCCGGTGACCGTAATTGAGGCAGAATATGTGGCCGCTGAAAGCCCAGCGACATTGGCCGTAGCAGTAAAAGATCCTGGCGCGGCACCGGAAATCGGGGATATCGAGAGCCATGATGCCGTGCTCGATACACTCCAACTTAACGTGCCGGTTCCGGCATTGCTGATGTTCACCACCTGTGCAGCTGGGTTACTGCCGCCTTGGGTTGCCGAAAAGGTAAGGCTGGACGGAACGAGATTAATGGTTGGTATCTGCGGTGCGGTAAGGGTGAGGTTGGCTGTGACGGTTTGCGGAGTATTGGTTGCACCGGTCGCCGAAATCGTAACGGGTGTCGAATAGGTGCCCGCCGCCATCCCTGCGGTATTGACGTTCAACGTGATTGAGCCTGAACCGGTTCCGGTCAAGACACTCGGCGTTAACCATGTTGCATTCTCCGAAATCGACCAGTTGAGAGTGCCTGCTCCTGTATTGTTGATGGTAAGTGTTTGTGCGCTCGGATTGCTTCCACCTTGCACGCCGGTAAACGAAAGGGTTGTTGCGCTGAGCCCGATCGTCGGTGTCGGCGCCGCGGTGATCGAGAGCGTGACAGCAACCGATTGAGGTGTGTTCGTAGCTCCAGTCGCGCCAATCGTAATAGTTCCTGTATAGTTGCCAATTGAAAGCCCGCTGATATTGGCTCCGACGTTAAACGATCCGGTGTTTGTCCCCGATGCAGCAGAGCCGCCGTTTATATTCAGCCAAGCGGCTGTCGATGTAGCAGTCCAACTGAGCGTTCCTGTTCCGCTGTTTGTGATCGTTACCAATTGGCTTACAGGATTGGCGCCGTTCTGAACCGCGGAAAATGAAATCGATGACGGATTCTGTGCGATCGTCGGCGTCGATGGTGGAGGAGCAACACTCGACGTCGTTGGCGAAATGAGTTGGGTGAGACCGGAGATTGCTGTCGTGAGTCTCTGCATGCTCCGTCCGCCTGCGGCAGCACTTCCTGACGTCGACGAACCTGCGGCCGCCATTCCTGCCAGTGGAGTAGAGGTAGGGGATGTCGAAGTCGTGGGACTCGATAGGACACCGGCAAGTGGGGAGGTCGTTGTCGAAGATGCTTTCGCTGGTGCAACACCGATCGAAGTGTTTTGGTTCAGCGCAGTCGTAGTAGAATCCTTGCTCTGAAGCGTCGTGGAATCGGTCGAAGTCGTACCTGCGCTTAAACCTACTGATGAAGATGGTGTCTTTGGTGTTTCCACCAAAGCGGTAGCAAGCGGTGGTGATTTTCTGATCAGTTTGTGTGGCTTTCGGACATTCGGTAGAACTTTGGCATTGGTTCGAGGATCAGTTGATTGAATATTAGCCTTCTCCTGTCCCAGCGCGATTAACTGTTCGGCAAAAGCAGAAGTGGCAATGGGAAACAAGGAAATCTGGCCCGTTAAGACGGAGAAAAAAAGGGGGGAAATAAGAAGTCCCTTCTGAAACGCGGATATCATGTGACGCATGGAACGAGGGGCCTCCGTACCCCCTGCGGTGGAAATGAGCAAAAGTGGTGCCTTTGAGGAATTGTTTCGGAGAAGAGGGCGGATCCACTGATAAGAAAGGGGAATTTGCGTCCTTTATCAAGGTGACGATGTGTTGGGAAAACAAGAGTCCGTCTACAGGCAGAGACAGGGACTCGCCCATATGAACAGATAAAGTAACTGTTTATATCTACTAGCCTATCTAGTTAATCGCAATTGCGTTCATGAAATTCAGCTCAGCATTCTCGTCTCATGGACGTGAGAATTAGGATGGCTGGCCGAACACAAATTCTAGCGTTCATACAGAATGGAGGGGAGTCAACAAAGCCATTGTCTCGCGAGTTTATTGACGAGAGACAATCCTTCTGCCATTCTGTAAAAAATCTGCAAGGAGAGAGTTCATGGCGAAACAGAATATGAAAGAGCGAACCGTTGCAGTTGTTGGCCTTGGGTATGTCGGCCTTCCTATTGCCGTGGCATTTGGCAAACGCCATTGCACCATCGGCTTCGATATCAACAAGGCCAAGGTCGAAGAACTTCAGAAAGCTTTCGATCGGACCGGGGAAGTATCCGCGGCTGATTTGAAGGCGTCCGACGTGCAGTATAGTGCAGATCCTGTCGATCTCAAAAAGGCCGACTTCATCATTGTCGCAGTACCCACGCCCATCAATGAGGCACTCCAGCCGGATCTGAAAGCACTCCGGATGTCTTCTGAGCTGATCGGGAAAAACATGTCGCCCGGTACGATAGTGGTGTACGAGTCCACAGTGTTTCCCGGAGCGACCGAAGAAGTATGTCTGCCGATTCTGGAAAAAACGTCCGGCCTCAAAGCAGGTGTGGATTTCAAAGTGGGTTATTCGCCGGAGCGTATCAACCCGGGTGATAAAGAGCATACGCTTGAGAAAATCGTCAAAGTGGTGTCGGCCCAGGATGAGGAGTCGCTTGAGATTGTCGCTGCCACCTACGGACTTGTGGTGAAGGCCGGCGTTCATAAGGCCTCGAGCATCAAGGTCGCAGAAGCCGCCAAGGTCATTGAGAATACGCAGCGCGATCTGAATATCGCATTGATGAATGAGTTGGCGCTTATCTTTCACCGTCTTGGTATCGATACCAAAGGGGTGCTTGAAGCCGCGGGGACGAAATGGAACTTCCTAAAATTTTCCCCGGGACTGGTAGGAGGCCATTGCATCGGCGTGGATCCATATTATTTAACCCATAAAGCAGAATCTGTTGGATATCACCCGCAAGTCATCCTTGCCGGACGTCGAATTAACAATGGCATGGGCAAATTCGTGGCTGAACAAACAATGAAACGGCTGGGGCAGCTTGGCCGGCCGGTCAATGAACTCAAGGTCTCTGTTCTGGGGTTGACATTCAAGGAAAACGTGCCTGATTTACGCAATAGCAAGGTTCCGGACATTATCAAGGAGTTGCAAGAGTACGGTGTCCAAGTGGTCGTGCATGATCCTCTCGCAGACTCGGAGGAAGCTGTCGCCGAGTACGGACTCCACCTAAGTGAGTGGGGGAGTCTGACGAATGCGGATGGAATCGTGCTGGCCGTGGCACATCAAGCCTATGTGGAAATGGGTCCGCAGAAGATTCTGGACCTTCTTCGGAGCCGGGAACGGGGCCTAGTCATCGACGTGAAGAGCGTTCTGGACCAAAGCAAGCTTCCCAAATCTCTCGCCTATTGGCGGCTGTAACAAAGCGCCGACCCTCCGGTTCATTCAGGCAAACCGGCAGACTGAATTCAAAAGCAAACAGAGATCTCGCACGATTTCCCGCATGTGGGCGGATTTCACTTTTTCTATTCAATGTATTGCGGCTGGTGTAGACTCACCTTGCCACGGTTTTTCATTAAGCGCTGAGCGGGGTTCAGCGTTTTCACAATTCATTAGGGATCAGCTATGCATTGCATGCAAGCCAGCTATCTCCCTCTGCGTCGCGCTTCAATCACACTCTGCGCTCTCGCAAGTATCATTCTCATTGCCGGGTGCGCGGCTTTTGATTCCAACGATGTGAAGCGCGGAGACCAACACCTTGCGGCCGGTAAATGGGAAGAGGCCAGTATGGCCTATCGACAAGCACTCAAAGAAGCACCCTTTGACGTGTCCTTAATGGAAAAGTACAACTTGGCCCGAGAGCGCGCTGCGGCGCTGTATCAGGAGCGGGGGCGCGCCGCTCTCAAAGATCATCAAATCGACCTGGCCTTGGAACAGTTCAAGCGAGCGCTGGCGATCGAGCCATCAAATCCCGAGCATCAGGCTGCACTGGCTGAAGCTCTTCGTTTGAAGGAGGCAAGAGAGCACTATCGCGAAGCCGACCGTTTAGCCCAGTTGGGCCGCGTCGATGAAGCTATGGAAGGGTTCGCCAAATCCGCGGAACTCGATCCGTCGTTTGCTGAGCCGCTCGAAGGGATTTCCAAGCTTACGGAAACTCAGCAGGCTCGTGATCGGGAGGATCAGCGGAAGCAGCCGATAAGCCTGCGTTTTCGGAATGCCGGGCTCAAAGAAGTGCTCGAAGGGATCGGGAAGGCGGGAGGGATCAACCTGATTTTCGATCGGGATGTCCGCAACGATCCGGTCACGATCGCGATCGAAGATACGCCGTTCGATGATGCGCTCAATCTAATTTTGAACAGCAACAACCTGTTTTCCAGAGTCGTATCGCCGGGTGTCATGATCGTCAGTCCGAATACCAAGCAGAAACAAGAACAGTATCAGGACTTGATGATCCGGACATTTTATCTATCCAATGCCAAAGCAAAGGACATGCTGGTGTTGCTGAAGGGCATGCTGGATTCAAAGCGCATGCACGCGAACGAGCAATTGAACACGATCGTCATACGCGATCAGCCTGAAAAGCTGGAGATGGCGGAGAAGATCATCATGGCGAATGATCGCCAAGATTCCGAAGTTCTCTTCGACGTCGAGGTCCTGGAAGTCGACCGCACCATCGATCAGACCTATGGACTGACCTACCCCAAGCAAATCGCGGCGGCGATGGTCCCTCCGGGTTTTACGGGAACCATTGCCGGAGATGTGGCTCCCCAATTCTCGATGGATAATTTAACGAATCTGGGCCCAGGGAACTATCTATTCAAACTGCCGACCAATGTGCAGTTGGACTTCTTCAAGCAGATTACGGATGCCAAGACTCTGGCTGCCCCGAAAGTGCGTGTCGTGAACAACAAGAAGGCTGAAATTAACATCGGTAATAAGCAACCGATTCTGTTATCCACCACGAACGTGCTGCCTGGTCAAGCCGCGACCGGGGCAGTCCCGACGACTTCGACCGTGACGTCAGTGGAATTTCGTGACACTGGCGTCAAATTGACCGTGGAGCCTGCGATTCATCTTGGCAATGAGCTGTCGTTGAAGATGAAGATCGAGGTGGTGCGCCTAGGCGATCAGGTGATCCTTCAGGCAAACCCTCCAATTACCCAGTTTCAATTTGGGAATCGGGTTGCGGAAACGATGTTGAATGTGCGGGATGGCGAGACGATCGTGCTGGGCGGCTTGCTTCAAGAAGAAGATCGCCGGACACGCGTGACGATCCCATGGATCGGCGACCTGCCCTTCATCGGTAACCTGATCAGTTCGTTCAAAACCCAGCGGGTGACGACGGAAGTGATCTTGACGCTCACGCCGCACATCGTGCAGGCCATGACGCCGCCGAGCTTAAGTCGGCAGGCGTTCTGGTCTGGGACAGAATCCACCTATTCCAACACCACGATGTTTACCCCACACAATAGTAACAGGACTGTCGCAGCGGCGAATATAAAGGGGGGCGATGCATCACTGGCTCATGGTTCGGTTGCGTTAAAAGGAAAGACGGTTGGAAAGGTGCCATCCGCTTCGCTCACCAAGATGCTGACGGTTGGACCGGTCGCATCGGTCAAGCCCGATGAGTCAATTGTCCCACTGGGAAAAGAGTTTAAGCTCGCCATTCAAGACGAGCGATTGCGGCCTGACAAGAACGGCATCTTTCATCTCCAATACGACCCTAATGTGTTGGACTTGAAGGGGTTGATTGACGCGGAGGTCATTCAGCTTGATCAAGGGGACCTGCCGCCATCAGCCGTAGCTGAAGCCGTCGTCGCTTTTCGTGTCGGCTCTTCCGCTCCACGAGCCGCAAGCGGTGGCCGAATGGTGACGGCCAGGTTTATGGCCAAGGCGCCCGGAGTCTCTCCAATTCGTGTCGCGCTGATGGATGGAAATGGAGAGAGCACAGCCGGAACGGCGCTCGATGGGAAGGGGATTGTGAGGGTGCGGTGAAGGAAGCAGGGGTCACCCTCTTAGAACTGCTGGTGACTCTGACGATTGTCATGATCCTGGCCTCCGTCGCACTTCCCTTGAGCCGTGTCTCTGCCAAGCGAACACACGAAATCGAATTGCGTCAACATTTGAGGATTATGCGTGCCGCCATTGATACATTCAAGGTGGAATGGAATCGGGACGGCGACGTTCTCATTGGTTCCTTGTGCGTGAAAAATAAATTGTCCTGCAAGGGTGTTACGAGCATCTACGGCTATCCCAAATCGTTGGAGATGCTGTTGGGAGTCAAGCTGACCAGTGAGGAAGCGATGGTCCGAGGAACAACAATCAGGCGATACCTTCGAAATCTACCTATTGATCCCATGACCGGCGAAGCAAACTGGCAATTCCGTTGCTACAAGGATGCGCCGAACGCGGCAAGTTGGTGTGGAGACGATGTCTATGATGTCATGACGATGAGTCAGGAGACGGCGTTGGATGGAACACGATATCGCGATTGGTGAGTTCCGTCTCCAAGGGGCAAAGGGTTTTACGCTGATCGAACTTCTGATCGTGGTGTCGATCATCGGCATTTTGGCAACCTTGGCTGCTCCGAACTATCAGGCTTCGGTGATCAAAGCGAGGGAGGCGGCGTTGCGACAGGATTTATTCACGCTTCGAGATGTGCTCGATCAACATCGAGCGGATCAAGGGAAGTATCCTCCATCGCTCCAGTCATTGGTAGGCGCAGGCTACCTTCGAGCGATTCCCAAGGACCCCTTCACCAATTCTGACACCTCATGGCAGGAGATGACTGATGCGACGGAGGGCGGGGTCTTCGACGTATTTTCCGGTTCTGAATTTGTCGGTACGAACGGAACACCGTATAATCGCTGGTAACCATGCGACAACACGTTCATCAATCACGTCTCCGTTCACCGCGATTGCATGATTCTGCTGCCCTACGGGCCTTTGCCATATGTGCCATCGGCATGGTGGCTCTTGCTGCGGCCGCTTGTGGTGAGCTGGAGCCTATGGTTGAGCCTGAGATAGTCGATCTTCAGCTGACCCTTGATACCCTCAAAACGCAGGTTCGCGATGCGCAGCGCAATCTGGTCGAAGTGCGTGCTGAACTCGAATCACGGCGGCAAGAGTTGGCCGATGCGCAGGTGGCCCGTGCACAGCTCGAAGGTCGAGTGCGGGAAGCAGAACGGCGAGTTACCGAAGCTCGTCACGTCATCGAATTACAGCGAGAAGAATTGATCGCGGCGCGAGCAGAGCGGGAACGAGTGTTCCGAAGTAGTTCTCAGTCGCAGAACCAGATGAAACAGTTCCAGAAGAGGGTCTCGAAGTCGGGTAATCAATCCGGCGGTGAGGCAAGCAGCGAGGTTGCACCGGCCGCTGCATCGCTTCAGCGGTCACCAAAGGCGGTTGGCATGCCGCGTTCCGCGGTACCGGCGATCAATGCCCAGTTAGACAAGGTGTCAGCTATGCCCGCCGCTCTCAGGCAAGGTGAGTTGTCTGATGAGCAACGGAATCAGAAGACTCCTGTTAGATACATCGCAGTGAAGGCGGGCGACACCTTATGGAGTATCTCGCGCAAGTACCGCATCGGTCTCAATCGATTGCGGTCGCTCAACCATTTGGACGGCAATCAGATCGAGGTCGGTCAGGCTTTATGGGTGTCAGAAGACCGGACCACACCGGACTTAGCTGTTCAGATGGCAGAGCCCTATCCATAAGACGGCCATGCTCCGTCCCCGACGTCATCATATAGATCACGGTGAGCTGTAATCATGGCTGTGTTCGCGTACAGAGTCGCGCGTCCAGATGGATCGACCCTCGAAGGCCAGATCGAAGGCGACGAAGAACCCCTCGTTCGCGCGAAACTCGAAGGTCAAGGCTTTCTCATCTTCAAATTACAACGGCGCGGCGCGGCAGCGAGCCGGCCGATGTTTGGAGTGAGTGCGTTTTGTGGCCTGCCCCTCGGCGAGTTTCTTGTCTTCAATCAGGAACTTTTGGCGTTGGTGAAGGCCGGCCTTCCGGTGCTTCGAGTATGGGATTTGCTCATTGAGCGGGCTCGGCATCAAGGTTTTCAACAGGCGTTGCGGATGGTCCGCCAAGACATTCGCGGAGGGTCGTCGGCCTCGGAAGCGCTGGCCAAACATCCCGGATACTTTTCAGAACTGTATATCGCCACGATAAGGGCGGGCGAGCAATCGGGCAACTTGGTGGAGGTGTTGCAACGATTCATTGCCTACCTGAAATTGATGATCGGGTTACGCCAGAAGGTGGCCAAGGCGCTTGCCTATCCGGCATTCTTGATTGTTGTCGGGGTTGCGGTCGTTGGGTTCTTGCTGAGCTATGTCATGCCGACATTTATCTCAGTGTATGCAGAAACGGCCAAGTCACTGCCGGCTGCCACACAGTTTATGATCGACTTCGTGTCTGTCGCCAAAGTGTATGTCGTGCCGGGAGTCGCAGTGTTCGTCGGTTCCTTGCTGCTGACTCGCGCCTACTATGGGACTCATAAAGGGCACTTGGCCATCGATCAATTCTTGCTGCGTGTGCCCTTGTTGGGAGCGATTTTCATCAAGCATCACACGATTCAACTGGCGCGAACATTGGGCACAATTTTAGCTGGAGGCACGCCCCTGGTCGAGGCACTGCACATCACGAAGAACGCGATTTCTAACCGATATATTGCGGCGGGACTGGGAGAGGCGGTTGATGAGATCCGTGAAGGAATTACCCTGGCTGCTGCGCTTGACCGGCCGAAGGTCTTTCCAAAGCTCGCAATTGAAATGCTGTCAGTTGGCGAGGAAACCGGATCGTTGGAAGGAATGTTGCACGATGTGGCCGAGTTCTACGAAAGCGATCTCGATCTCCGGCTGTCGCAATTGACGACCTGGATCGAACCGGCACTCTTGCTCATCATGGGAATTCTAGTCGGAGGAATCGTCATTGTGATGTATCTACCCGTCTTTCAAATGGCGGGCAATGCGTAACATCAGGAAATCATTTTTGAGCGTCGATGCATGACAGAGTGCAGAAGAGAGGGTCCGTGGCGTCTCGAAGCTTGACAAGGCCGGTTCTGGCCGAGATTTTGGTCGGACAGGGGATGGTCCCTAAACTGACGATCGATCAAACCTTGAAACGACTGGGCGGGGTTACCGCGGAACTCGGCCTCACCTTGGTCGGCGAAGGGACGCTGTCGGAAGAACAGCTGGCGCGCGCACTGGCCATTCAATTTGGATTGCCCTTTGATCCCCTGACCGATTTTCGCGTGGAACCGTCGTTTTACGACCGCATATCCGTCAAGCTGATGCAACGACATCCCTTCGTGCCGATTGCAGATCTGCAGGGCCGCCTGAGAGTGGCAATCCCCGATCCTCAAGATCTTCTCGGAATTGATGAACTTGAATTGCTGCTTGGCCGCGAATTGGAATTGGTCGTTAGTCCGAAGGCCGCGATTCTCACAGCATTGGAACGCAGCGAAGGGTCGAGTCAGGCGCTGCGTGAATTGGAAGCGGAGTATCGCTCGGTGTTGGTCAAGGAGGACGAACGGGGCGAGGAAATCCTCACACTTGATCATAACGGTGAAGATCAAAGCCCAGCCGTTAAACTGCTTGATTCCATTTTGTTGAGTGCGATGCAGCGCAGAGCGAGCGATATCCATGTCGAAGCAGCGGATCGTTCGACAAGAGTGAAACTTCGAGTCGACGGCATTCTCGTTCCCGCCATGGAACCGCTGGATATTCGCCTGCATGCTCCACTTGTCTCTCGATTGAAGGTCATGTCGGATCTCGATATCGCGGAACGGCGGGTTCCGCAGGACGGCAGTTTCCGGATGCGGCTGGAGCGAAAGACCGTCGACTTCCGGGTGTCGATCTTGCCGAGCGTCTTCGGTGAGTCGGTCGTCATCCGTATCTTGGACCGGGAGGCCATCACCACGGGTGTGTCAACCTTGCGCCTTGATCGGTTAGGCTTCAATGAGGAGGATCTGAAGCGGTTTCGGCGGGCCATTACGAAGCCCTACGGAATGGTGCTGGTCACCGGTCCGACCGGAAGCGGAAAAACGACGACGCTCTATGCCGCCATCACCGAAATGAACATCAAAGAAGACAAGCTCATTACGATTGAAGATCCCGTCGAATATCAGCTGCCCGGTGTGGTGCAAATCCCGGTGAATGAGAAGAAGGGGCTCACGTTCGCACGCGGGCTGCGGTCCATCCTTCGGCATGACCCGGACAAGATTATGGTCGGTGAAATCCGCGATTCGGAAACGGCTCAGATCGCCATTCAATCCGCATTGACGGGCCATTTGGTGTTGACGACCGTTCACGCCAACAACGTCTTCGACGTCATCGGACGCTTTGCCTCCATGGGAATCGATGCGTACAACTTTCTCGCCGCGTTGAACTGCGTGCTGGCTCAACGGTTAATCAGAATGTTATGCCAGTCCTGCCGCGTTCCGATCACTCTAGACAAGGGGCTGGCGGAAGAATCGGGGCTGGATTATGAAGAGTATAAGGATGTGCTGTTCTATCAAGGCAAGGGCTGTCACGAGTGCCATGGCACGGGTTACCGCGGTCGAAAGTGCATTACGGAATTTCTCGATCTCACCGATGAGATTAAGGAAATGATTCTGGCCGAGCGTCCGCTGTCGGAAATCCGCTATCGGGCGGTCACGGCAGGCATGATTACGTTGCGGCAATCCGCGTTGAGAAAAGTCATTGAAGGCGGGACGACGTTACGTGAGATCAACCGTGTCACATTCAGCGAGGAAACGTAGTATGTGGGGGTTGAGCGGAAGCCGCCCGACACAATGTCTGAAGATCGGCGCGCAGGTGCTCGTCTGGGGTGAGACAACGAGGACTTGGCGAGGAAGGCACCGGTATCGTTGCGTTCTCTCGCCCACGCCGCCTGGCGTCGTCAAGCTGTCGCCTATCGATGCCAATGTGATCGATCGAGCAGCGTTGGAAGAGCGTCTTCGATCCCTGGCCGGACCAGGAAAGCGGTTGCGCATTCTCGGGCGGAGACTGCTTTCAGATATTCCCCGGGCGATCACGCTGGTGTTGCCGGACGTCGCAGTGCGCGCGATGGTCATGCAGTTGGAGCAATTGCCGCCTCGGATAGAAGAACAGGAAGCACTCATTCGGTGGCGCCTGGGCCAGGAGCAGCGGGTGCCCTTGGCGGGAGCCAAATTCATCTGGCAGGTCTTTCCTTCACGGCAGCCCAATGAAGGCGCCCACATGGTGCTCGTCATTGCCGTTCAAGAAACCATCCTTGCCGAGTATGAGTCAGCCTGTGAAGCGGTAGGACTGCTTCCGCAAGAAGTGGCGGTCGCCAGTTTTCGTTTGTTTGATCTGTGGCTGAAAGCGGCCGGAGGAACCAGATGTCTGAATCGAGATCTCGCATGGGTCACGGTCGCGGATGGCGGATTGACCTGTCTGATCATCCACGAGGGACGGCCGGTCTTCGTGCGGACTAAACTGCTCACGAGTGAAGCGGTTCAGGCAGAAGACATGCGGAGCCATGAGTGGGTCGAGAAAATCGTTCGTGAAGTCGGGACATCCATACTGGCTTGCCAGGAACACTTCCCGAACTTTCAGCTTGCACAGTTGGTGCTCGTGACGGACGACGACATGCCCGGCTTGGAAGACGCATTGGGCAATGAACTCGGAGTTGCAACCGATCAATTACATTGGGACCATGTAGAGACCTTGGGATGGTCCCATGAGGGCGGCACGACGTCGTTGGCGACACTCCCGGTCGTGGCGGGGTTGATGTAAGACCATGCAACTGAAGACATCCATCATTGTACACATCGCCAATCGCATCGGCAGTTTTCGCTGGCAGGCCGGTGGAGCACGCTACTTTCATCTGGAGTTGGGAAGCCGCCATCGTGCCTACCTGTCGCCGGTTAGGCTGTTGCTGCTGATGACGGCCGTCGGGCTGGGGGCATGGGTCTCGTGGAGCGCTGCGGAGGCGGTGTTTGCGTTTCGTGACCTGCGCGAGATTCAGGTCCGTCTGGATCAAGTACGCGTGCAGGACCAACAGCTGATCGCCCAGGCGCGCGGAGAAGGGATCGATCTGTCCGAGGCAGCCTTGCGGCAGTTACCCAGTGAGGTGGCGTTGGCAAATCAGTTGCTGGCCAAACGAAATTTTTCTTGGACGCAGTTTCTGTCCGGTCTGGAGGAGGCTATTCCGGTACGCGTCTCGATTAGGGGTGTCCGGCTGGATCCTGGCAGCGCCGTGATTCACATGACGGGAGCCGCCGTCACCGTGGAAGACGTCACTGCACTCACGCTCAGACTGCAGTCGCACCCGGTGTTTCATGATCCCGTTCTCGGGCAGCACCATATCGGAAGCGATGGGCTCGTGGAGTTCGATCTCAAACTGAAATATCGTCCGCAGGGAACCTGACGCCGATGATGAATCTGCTACTGCAAGAATTGCGGAAGCCATATGGGAGGCTGATCCCCCCGGCAGGACTGGTCCTTGCGCTGTTGCTGATCCTCTGGGTGGTGAAGTCACTTGGAGTGGATTCGGTTGAACAGATTCGGTCCAAGCTGACGACGGAGTGGGAGCAGGCCAGAAAAGAGCATCAACATCACCAAGAGGCCCGGCGAGCGAAAATGGATTTGGCTCAAGTATGGTCGGCGTTGCCCGAAGAACGAGATTTCGCTCCCTTGGCCCTCGGTATTACCGAGGAGGCGAAGCGAAACCACGTCACGCTACCGGCGCTCTCCTATAAGACCGAAGCCACGTCCGTGCCGAACACCAGTAAAGGGCTCTTGCAGGGCACGATGAGCGGCCGGTATGAAGACCTTAGGCGGTTTCTGTATGATTTAGAGACAGCAGACGAGCTGGTCTACATCGAGGACGTGGATTTGGTTCGGTCCGCTACGCCGCAGGAACAGCAGCTGACATTCAACATCAAGATCGTCACGTATCTGCGCGGGGAACAAGGCAAGTCGACCGTGCAATAGCCGGCCGGCGCTCCTGTATGCACAGCAGACGAAAGAAAATCATCGCATTGACCGCACTCGGCCTCATCTGGGGAGGACTCCTGCTGTGGCAGTTCCTCGACCATCAAGAACCGCTTCGAGTTCCACTTGTCAACGTCTCGGGACCGGCAACAGGAGTATCGCAATCCCGTGATGGAATCGGAAGCCTTCATGTCCAGCTTGATCTTCTGGCTGCCGCGCGTAGCCAACGGGAGATGGTCTTTGCCACGCCGAGGAATATCTTTGCCCTGCCTTCGGTTGCCAGTGTGAATCAAGCCGCATCAGCCGAAGTTTCCGATCTCGCGGTTCGTCAGCAGGCCGTTGCCGCAGAGTTGGCGCAGTTTCATTATCTGGGGTTTGTCCGGACTGGAGAAGAGTGGCAGAAGAAGCAAGATCTTGCCGTCTTGACGAAGAATGACGACTTGCACGTGGTTAAAAAAGGGGAGACGGTCGAGAATCACGTAGTGGTGAAGATGATCACCCAGGAGAGCGTGACGTTGCAGGATCGTGATTCGCGTGTCGAGTATACCGTGCTGCTGTCCGAAGAACCCTTGACGCAATAGTGGAGATTCTGATGGCGCGCACTGGTAGCGGGCGAATGAGCGACGAGCGCGGTGTCACGTATCTCATGCTGATGTTTGCCATTGTGCTGATCGGAATCGCAACGACCGCCGCGGCAAAGCAATGGAAAGTCATGGTGCAACGGGAACTGGAAGCTGACCTCCTCTCAAAGGGTATCGAAATCCAGAATGCCTTGGCGCTCTATTCTGCAACGATGAAAGCCGGGCGAGTGATGCAGGGAGAAGTGTATCCTCAATCTTTGGCCGATCTGACCAGGTTGCCGAAGCCATTCTTGCGCAAAGCCTATAGCGATCCGATGGCTCATGGAGAGTGGGAATACCTCCGTGCTCCGACCGGTGGAATCATGGGAGTGCGGAGCCGAAGCCGTGCGACACCATTCAGGAAGCACGATTTCCCTCTAGCGGTCAGACATTTTGAAGGACGAGCCTCTTATCACGATTGGATCTTCCAGTATCCCAATCCTTCAAGTTCCGGATCGATCCCTGTCGGAACCGCCCCAGCCCAGCCGGGAGCTGTCCCCGCCCCTGCAGCAGGAACCTCAAACCCTGCAACAGGAACTGTGCCAAACCCTGGCGCGGGAACTCCTTCGCTATCCCCGCCAGCTCCTCAAAGCGGAGGATCGCCAAATCCGTCATCATGAGATCGATGGGCTAAGAATGTCGTGACGATGAGAGCCTCAACGGAGACGAATTAGAACCATGCGCATTCTCATAACAGGCGGAGCCGGATTTCTTGGAAGCCATTTGTCCGATTCGCTGGTACAGGCTGGCCACTCGGTAATCTGCATGGATAATCTCTTGACCGGGCGGATGGAGAATATTTCCCATTTGTTGGGTCATGAACGATATACATTTTTAAAATACAATGTATGCGATTATTTACATGTCGAAGGTCCTCTCGATGCGCTCTTGCATTTTGCATCTCCCGCCAGTCCGCAAGACTATCTTGAATTTCCAATCGCCACGTTGAAAGTGGGCGCGCTTGGCACACATAAGGCACTTGGATTGGCCCGTGCAAAAGGCGCCCGATTTGTCCTGGCCAGCACCTCGGAGGTATACGGCGATCCGTTGGTTAATCCTCAACCAGAAGCCTATTGGGGCAATGTCAACCCGATCAGCCCGCGCGGGGTTTACGACGAAGCGAAACGGTTTGCCGAAGCCATGACGATGGCCTACCACCGCTATCATGGACTCGATACAAGGATTGTGCGAATTTTCAATACCTTCGGTCCCCGCATGCGAGCGAATGATGGACGGGTGGTGTCGACCTTCGTCGTCCAGGCGCTTCAGGGGAAGTCGCTGAGCGTGTTTGGCGAGGGACAACAGACGAGAAGCTTTTGCTATGTCGACGACCTTGTGCGAGGCATTGTTGCGCTCCTCTCAGCCGATTCAGACAAGACGATCGAGCAGCGCACCGATAAGAAATTTCTTCTTACACAAGCCGGACCTTCGGATGGACCGAGCATTCACGATCCGGTCAATATTGGAAATCCCCGTGAACTGACGGTCTTGGAGATCGCCAAGCTGGTGTTGAAATTGACCGGTTCATCGAGTGCGATCAGTTTCCATCCGCTTCCGACCGACGACCCGAAAGTGCGCCGGCCTGACATCAGCCGGGCCCGCGCGCTGCTCAAATGGGAACCCCAGGTATCCCTTGAGGAGGCGTTGAATCGGACCATCGCATACTTTCGAAAAATTCTTTCACAATAGCTGGCTTCCAGGCCCGCGAAAGGTTGTTTTTCAGAGGGAAATCCTCTTCTGGGTGCCTTGACCCCTCGGAAACTCCCACTGTATCCTGTAGGGCCTCCACGATTATGTCAGGAGTTTAAATTAATGACTGAGCACAGCCAAACCGATCTTTCCCAAGCAGTCTCTTCGCCTGGGTCATCAGCGGAAGGTCCAGTTCAGCCGATTCCCGAATACGTCGAAGAACTCGTCACGCGTGCAAGGCGGGCGGCCAATCGACTGGCAACTTTGTCGACCTCCGTAAAAAATCAAGCCTTATTGGCCATGGCCGATGCGTTGGAAGCCCAATCAGAATCGCTGCTGGCCGCCAACGCTCAAGACATCGAAGCGTTTGGTGACACGCCAGAGAAAAAGGCCATGGCCGATCGGTTGCGCCTTACTGACAAGCGGATTACCGAAATGGCCGACGGCATTCGGGAGGTCGCCAAGTTGCCCGATCCTCTAGGCGAAATGCCGAAGATGTGGACCAGACCGAACGGCATGCAGGTCGGCCGGGTTCGGGTCCCCATCGGCGTGATCGGAATCATCTATGAATCGCGTCCCAATGTGACGGCAGATTCCTCCGCGCTGTGCCTGAAGTCCGGCAATGCTTGCGTGTTGCGGGGCGGGAGCGAAGCCATTCATTCCAATACGGCCATCGCCACGGTGTTGTCCGAGGCAGCGGAAAAATCCGGTGTACCGCCCGGGGCGATCAGTTTCGTTGCCAGACCAGACCGCGAACTCGTGCCGGTGCTGCTCAAGAAAGACCGATCGATCGATCTCATTATTCCTCGTGGCGGCGAGTCCTTGATGCGGGTCGTCACGGAACACTCCACCATTCCCGTGATCAAGCACGATGCCGGCGTATGTCATGTCTATGTTGACGATGAAGCCGATCCGGCCCTGGCCGAGGGGATCTGTCTCAACGCGAAGGTCCAGCGGCCCTCGACGTGCAATGCGATGGAAACATTGCTGGTGCATCAGACTATCGCCAGAACCTGGCTGGCCGGGTTTATCGATAAGTTGGTGGCGGCCAAAGTTGAGGTGCGCGGTTGTCAAAAGACGTGTGCGTTATCGTCCGCAGCCAAGCCGGCCAGCGAGAACGACTACGGCAAGGAATTTTTGGATCTGACATTGGCGGTCAAAGTGGTGAAAAACATCGACGAAGCGATGGACCATATCGCCCGCTATGGCTCCCGCCACACGGAAGCCATCGTCACAAATGATTATAAAAAGGCCATGCGATTCCTTCGCGAAGTCGATGCGAGCGCGGTGTTGGTCAACGCGTCGACCAGGCTCAACGACGGCTACCAGTTCGGTCTAGGTGCCGAAATCGGAATCAGCACTTCTCGAATCCATGCGCGGGGACCGATGGGACTGGAAGAACTTACCTGCTCCAAGTTCATCGTGTTAGGGAGCGGGCAAGTCCGCGAGTAAATGTCCGCCGATCCCGTCGTTACGGCCCTTCAGACATCCGGCCATCTGCAATTTTCTGAAAACATCTCGTTCAAAGAGAATCTCGATCGTGCCGGGGGGCGAGTCGTTCGCCGACCAACGGGGCATCTGGTCTTTTATCGGTCCGATGGGCGGCGTTTTTTAGCCACCGATCCTGCGGGCAATCCGTTGCATGAATGCGAATGGGGCATGGATCCGAAGGGCGGGGTTACGCTTATACGGGCCAGAATCAAGTTGGATTGGGGAGCCTGGGTTGGACTCAAACCGTCCGGCCTGGTCAACGAAACCTCGCTGAATCTCGCGACAAAACCGGGATGGCAACGGCTCAAAGCCGATGATCTTCGTGCAATGGCCGCACAGGCCCTGCGCGTGCCGCTCGATGAAGTGCGCTGGTTTTACCGGGATGAGGATTTCTCGATCAGCCCCAGCGGGATGGCCACCATCCGCCATCGCAAAGATGCATTGTATATGCTTGATGATGGGGATTTCGAGCGAGCCCGCTTCATGTCTTGTATGGGCGCGATGCACTGGGGGTCGATTGATTTTCTTCCGGTCGTCGAGCTGTTCAAGTCCCTGTTGCCGGGCACCGGCTCCGCCGTCTTTGAGTTGATCCGCGGGCTCTACGATGATCAGAACGAGGGAAAGACCTCTTCGCTCCCGCTACGTTATCGAGGAATTCCGACCTATCCATCGGAAGCTGCCTTCCGTCTCTTCAGTAGTTTTTTCGTTCCGCGAGCGTCTCATGCCAAAGATATCCTCTCGCTGTTTATGGACCCCGCGAAAGCCCACCAGGTCGAGTGGTTCCCATCGCCAACCCCCCCTCGTCGATACTTCGACATTTCGGCTGGTTGTTGCCTGACGGTACAGGGCGGTGCCCTTAAAAAGGTGACATTGGCGAACGATGTCGCCGGTTTGCCGTATATGAATCCGGAAACCCGTGGCTTTGTTCCCTGCGATCGAACCACACAGATTGTCAACGGGCAGGTTATCGTGAAGGATCGCGATCAAGAGACCGTTGTCGCAACAACCTTGCCTCAAGAATGCCACGAAGAGCCGGTCCTATCTCCGTCTGCGCCTGTCAGCCCTGTCGATTGGCGATCGTTGTTTCTCAAAGGCGTACCACCAATTGCGCCAGAAGAGGCCTATGGTATGGTGTTGCTCTACCCGCAGGATGATACAGAAATCGATGAGTTGGCCACCCAACCATTTGTTGCGGACTATATCGAAGATGTGGCCGAGCAGGATCGAGAGATCGGGAACATTCTGGCGCGGGCTGAGCGCGTGCTCATCGAGAACGGCGATGCGGTCATCGCCACCTGCATTGTGTTCGATCGACCACGTGACTATACGGTCCGCGTGCAGGTCCCGGCGTTCGCACAGAAACAGGCCCAACAACTGTGGAGTGTCTGTGCTCGGTTGCAGCGCTGGGACTGGCTGAACCGTATTCGATTTGTTCCAATCGCTCGCTGGCAACAGGACCCCTCTTCGGCCCATGCCTTCGATCTGGCGTATCAGTGGATTCCCTTTGCGATGGAAGACGATCCTCTCCAGCTGCTCACTGCCATGAAGGAGCTGCGACTCACACTCCGTTCAGGAGGCCATGCTTTCGTCATGGGTCCGACAAGTCTTTCGGCCTGCTTGGCCCCATCGGGATTTCGGATGATCTGGAAGGAATCGGTGGAACAACTGCCGACGTTTCGCATGCATCGAACGATATTGCCCAAGGCTCGGCTCAAGGCTGGACTCACGCTCTACCACGTCAAGGGAAGCTGAATAACTTGAGATTTTCAGATTGGTTGTCCGTGGGGCGCCGATAGCCGGCAGACTTGACAGGCTTCGTCCGGCCTCAGTAAGATAGTTGAACCTTTAATGCTCATCCTGAGAGGTGAGCAAGGAGTGTATATGGCCCGCCCTCTGGCCGTACCGAGTGAACAACCAATGACCTTCTCGTCGACCGTCGATGAGAAGGTTTTTTTATGCCCGAATTTTCGATGAAGCCATCGACTCACCATGATCGGCAGCAGGAACGGCTCGTCATGGAAGCCGGCGATATCAGTCGAGCGCTAACGCGGATTGCCCATGAAATCCTTGAGCGTAACAAGGGAGTTAAGGATCTGGGATTAGTGGGAATCAGGACTGGCGGCGTGCATTTGGCTCACCGGCTTGTCCGGCGGATTCATGATATCGAAGGTGTAACCGTCCCCATCGGGGAATTGGACATTACCCTCTATCGCGACGACCTCGCCTTGCGGAAGGAGCAACCGATCCTTCGCAAGACGTCCGTGCCGTTCGATATTTCTGGAAAAATCATCGTCCTGGTCGACGACGTGTTGTTTACCGGCCGGACGATCCGTGCCGCAATGGATGGGTTGATCGATTTAGGCCGACCGGCGGAAATTCAACTGGCGGTGTTAATCGATCGTGGACATCGGCAGTTGCCCATCAAGGCGACGTACATCGGGAAAAACATTCCGACCTCGCGGGAAGAGAAGATTCACGTATTGCTGGAAGAGGCGGGCGAGGACGACCGGGTTGTCATTCTCACGGCGTGAAGGAGATGGCGCGATGAGCCTCAAACGCAAAGACCTCCTGAGCTTGGCTCCCTTGTCAGTGGAAGAAATTAAGCTGATTCTTGAAACCGCGGACTCCTTTAAGGAAGTGACCGGGCGGGAAATCAAGAAAGTACCGGCGCTTCGAGGTAGGACTGTCGTCAATCTGTTTTTCGAGCCCAGCACAAGGACGAGGACGTCGTTCGAACTTGCCGCCAAGCGGTTGAGCGCCGACGTCATCAATTTTTCTCCCTCCTCAAGCAGTGTCGTCAAAGGAGAAACGCTGCTCGATACAGCCCGTAATATCGAGGCGATGCAGGCCGATATCATCGTGCTGCGGCATTCGTCCGCCGGTGCAGCGGAGACGCTAGCACGCGGCGTCAAATCCTCGGTCATTAATGCGGGAGACGGGTGGCACGAGCATCCGACCCAGGCTTTGCTCGACCTCTACACGATTCGCGAACGGGGAATGTCGTTCGAGGGACTTCGTGTGGCCATCGTCGGCGATGTGTCACACAGCCGAGTGGCGCGATCGAACATCCATGCGTTGGCCAAACTCGGCGCCGAAGTCCGTGTCGTCGGCCCTCCCACGATGATTCCGATGGGAGTCGATAAGCTGGGGGCCAAGGTCTTTTACAACCTTGATGAGGCTTTGCGGGGGGTCCAGGTCATCATGATGTTGCGGTTGCAATTGGAACGGCAGGGACGGGCGCTCTTTCCGACGATTCGAGAATATGCGCGCCTGTATGGTTTGACGTCCGACCGTGTGAAGCTGGCTGAACCGGGAGCGATCGTCATGCATCCGGGTCCCATTAATCGAGGGGTTGAAATTGCGCCGGAGGTTGCGGATAGTTTGTCGTCGGTGATCTTGGATCAAGTGGCGAACGGCGTGGCCGTGCGCATGGCTATTTTATACCTAATGTCAGGAGCCAATTAATTGTGGCGATTGTGATTCAAGGCGGACACATCATCGATCCGGGACGATTCAATGGTGTCGGCGATCTCTTGATCGATCAAGGGAAAATCATAGCCATCGGGCCGGACGTCAAGGCTCCGGCTGGGGTAACAAAAATTTCGGCCAAGGGACGGCTCGTCGTGCCGGGGTTCGTCGATCTCCATGTGCATTTTCGCGAACCGGGATTTGAATATAAAGAAACGATTGAGAGCGGAGCGGCATCGGCCGTTGCCGGCGGGTTTACCACGGTCTGTTGCATGCCCAATACGAATCCCGTGAATGACAATCAGGCGATCACTGAGTTCATCCTCGAGCGCGGGCGCACCGCGGGTCTGGCGAATGTGTTGCCGATCGGGGCGATCACCAAAGGCTCGGAAGGAAAAGAATTGGCTGAGATCGGCGATCTGCGCCGCGCGGGCTGTGTCGCGATTTCTGACGATGGCAAACCGGTGATGAACAGTCTGGTCATGCGCAGGGCAATGGAATATGCGTTGGCTTTTGATGTACCTGTCGTTGATCATTGCGAGGATTTGCACCTTGCCGAGGGCGGATGCATGAACGAAGGACTCATCTCGACGGAGCTGGGTCTCCCCGGCATTCCGGCTGCGGCCGAAGACGTGATGGTGGCGCGCAATGTGTCCTTAGCTGAGTTGACGGGAGCCCGGTTGCACCTGGCCCATATCAGCACGGTGGGATCAGTGCGAATGGTCCGCGAGGCGAAGTCGCGTGGGATCAAGGTCACGGCTGAAGCCTGTCCGCATCACTTTACGCTGACGGAGGAGGTCGTCCGCGGATTTAATACGCTTGCAAAAATGAATCCGCCGCTTCGAACGTGGAAGGACGTGCAGGCCATCAAACAAGGGTTGCGCGACGGTACGATCGATGTGATTGCGACGGATCATGCGCCGCACGCGACGCAGGAAAAGCAGCAGGGGTTCACCGAAGCTCCGTTTGGGATCGTCGGACTGGAAACGGCGCTGTCTCTGACGCTCGCGCTCGTCGATGAAGGGATTCTGTCGATGGAATCGGCGATCGAGAAACTGACCACCGCTCCGGCAAAAGCCTTCAGTCTGCAGAAAGGCACGTTAGCGGTGGGAGCCGATGCCGATGTTGCCATAGTCGATCCGCAGGTGCAGTGGGAAGTTGATCCGAGCAACTTTCGCTCGAAGAGCCGCAACACTCCGTTTGCCGGCTGGAAAGTGAAGGGGCTGGTGCGGACGACGATTGTGGGGGGTCGAGTCGTATTCGAGGCGCCGGTGTCGGCGTGAGTCGTCGCACCAGGTGGTGGCTGACTTGTGCGCTGAGTCTCGAAATTCTCGCCCTCGGCGTCTGGGTCGGAGGGTTGATCGTGTTGATCGGCGCTGTGATTCCCGCCGTGTTTAACACGTTCGGGGGACAGGATGCTGGCGGCTTCTTTCTGACCAGAGCCTTCGAAGGGTACAACCGCTTGGTCCTGGTCGCGTTGGCGATTCTTGTCTTCGCTATGAGCTATCGCTGGTGGAGTGGTGAGGTTGCGGTCAGTCGTGGAGAATGGGTTCTCGTCAGTGTTATGGGACTGATTGCAGCTTTGATCATTGTGGTCCTGCATCCGCAGGCGGCCGCATTGCAGGCGGATGCGTTTGCAATCAAAGACGAGCAGGCGAGAAAGGCCGCATTTGAAGCCTTCTTTCGTTTCCATATGCCAATTCGTTCTCTCTATATGGTGAATGTGCTGTTGGGGATTTGGTTGATGGTCCTGAAAGCTAAACGATCACTGCGGCAAGAAGGGATGCCGGCATGAAGAAGGCACTCTTGGCATTGGCTGACGGGATGGTGTTTGAAGGCCACGCACTCGGGTACGAAGGAGAGGCGATTGGCGAAGTGGTGTTTAATACGGCCATGACCGGGTACCAGGAAGTCCTGACCGACCCCTCCTATAAAGGTCAGATTATTACGATGACCTGCCCGCACATCGGTAATTATGGGGTCACTCCCGAAGATGTCGAGTCGACTCGCATCTGGGCGGAAGGGTTCGTGGTCAAGGAAGCCAGCCAACTGGCGAGCAACTGGCGCAGCCGGCAAGGTCTCCAAGACTACATGCAGGCGTCAAAGATTGTCGGCATCGAAGGACTTGATACCAGGGCGCTGACACGCCATTTACGCGAGCACGGCTCACAGCAGGGGCTGATCACCCACGTCGAAGGCAATTGGCAGCGAGCCGTTGAAAGAGCCAAACAGGCTCCCGGTATCATTGGCCGCGATTTGGCGGCCGAGGTCACTTGCTCCAACAGTTATCAATGGACAGAAGGCTCCGGTGAATGGGCTCCGGTGTCAGACGGCACCGCGTCTGCACCTAGGCGTCGGTGGCGGGTTGCGGCCTATGATTTTGGTGTGAAGCAGAACATTCTTCGTCGGCTGGTTGATGTGGGGTGCGACGTGACAGTAGTGCCGGCGTCGACGACCGCGAAGCAGGTTGAAGCCCTCAACCCAGATGGCATTTTTCTCTCGAACGGACCGGGCGACCCAGAGGCAGTGGCTTACGCGATGGAAGCTGTGGAGCAACTCATCGGTCGCCGTCCGATTTTCGGCATCTGTTTGGGACACCAAATTCTCGGGCTGGCACTAGGACTCAAGACATACAAGCTGAAGTTCGGCCACCATGGGGCCAATCATCCGGTGATGGATCTGCGGACGAGAAAAGTGGAGATTACCTCACAGAACCACAATTTTGCCGTACAGATCTCCGCCCCTTTCAAGACGGTTCCGCACCAGCCACCGCTTGTCGACAGCAAGTTCGGAAAGGTGGCCGTAACACATGTGAGTTTAAACGACCATTCCATCGAGGGGTTGGCCTGTATGGATCAGCCCGTGTTTTCGGTACAATATCACCCCGAGGCTTCGCCGGGGCCCCATGACTCGGCCTATCTGTTTGCCGAATTTGTTCAGCTGATGGAGAAATCAAATGGATAAGATTCAGAGGGTACCGATCTCTCTCTTGCTCTTGATCTCAGCTGCGGTTCAGTACGGGTGCGTTACGATCAATCTCTTGGAACCGCCTGGGCCTGTGCAGGAGGTGCAGCTCAGCGGATCAGGCGACGGCAAGGTATTGCTGCTCGATCTGTCCGGTGTCATTAGTTCGCAGGACAAAGATGGGTTGATTCCGCAGCCCAATTTACTGGCAACCTTTAAGGAGGAGCTGACCAAAGCATCGAAAGACGAAAAGATCAAGGCGGTAGTCTTGCGGATCAACAGCCCCGGCGGTACGGTCAATGCGTCGGACATTCTCTACCATGAACTTAAAACCTTCAAAGCCAACAAAAAAATTCCGGTTATCGCCTCGATGATGGATGTGGCGGCGTCCGGAGGCTATTACTTGGCGATGGCTACTGATGCAATTCTGGTCCATCCTTCGACCGTGACGGGTAGCATCGGCGTCATCATGCTGACGGTCAATGCCAAGGGCCTTTTGGAAAAAGTCGGCGTCGAGGCCAATGCCATTACGTCCGGACCTCGCAAGGATATGGGCTCTCCCTTTCGCACCATGACGGCGGAGGAAAAACTAATTTTCCAAGGTGTCATCGATTCGTTCTACGATCGGTTTTTGGCGGTCGTGCAAGAAGGGCGGCCGCACTTGTCGGCGGATCAGATTAAGAAACTTGCAGACGGGCGTATTTATTCCGGCGAGCAGGCCAAGGCGGCGGGTCTCGTCGATGAGGTCGGCTATCTGGATGAAGCCATTGACCTGGCAAAGAAAAATGCCGGCCTGACCGAGGCACGCATCGTGACCTACCGCCGGCATGGTGAGTATCAGAACAATATCTACTCGCGGTTGTTCGGGACCAGTTCAGGGCTGAGCAGTTTGGCAAGTATGGATCTGCTGTCGATCGTTCGCGGCGGAAGCCCGCAGTTCATGTATCTCTGGATGCCGTAGGAGCGATATGGTCTGGGTCCCCGTTAATACGTCCTCCGATCGAGCCGACTCCATGTCGCGCGCGTTGGCGACGCCAGTCGGCCGGCGAGCTATGCTGGTTCTTGGCGCACGCGGCGTCGCAGGACTTTGGGCGGCGTTGGGAGGAGGAGCCGCTTTGGGGCTCTTCGGCACGCTCTCCGGTTGTTATCGCGCGCCGGGGACTGCTCGCGACCAGCTGATTTTCTTTTCCGAAGAGAAAGAACTCCAGTTCGGCCTCAGCGCCTATCGGGAAGTCTTGCGGCAATCACGTCTGAGCGAAAATCCCGAGATCAACGAACAAGTCCAGCGTGTGGGTAAGAGAATCGCAGATGTGGCCAACAAGCCGGAGTACCAGTGGGAATTCGCGGTGATCGAAGACGAGAAGATGGTGAACGCCTTCTGTCTGCCCGGCGGGAAGGTGGCTGTCTTTACCGGAATTCTCAAACACACGAAGACCGATGCGGGGCTCGCGACTGTAATGGGACATGAAATTGCCCATGCGCTTCAACGCCATGGCGTGGAACGGATGAGCCGGAGCATTCTCGATCAGATCGCTCAACTCGGTGCCATAGGAGCTGCTGCGGCCGGCCAGTCAAGTGGAGGCGCCATTCAAGGACTCCTAGGCGCCTATGGCGTGAATGTGTCGTTGCCATTCAATCGCAAACAGGAATCCGAGGCTGACTACATCGGACTGCGATTGATGTCGCAAGCGGGTTACGATCCGCGGGAAGCCGTGCCGTTCTGGGAGCGCATGAGCGGTTGTCCCAGACAGATGATCGATAAACTGTGTTTCCGCTCGCAGCATGCGATTCCAGAGTTTCTGTCGACGCACCCATCCGACGTGACCCGCATTAATCAACTGGAAGCCTGGTTACCCGAAGCGTTGCGGTACTATCACGGGTCCGGAGAAGGGGATGCACCAACCCCAGCACCGTACAGGCCGGCGATTGGACCGTTGCCCCAATCCAGCTAGTCCTTCATGCCAAAACGTACAGACATCCAGAGCATCTTGTTGATCGGGTCAGGCCCAATTGTCATCGGCCAAGCCTGCGAGTTCGATTATTCCGGAACCCAAGCCTGCAAGGCGCTCAAGGAAGAGGGGTACCGGGTCGTGCTCATCAACAGCAATCCCGCCACCATCATGACCGATCCGGACCTAGCGGACCGGACCTATGTAGAGCCGATCACGCTGGATGTAGTGGAGAAAGTCATCGAACGCGAACGGCCCCATGCATTGCTTCCGACGATGGGCGGCCAAACGGCCCTGAATGCGACGATGGGCCTGGTGAAGCGAGGCACGCTTGACAAGTACGGCGTCAAACTGATCGGGGCCTCTGCCGATGCCATTCACAAGGCCGAAGATCGAGACGCCTTCAAGCAGGCAATGCAGCGGATCGGGCTACGCGTGCCGGAGAGCGGAACTGCCCATAACCGTGACGAAGCTATTCGCGTGTTGGATCGGGTGGGCTTCCCTGCCATCATCCGGCCCTCTTTTACGATGG
This sequence comes from uncultured Nitrospira sp., assembly GCA_946479785.1. The sequence goes on from CAMLHQ010000043.1 coordinate 25,649, forward strand.
GCGGGACCGGCGGCAACATCGCCTACAATCGGGAAGAATTCGAAAAATTAATCGAGTGGGCATTGGCGATGAGTCCGGTGAGCCAAGTGCTGATCGAGCAATCGCTGATCGGCTGGAAAGAATACGAACTCGAAGTGATGCGGGATCTGAAGGATAACGTCGTCATTATTTGTCCGATCGAAAATCTCGATCCGATGGGGGTCCACACCGGTGACAGCATCACCATCGCTCCGGCCATGACCCTCACAGATAAGGAATATCAGCGGATGCGTGATGCCGCTCTGTGTATCATTCGGGAGATCGGCGTCGATACCGGCGGATCGAACATCCAGTTCGGGATTAATCCCGATAATGGCGAGATGGTCATCATTGAAATGAACCCCCGCGTCTCGCGCAGCTCAGCCTTGGCGTCTAAAGCAACGGGCTTCCCCATTGCCAAAATCGCGGCGAAGTTAGCGGTGGGCTACACGCTGGACGAAATCACCAACGACATTACCGGCGTGACTAAAGCGTCGTTCGAGCCGACGATCGACTACGTGGTGGTGAAGATCCCGCGGTTTGCCTTCCAGAAATTCAAAGGCGCCGATCCCACGCTGACCACGCAAATGAAATCGGTGGGCGAGGTGATGGCGATCGGCCGCACCTTCCAGGAATCGTTGCAGAAGG
>CAMLHQ010000044.1 GCA_946479785.1 uncultured Nitrospira sp.
TTCTCTAGTCACAACAATGGCACAATAGAAACAATACTTTATAAATAGCACCTTCAACTTAAACACTAGATTTGTCGGAACCTGAGCTCACCTCATCATACCATTTGGTGGTCGAGGACATTCTCCATTTCTGGGAAAGAAAATGGTAAACATAGGCTCGCGCTTCGGCAAACCGCTCCAGCGACACCGAACAGCTCGCGCTGTTCTCCGGGCGGGAAGTAGAGTCCACCAATTGTTCTGCTGCTAACCTTTCTGCAACGAACGCTTCTGCGAGGCATTTTATGGAACTCCGCCGCCACCAGCGCTTTCCCGTGCACTTTCACAGCGTCTTCTCCGGTCCACAGTGCAATGAATCGGTCGGTACGATCGTGAACTTGTCGAAGGGTGGCTGCCTCGTCGAGACCGACATGCAGGTGTACTCCGGCATGCAGATATCTCTACGCCTCGACGTGCCTGGTGAAATCTCACCGATTCATATCGAGCGAGCGGCGGTGCGGTGGAACCGCGGACACGAGCTCGGCGTGGGGTTCATCACCGTGGCTCCCCCTCACCAGGAACGATTGGACCAACTCCTCGAACGATTGAAACAGGATCGACAAAGTTGAGCACCGGTGAAGCCTAAAGAGGGAGTGATTAACATCCTGAATACGATTCTGGCCGTCGAGCTGATGACCATCAATCAATCTTTTGTTCATGCCAAGATGTGTGAGCGTTGGGGCTACGAACGGCTCTACTGCAAAATCCGCGAGCGCAGCATCGATGAGATGAAGGATGCCGACGCACTCATCGGCCATATTCTCTATTTGGAGGAGGTTCCCAAGGTGCACCGTCTGACCAGCGTGCAACTGGGGGAGACGGTGCCGCGGCAACTCGAGTTCGATCTCAAGGCTGAACAGGACATGCTCACGCTCCTGAGTGAAGGGGTGCTGCACTGTAGCAAGGTCGCCGACTTCACGACCCGTCACATGCTTGAAGACATGGCCAAGGCCGTCGATGCGCATATCGAGTGGATTGAAACGCAGATGGACGCCATCACGCAGGTTGGCCTGGAGACCTATCTCGCCGAACAGATCAGCTAGCAGGCTGTATTTCTCTCCTTCTTTGAATGAGACCCATGCTGGTTCAGCTGCGGCCGTCTCAAGCAGCGAGTTTAATGGTGCGACAACTGCCAACGGTGGATGGTATGGTGACGTGAGCAGTCTGCCTGGATTACAGGTATTGGCTGTGAGGTGATGGATTCGCTGAGAGTTACCGCCTGTGAAAGCCAGGCGTCTGTAGGGAGAAACAAATGTCACCACATCATTCTCGTGGCCGTCGTCGTCGGAGGGTCTACTGCACTTCAATCGGGTCGTGGTCACGCATCGAATCGATCCTATGCTTGACGGACAAGCTGAGAAGCAGTCCCCTTATGTTTTCGTTTTCTCAGGAAACTACGGATTTCATCAGCGCGTGCGAAGCCCTTCACACGCGGTTGGCACGCAGCGGCACACTGACGCGGGAGGAGAAAGACCTGATCGAGTTCAGCGCGATTGATCTGCTCAGCAAAGTGAAACCAACGTAGACCGATTCATCAAGGAACGCAGCCATAGTCAAAGACGGCTACGGTCTCTGTAAGTAGCAAAGAGTCATTCATACGAGTAGGCCGCCCATTCCACCAGTCGATCTTTACGAAAGACGAGGCTCCATTCATAATACCGGCCTCGTTCTCTCTCTGAATAATATCGGAGCCGAACCAGTGGGCCGACCGCAAACTGCTGCGTGGCCTCACCATAGAGGTGCAAAACCTTCTCCATTGAGTCTCCGAGGTGCACACCTTTCCCTGTGCCGATGTCGAGCGATCGCGCCACGGCCGCCGAGCACACTCCCGCAATAATAGGGTCCACGCTCATCACCATTGATTCGATACCGTTTGAATTCACCTCGAATCGCAAATACGTCCCGTCCGCACTCCGGTAAAACATCGGCACCGTCTCCGGGTTGGAGGGGGGAACCTCGCAGGGCTGGCTGGCCAGCTTCCGCACGACGTCGGAGACTTTATCGGCAGGCATGACGATGGTGGCCAGCTCGTTATCGCCGAACGGATACCGCACGATCTGGTTCTCGGCCCATCCGGTGACCGGAAACAACAATAGCGTCGCCAGACACGCAACCCTGCTGCGGCGATACTGAATGGACAACAGGCTCCGGGAGCACGGAGCCGGCCTGAGCGTCATTCCGTATCCTCGTCTTGACAGTGTTTCCCGGACGGCCTAGCCTTTGGCGGCGGGCATACGCACGCCCGCTCGTAAGGGTAGCATGTCAGAAATCTCAACGTTAGAGTCATTAGCAGAATTTTGGGAACGCGTCGATTATGTAGGCTTGTTTCTCGTCTTCGTGGGGGTCATTGTGGAATCGTTGGTGGAATTTACCAGCATCATCAAGTCTTCCGTTTGGAAATCCAAGATCGGTAAAGTATCGGCCCTCGTCCTGATCGTTGGTTTGACGCTTGAACTTATTTCATCCTCTCGACTTTCAGGCCTTAACCGGCAGGTTGTGGGAATTTTATCTACTCAATCGGCAGATGCCGAAAAACGGGCAGCGCATGCTGAGAAAGCAACGGAAGAAGAGCGAGCCGCGAGAATGAAGTTAGAAGCGCAAGTGGAGTCCGAACGTCTGAAGAGACAATGATCAGAGATCCCTCACATGATCAAGTAAAGGAGTTGCCATGTCCACGTCACATCTTCCCCGGGATACAAAAGATCGATCGGTTCGAGCGCGGAAGCACGACCCGTACAAGGCGAAGGGCAAGCCACGGGAGCCGTCGGTGTGTCGTGAGTGCAAAGCGGTCTACCATAAAGGCCGGTGGACATGGAACCCTGTCCCACCGAAGAGTCATGAGGTGGTGTGTCCTGCCTGTGCACGGATACGGGATGACGCCCCGAGCGGAGTGCTGCTGCTCACCGGTGAGTTTGCCGCCTCGCATCGGGAGGAGATTCTCGGGCTCGCCCGCAATGAAGAGACCCGTGTCAAAGCCGAACATCCGCTGGCTCGAATCATCAAGATCAAGGACCAAGTGGAAGCACCCAAAGGGGTGGTCATCACCACGACGGACCCCCACCTCGCGCGGCGTATCGGCGAGGCGTTGCATCACGCACATCATGGCACATTCACCTGTCGCTATGAGGAGAGTGAAGACCTGCTCCGGGCGAACTGGGAGAGCTAAACAGAGAGGGTGCACTCAGTAGGGGTGTCGGTCTTCTCATCGCTTCCACTTGATGCTGCATCCGATACACGCCTTCTGATTGCTGTCGACCGGCTTCACGGCGAGCACCGCTTCGATCGCGGCGCGCAGATCGCGGCCGGTGACCGGCTTGTTGCTGCCGGGGCGACTGTCGTCGAGCTGCCCGCGATAGACCAGCCGCCGTTGCCCGTCGAACAGATAAAAGTCCGGGGTGCAGGCCGCCCTATAGGCCTTTGCTACGTCCTGGGTTTCGTCAAAGCAGAAAGGAAAGGTGAAGCCCAGGCGTTCGGCCATCTCCTTCAGTCGCGGCGGCGCGTCATCCGGATACTGCACCGGATCGTTGCTGCTGATGCCGATGATGCCCAGCTCCGTGTCTGCATAGTCCCGCCCGATCTTCGCGAGCTCCTGCTCGACGTGCTCCACGTAGGGACAGTGACGGCAGATGAACATGACCAGCAAGGCAGTCTTGCCGGCAAATGAGTTCAGTGAATAGAGGTTGCCGCTCACCACGTCACGCAACGAAAACGGGGGAGCGGGTGTTCCGAGCGGAAGCATGACGGACGCCATGGCCATGGTCTCTCCTTCTCGATTCGTTCTCGCGATACTCTTGAAGATGCCGCACCGTGACCGCTTCGTCAAGAGCGGCGCGGGCGTCTAGTGCTCATCTCAGTTGCGGCTATTGCCTGGCGGCCGCTGCCTGCCTCACACTGTGTGCATGACGAGAACCATAGTCGGGACAGCCCCGGCAAGACATCATCGAGAAGGAGTGTGGCTGTGAAACAGGGCTATCGTTTGATGCTTGTAGACCAGGACGGCGTATTGGTCTCTGAATTCCAAGTCACTGAGCGCGACCTGGCTGACCCGGTGGCGTTCGTGGGAGCGCTTAAGCAATCGATCGAGCAGGTCGAAGAGGAAGAACCCTGAAGGAAGATCAGGGTAGGGTAGGTTGCTCGCTCGTTCACGTCGACCAAGGATTCGGGCATACGATCGTTATAGGATAACCTCGCAGGGTTGAAGAAATACTCTGAGCGGGATATTCAGGCCACGGTAGTTGTGAACATGCCTGGCATGGATCCCCCTCACGGCGTTCAGTACCTGTGTCATGTGAATGTGTTCATCTTCGAGCACGACCATGAACAACTTATTTCGATCGGTCCAGCCGCCGGTCCCGGATACAGTTCCGGTCTGACCGCTGCCTCCCACCCCCGAAATTACCGTGTACCCCTTGATCCCGAGCTCGTTAAACAGGGCGAGGATCTCCTCTTCAAGCTTTTCCCCACAGACTATGTTCAGCATTTTCATGATTGTTCTCCTAAATCAGGACCCCTCAACGACCATTTTCTTTCTCTGAAGAATGTCAATGAGCGAAGATACCCAAGACATCCTCTTCACGAACCAGGACCAACTCTTCCTCATCGCCCTCCACTTCTTTGGCGGCGTATTTTTTGTACAGGATATGCTCGCCGGGCTTGAGGGTGGTCTTCACAAATGTCTTTGTTTTGATCTTCTCCTTCGAGTCCTTGTCCTCGACCAAGCGCCCCGCCCCCACGGCAAGGACTTCTCCTTCCACCGGTTTCTCTTGCGCGGTGTCCGGAATGATAATACCGCCGGAGCTCTTCTCCTTCGGCTCTCCGGTCCGGATCAATACCCAATCGTGCAACGGTGTGAATTTCATCGACGCACCTCCTTTCATTCACGCGTGGACCCTGCCCATTCCAACGCGCGTCGTAACGTGCTTGTATCGCCGATCTCTCCAGGACTACATTATACTGCTTGACTGCCGTACTCATTGTGCCCACTGTGGCCTTAGCGATTCAACGATCGGTCTATGCGTGAGCAACAGGAAAGAGTGCGTCCTATGCGTCAAAGGAATCGCTGGTGGCTCATCCTCGTACTGATCTTCCCGGTGGCAATCAGCGGATGCGGCACGAGCAGGCAATCCCCACAACCATCGCTCACTGACAACGTCCGCTTTATGGATATGTGGGGCATCTACACCCACTGCTCCCAAAGCGAGGACCTTGATGCGATGCGTGTCGATGCTCAACGATTGAGCCTCGCCGTAGACGTGATGGATTCCGTCGGAGATCCGATACCCCCTGAGAGCGAGGAGCCGGCGCCCATGGGACCGAACGTGCGCCTTTCGGCGGATCCCGCCGCGATGGCTGCGGCCTGTGCCCTTCGCGCCGGTCAGGTCGCACAGGGAATGGGACGTCTGTCCTTTGCACGAGAGATGTTTCAAATGATCGTCACAAACTTTCCGCAACCGCGCTATCGCTATTACGCGGCTCAAGCCCGGGAGGGTCTCGAGCGACTGGACGCTGCGAGATCCGGCTAGGGCAGTCTGATCCCTCGGTTGACTCTCTCCTTCCCCAAAGCCTAGCCTAGTGCAGCTCAAATCTGGGAGGGCGCAGCCATGGCGTGGGGAGACAACGTCAATACAGAAGATGAAGCGGAGAGAATCGCGGCGGTGCGTGAATATTTCCGCGAATATGTTCCCAACGCGTCGATTCGGGATTCGTATGATGCCGGGAGACTGGCGCAAGTGTTTCGGATCGAAGCGAACGACTTCGGAGGTTTCCGCGACGCGGTGATCTCGACCGAGTTTCTGATGGAACATCAGCCGGACAAGCTGGCAAAAGTCTTGCGGGGCTGGCGGGTTGCGGAACATCTCCGATCGGTGAAGGGCACGGAGGTGCTGGTCACAACCTGGGGAATCGAAGAAAAAGAAAGTTGATGGCCGCGTGTTACGGAAGGTGGGAGGTTTCTTCGGCCTCCTCGGCCCGGTTGTCACCTAGCGCGGCGTAGTGGCGGGCCCAGGTGAGATACATGTCTCCACTGTTGCGTATCACGTCGACGCCCTTCAGCAACTTATTGACCAACTCGCTGGCTTTTCCTCCCGCCGCGAGGTCTGCAGCGCGGCGTTTCAATGCCGGCGTCAACGCGGCCATCAATGTCGCCATCTCACCGAGGAGCTGCGACACCTCTGTTCCCTTCTCATCCCGGCATGCTCCTGTTTGCTCCAACACCTCGACGCTTGCCTCATCTTTGGCTTCGGAGGGATGCGGATACAGGTGCTCGAGTCGTTCGATGAGAATCTGCGCTACTGGCGTGCTGGTGCGTGTCGGCTCACTGGGTGGATGATCCCACGCCAGCGTTTGGATGCCTGCCTCGGTGAGCACCACGCGGATGGTCTCGGCCATCGCCTCGACGGTCATCTCGGTCCACGGCCGCAAGTCTAACACCCGCTCCTCCGGCTTGCCGGGCGGTGGGCTGTTGTGGATGAGCACCCAACAGCGGTCAAAAATGGTTGTGCGGACATCGCTCGGGATGTTGAGCGCGGTCAGGCGGGAGGTGGATAGTGCCGTCACTAATAGCACGAACTGAAGGTCAGGCATATCGGGACGTTGGATATCGAGCGTCTGCATGGCCGTTGTCTCCCTGCGAGGCGTCGGAGCAGTTCTCCGCGAAGACGACGCCCGGTCACGAACGGTTGGGCTCAGAGGTCGGTGTAGATTTCGAAGAACGCGTCGACGCTTTCGAGCAGTCGCGCTTTGATTTGGTCGGACGTGCCGTTCATCACGTGCAGCGTCATGCTGCCCTCCGATCCATTCGGCAGGAGAATAGGCACGTGCGGGTGGTTCAGTTCTGAACCGGTACCCTTATCCAGTCGCATGCCATAGCTCAGCGTATAGCGTGGCGCGGGCTTCGTGCGTGGCGTATTTGTTTGCATGTCTGTCATGATCCACCTCGGGTCCGATCGTTCACAGGGCCTGTCGGCTGGAAAATCCGGACAATTCGTGTGGGCCGTCGCCCGGATCTTCCTCCCATGAGATTACGCGTGTGTGACCGCGAGTGCCGGCTTCTGGACAAACTCTTTGTAGCCGTACCGTTCGGCCAGATAGGCTTTGGCGTCCTCGCTGACATACTCGGCGAATTTGTAGCGATCGTCTTCGACGGCCTTGGCGTCCGCCATCACCTGGTCGGTGGGAATCGCATACTCGATATTGCAGGATGTGTAGGCTTGAATATAGGTCGGACCGACTTCCCGGGCGATCAGCACCGCTTTCTTGATGCAGCTCTCCACCCGCCGCGGATTGTTCGGCACGACCGTAGCGATGTAGGAGCAGCCGGCGATTTTCGCCATGGCGACCATATCCATCTTCTCGAACTTTTTGCCGAGCGGAGCCATCTTGAGCACGGCTCCTCGGGTCGTCATCCCGCTTTCTTGTCCGCCCGTGTTGCCGTACACCTCGTTGTCCAACATGATCGTCGTGAATCGTTCCTTACGGAACCAGGAATGGAGCACCTGCTGAAATCCGATGTCGGCGGTGCCGCCGTCCCCCGCCATCACCACCACATCCTTGGGTTGGTCGCCGAAACGAAGCCGCAACCCGCGCGACAAGCCGCTGGCGACGCCGTTCTGGTCGCCATAGTTACCGTACACGAAGGGAATGGCCGCCTGCGAAATCGCGAGCCGGCCGCATCCGGCCGTCCCGACCGTGATGGTGTCTTCGGGATTGGGGAATGCGATGATCGCCAGCCGGATGAACAGGGTCATCGCGCAGCCGGCGCACATGGGATGCTCCTCGAGAATTTCCTTAAAGCTGCCCATCTGCGACACGGTCGTCTTCTTTCCGAACGGGCCGTGCTCCACCATGTCGCGATATTCCTTCGGCATGAACGCGTCAAACCCTGGTGAAAACTTCACATAATTGAGACTCACCCGACACCTCGCTCTCTCGCTGTTAGCCGCAATCGCGGCGGTGAATTTACGCCTCTTGCAAAACCACTTGCTTCTGGGCGGCCTTTTTCTCCTTCGCCTTGGCGGCGATTTCCACCAGCAGCGCCTTCGCGGGCTCGCTGATGTATTCCTTAAACGCAAACCGCTCGTTAGGCTTTTCCGAATCCCGCATTTCCTGCAGGCCTTCCATGCTGTTCTTGCCGATCTCCAGGATGCAAGGTGTATAGAGCTGAAGATAGGTGGGCCCGATTTCCCGCGCGATCAAGACCGCATTGCGGACGACCTTCTCGACGAGCGACGGCTTGCTCACCGTGCAGTTCACGATGTAGTGACAGCCGGATTCCCGCGCAATCTCCGGCAGGCGGACCTTATCGAAGAGTTTGCCGACCGGGGCCATTTTGGCCACGAATCCCTTCTGCATCAGGCCGCTTTCCTGCCCGCCGGTATTGGCGTACAGCTCGTTGTCGAAACAAATGGTGGTGAACTTCTCCTGCCGGAACCAGGCTTGGAGCGTCATGTCCAGGCCGATGTCCACCGTCGCGCCGTCTCCTGCCAGCACGACCACATCCTTGATGCGATCGGGGAAGCGCACGCTCAGCGCCCGCTTGAGCCCCGAGGCGACGGCATTCTGGTTGCCAAAGAGCGAGTGAATGTTGTGGACGGCCACCATCGGAAACACCAGACTCGTGCATCCGGTCGAGCCGACCATGACCGTGTCTTCAGGATTGGGAAGTGAGGCGAGGATATAGCGAAACGCCATGGACTCGGGACATCCGGCACAAAGCGAGTGCTGTTCAATGAGTTCCTTGGAGGTGCCGATATCTTTCCAGCCCCGGTCTTCCTTGCCATAGGTGGCATGGCTGACGAGATCCTGATAATCCGACGGCATGATGTCATAGAGATCCGGTGATATGGTGATGCGTTCCTTGCTCATGGTGTACTCTCCTCGTAGTCTTGCTGGGTGTCACGCTGTTCCGAGTGTGGTCGTGTGCCACCGTGCCGCCTGTGCGTCACGTTCAGCCTCCGCGTCCGGCCAGCACACCGGAACGGACCCCGATTGCTTTCTTGATTTCCTCCACAATGACTTCCGGTGGCAGGGTCATGCCGCCGCAGACGCGTGGTCCGCCGACGACCCGCTCGCTGCGGGGAATCGTGGCTTTGATTTCTCGCGCCATCCACCCGATGACATTGAACTCCGGCACGATGATGTGCGAGGCGTGCTTGGTCGCCTCGCGAATTTCTTCCTCCGGCCATGGGCGCAGGGTCTTGATCTTCACCAGTCCGACATTGATCCCTTCGTCGGCCAGCAGACGGATGGCTTCACGGCCCTGGGAGACGGCGGTTCCCGAGGCGACGATGAGGATGTCCGCATCGACGTTCTCCGTTTCGATCAGGCCATCTAGCCAGGCGATCGTATGCTTTCGAGACCGTTCCGCGGCGGCCCAGATTTCTTGCTGCCAGCTCGCATGCGTGGCATAGCTGATGTAGTTGCTCTTCATGACGAACGGATCGCGCATCATCCGGACCGGCGGGCATTCCATATCCATGCAGGGCACGGGTGAGCGATACGGATCGTAGGGCGGCAGGCACATGTCGACAGGCGTCAGGTCGACAGTGTCTTTCGTATGGGTCACGAAAAAGCCATCGCAACAGAGGGCCAACGGCAAATGCACGTCCGGCTCCTCCGACACCATATAGCCCTTGAGAATCCAATCGTAAAAGTCCTGGGCCGTCTCGGCGTGCCAGACCAGCATGCCCGTATTCATGAGATAGGCGATCTCCAACGTATCCGGCTGGATCGATAGAGGGGAATTAATGCCTCGGCAGGTGACGATGCACTGAATTGGCAATCTAGATCCGGCCCACATCGGAAAGTTCTCCATGGCCCGCATGGTGCCGGGCCCGGCGGTGGTCGTGAAGACGCGGGCTCCGCCGAAGGCGGCGCCGGCGCATTGCGACATGACGGCGAATTCGCTTTCGCCGCGGAAATAGTCTCGGATATAGCCCTCGGCAAAGAGTTCGCCGCAGAGAGCGGCCGCTTCGCTCTGGGGCGTAATGGGATAGGCCACCATCACATCGACGTTGGCGCGCTTGACGGCTTCTTTGATGACTTCGCTGCCGGTAAAGAAGGACGGCGTGCGAGGCGCTTTATTCATCATCACGTGTGGGTCGGTGATAACTTGGCCCTTTTTCGTTTTGGTTCCGATGATGGCTGTGCTGTCCATAGCTCTTTCCCTTCCAGTCGACGGTGCCGATCAGTGCTCTGACGGCTCCGCGATCGATAACGTTATGCGCTGAATGAACTGCCGCACCCACAGGTCGTTTTGGCCTGCGGATTCTTGATCGCAAAGCCGGAGCCTTGCACGGTGTCCTGAAAATCCACTTCGCAGCCGGCCAGCAGCGGAGCGCTTTGCGAATCCATAATGACCTTGACGTCGCCCTTTTCGATCACCGTGTCGTCATCTTCTACCTTGGACTCGAAGGCCATCCCGTACTGGTAGCCATGGCAGCCGCCGCCTTTCACATACACGCGAAGACCAATCGTGTCTTTCTCTTCTTGCATGAGTTCCCGAATCTTTTGTTCAGCTGTCGGCGTCATCGTGATCATGGCACTTCTCCTTTTCCTAATTGGCGGACATGGGCGGCACACCTTGACCGACTCGGATGTCGAGGCACCTCGGGAGTGGCAGCCGACTACAGCCACAAGAAAGCTGTACAAGTAACTTGAAAGAAACGCTGGCGTAGAAGCGGCGGAGACCAGGGAATCAGTCGCGCGAGGAGAGTACGTGGAGGCGCGAGGATAGAATAGTCGGCGTAGCTCTATACGTCATAAAATCACCCTGGGCGCTTTCGGCATCGGAGTCAAGCGCTATTATGGGTAGGTATTTAGGTATTATGGGTATGGATACTTCAATGATTCTGCCGGTCTTTCGCGACTCTCTCAAGAGCTGAAACAGGACGAACCGCGAGCCTTCGTGGTCCTCCGAAATGTGCCCATATCGTTGAACTATCCAGGCCCTCATTAATATCGCTTGACTCCCGGGCTCATTGCGCCCAGGGTTGGCCGTGAGGTGTAACGCTCCGTTGACTGTCCTATCCTCCCGCTTCCTACTTCTTCCCAGCGAGACCGATTCCCCAGTCTCCGCCGTGTTTGCCCATCGGGTGCTCTGACTCGTTTGCCTGTCCGGTGTCATGATCCGCTGATGGAGGCGGCCAAGGCTCCGTCCACTGCGTCAGAGGACTGTTCGATTCACGTTCGCATTCCATAGAGAGGAGTGGGCCATGCTCTACTATGCACTCGTGTTCCTGGTGGTCGGCTTGATTGCCGGCGCGTTGCATCTCGCCGAAGTGTCTTCGGTGGCGGTCCAGATTTCATGGATTCTGTCCTTGATCGGGATCGTGTTGGTTGCGATTCATGTGTTCAAGGGACGCACCGCGCGGGTTGCGTAACCGGAGGCTGTCGGCTGTCCGATGGTTTTCCGGCGTGATGACCGGGCCCTAATGTCCATCGAATGCACAAGGAGGAGGAATGAAATGAACGCTGATCAACTCAAAGGAAAATGGATGCAGTTCAAAGGCGATTTGAAAGGGAATTGGGGGAAGTTTACCGATAATGACTTGGAGGAGATCGCAGGGATCTATGACAAGTTTGTCGGTAAGGTCCAGGAACGGTATGGCGACAAAAAGAGTGAGCTGATGAAGTGGGCGGACGCATGGCATGAGAAGTCGTCACATGAAGCCGCGGGAAAGAAGTAGTCCCGCTGCATGCTGGCGAAGCACACAAGACGACTGACGACACACTTTTACATTGCGGTTAAGGAGAAGATAATGCACACACGAACTGTTTTGACATTCTGTACGGCATTGGTGATCGGCGGGACGCTCATCACCGGATCGGCGTTCGGTAGAGCCGAGGAGAAAAACATGAGCGACTCGTGGATCACAGCCAAAACCAAAATTGCGCTGTTTGCCGATTCCCGAGTGAAGGGCAGCGACATCAATGTCGCGACCACCGACGGCGCGGTGATTATCCGCGGCAAGGTCGATACCGATGCGGCAAAGCAGGCTGCGGAAGGCATCGCCAAAAGCATCCAGGGGGCGAAGACGGTCAAGAACGATTTGCAAGTGGTCACTCCGTCCAAGCGCGAGGCGGTCGATGACAAGGACGACTCGATCACGGCTCGCGTGAACGAACAGATGGCAAAAGACACGCAACTGAAGACCGCCGGCATTAAGGCCCAGACGAATGCGGGCGTGGTCTCCTTGACCGGCGAAGTGGCCGACCTCATGACCAGTGCCCAAGCGTCTTGGTCCGCCTGGCAAGTTCCCGGCGTGAAATCCGTGAAGAACGATCTGACGGTGAAAGAAAAGGCCTAGCCCTTTCCTTATACAACAGAGGTGCTCTCCGTCCGTCGATCCGGATCAGTGGCATCGACGGACGACAGAGTTGCTCACTCAGTTTACGACGAATCACACGATAGCGTGGGGAGGTGCACGATGGTCAGGGAAACTGCCACGTCCAAGGGTAGTCAGAAGGCTGAACAGGCCGGTCCCGCTATCCAGGTATCGAAGGCCGATTGGGATTACGAGCGCATTTCGCGACGGGCCTACGAACTCTATGAGCAACGGGGCCGGCAGGAAGGCCGGCACTTGGAGGACTGGTTGAAGGCGGAACAGCAACTGGTCGGCCCCGCAGGTAGGTAATCACATGAAGCGTGGTCCTACTGCGCCCGCCCACCATCCTATTTCCAGATCGTACCAGCTCATCAAGGACAGACTGCTAGGTTATCTCCCAGTACGGAATGGCCGTTAGGTTGTGTTGTACTGAATAAAGAATTTCAAAGGAGGACATATAAAGGAGGACATATGATGAAGGCGTTTACATTGTTCGTTGCGGTTGGGGCATTAGCGCTGGGAGCGATTCCGGCGGTGGCGGCGACGGAGACGCAGCAGGAGATGGCCAAGAACTGCTGGGTGGACGTGTTTGACGACACGAAATACGATCCCGACGATCCGCATACGCGGATCCAGGGTCCGATGGAATTGCCTTCGCTGAAGAGTTTGAACGGCAAGAATTGGAACAACGATATTCAAAGCGTGATCGTCGGTCCCGATGCGACCGTCCGCGCGTACAAGGATAAAGATTTCAAGGGAACGGAGATCGCCTTTGCGCCGGGTCAGCGGGCGCCCGATCTGTCCAAGCTCGACATGTCCAATGACATTGAGTCGATGAAGGTCGCGTGTAATACTCCATGACGACAGGTTACACAGGTTGGAGAAGTTGCCTTCCGCTAGTGTTAATGGGAGCAAAAACCGGTTGTTTTCCCAGCCACACGTTTTATCGAGATGCGGTAGAGTGACAGTACTTTAGAAAACGGCAATGGCAACATTGCCATGTCCAAAGTGAAGGGCCCGCTCCGACAGGCAGCGGGCCCTTTCTTATAGTTCTTCCAAGCTTGCTCGTTCTCCTCATTCAACGCGTGGCCTGGTTGATCTTCGATTGCGCGCTTGGACGAGGCCCTTCTTAGGGCGCGCGTTCGGCGAGCAGGAAGACGACCAGGCTGCCCGTCTCTATCCTTCCAAGCTTGCTCGGTGACTCTCTCGGGAATGACCCCCATATCGCTCCAACTGCGCCCATGGAGGGAGCACCTCGCTTAATTTCAAAATCTAATTGGTCTGGCCTGCGCACTCCGGGAGCACAGGAGCGATTCGGGTGTCGTTCCCTCTTTATTTTGGTCGCAGCCGCAACACGGCGAGCGAACGCGCTTCAAGATCGTACTGATCTCCTCCTCTCAAGAGCGAGACCGGTTTGCCGTTCGTGTCGTAGAGAGCGGTGTCCAACACCAGCTGCCACCGCACCCCGCGCTTGTGCGCGGGCAGGGTGAAGGGCCGCGGCTCGTGGTGCGCATTGAGCAGCATGAGGAAGGTCTCGTCGAGGAGTGATCTCCCCTTCGAGTCTTTTTCGTCAATAGCGTCGCCGGCCAGCCGGACTCCCAGGCAGCGGACATATCCTTGGGCCCAGTCGTCATCCGTCATCTCTTTTCCGTCGGGGCGCAGCCAGTACAGATCCTTGACCTCCGCTCCACGGATACGGCGGCCTTGAAAGAACCGGCGGCGCCGGAACACCGGGTGTTTTTGTCGCAGCGCGATGAGGCTTCTCGTGAAGGCGAGGAGAGCCTGCTGCGGCTTGCTCAGCTTCCAGTCGATCCAGCTGATCTCATTGTCCTGACAATAGGCATTGTTGTTGCCGCGTTGCGTCCGGCCCATCTCATCGCCGCCACACAGCATGGGGACGCCTTGTGACAAGAGCAAGGTGGCGAGGATGTTGCGCTTCTGCCGTTCGCGCAGCGCCGCGATCGATGGTTTCGTCGTCGGTCCCTCCATGCCGCAATTCCAACTGAGATTGTCGTCGGTGCCGTCGCCGTTTTTTTCGCCGTTGGCTTCGTTATGCTTTTGGTTGTACGAAACCAGATCTTGCAGCGTGAAGCCATCATGAGCCGTCACGAAATTAATGCTCGCATGGGGGCGGCGGCCGCCTCCTTCGTACAGATCGCTGCTGCCGGACAGGCGGTATGCCAACTCGGCGACTTGCCCTCCGTCTCCTTTCCAATATCGGCGAATCGTGTCGCGATATCTGCCGTTCCACTCAGCCCAGCCGGGCGGAAAGTTCCCCACCTGATAGCCGCCTTCTCCTAAGTCCCACGGTTCGGCGATGAGTTTTACCTGCGAGAGAACCGGGTCTTGATGAATGATGTCGAAAAACGCGCTAAGGCGATCCACATCGTGCAGTTCCCGCGCCAGCGTGGAAGCGAGATCGAACCGGAAGCCATCCACATGCATCTCCAGCACCCAATAACGCAGGCTGTCCATGATGAGTTGAAGGACGCGGGGATGGCGGACATTCAGGGTGTTGCCACAGCCGGTGTAGTCCAGATAATAGCGTGGCTGGAGGGGAACCAGCCGGTAGTAGGAGGCGTTGTCGATGCCGCGAAAGGACAGCGTCGGGCCGAGATGATTGCCTTCTCCAGTGTGATTGTACACCACATCGAGGATGACCTCGATGCCGGCGTTATGGAGCGCCTTCACCATCGTTTTGAATTCCCAGACGTGGTGTGCTCGATCCGTTGACGTGGCATAGCGAATGTCCGGCGCGAAAAAGCCGATCGAGTTATAGCCCCAGTAGTTGGTGAGTCCGCGATCGACCAGATGTTTGTCGCGAATGAAATGATGGACCGGCAACAATTCGACAGCCGTGACGCCAACATGTTGCAGATGTTCGATCACTGCCGGCGTCGCGAGTCCGGCATAGGTGCCGCGCAGGTTCTTCGGGACGTCCGGATGCCTGGCGGTAAATCCGTGCACATGCAGTTCATAAATCACGGTCCGGTCCCAGGGCGTTCGCAGCAACTGGTCTCCGCCCCAGGTGAAAGCTTGGTCAACGACCACACATTTTGGTATCAAGCCGGCGTTGTCTCTATCGTCGAGTGAGAGATCAGCCTTCGGGTCGCCGATCCGATAGCCAAACAGCGCCTCCGACCAATCGACCGAGCCTGCAATCGCCTTCGCGTAGGGATCGTACAAGACCTTGGCGGGGTTGAACCGATGTCCCGCTTCCGGCTCATACAGTCCATGGACGCGATACCCATAGTGCTGTCCGGGCCGGACCTCCGGCAGGTAGACGTGCCAGACGAAATCAGTGCATTCCTCGATGCGAATCCGGTGCGTCTCCTGAGGGTCGTCCGGTCTGTCAAAGAGACAGAGCTCCACCGCCGTCGCGTTTTCAGAGAACAGCGCGAAGTTCACTCCCTCGCCGTCCCAAGTGGCTCCCAAGGGGTATGGACTCCCAGGCCAGATTCTCATTCGGCGTCTCCTTGAGTGCTAGGAGGTTAGTCAGGCGAAACTTGCTGACCGTTTATCATATAATGAGTTGACTGACGTCACGACGCTCGCGCTGCCCTCGACTCGGTCGCCCCCCTGAAGGCGCGGATGGTTAACAGCACTTCTGCAAGAGGACGCGTCTGTCCGGTCAGGAGGGGGTCGATCACCAGCTTAGCAGAATGGGGCCTTTGGCGAAATCGGCTACACCATCTTTCCCGAGACTATGATCATGCAGCTTTCTCCTGTTCTCGTCATTGATGACGATCCTATTCTCCTCGACACACTGGCTTCGGTCTTACGCCTGAGGCTTCCTGACGTGCACATCGAAACGGCAGATTCGGCGCTCGCGGCTTTGGAGCGGATTCGATCGATGGACTATACGGCCATCATTTGTGATGCCCATCAACCCCGGATTGAAGGCATCGGTTTTGTGCGAGCCGTACGGAAGGTTCATCCCGAATGGCCGGTGCTGCTTCTGCTGGAAAAGCACGATGAGGATCTCATCAGACAGGCAATGAACGCCGGGGCCTATGACGTGTTGGTGAATCCAGTCGAGGAAGGCACGTTACTATTCGCCATGCAACGCGCCCTTGAGGCCTCTCAATTACGGAGCCAGGTCAAGCGAGAAGAAGAGCGACTCTTGACCGCTGTGAGGAGCATGATGCGAGATCTGGAAGTGTTGTATGGGGCCTACGGGTTGCAGTCACATTTTGAAGCGTTCATGGCTTGCGTGGAAGCTGAAAGGCAGGATGCTCGCGACTCGGTTGACCTCGCTCCTCATCCGGGGAGAAAGGGTCGGAACCATAGTCATGCCGCGGATATCTTGGAGCCTGAGGAGTTGTAGTATCGACGAACCGCAATAGTCTGCTAGTGCGTTTTGGATAAGTTACTGGTCATTTTCCCAGGCCTCACTTTTTATGAGAAGCGGTAGAGTGACATTACTTTAGAAAACGGCAATGGCAACATTGCCAAATCCGAAGTGAGGGTCCGCTTCCGAAAGGGAGCGGGCCCTTTTATTTTATGACGCTTCGGTGCTTTACATTTCAAGCGATTGCGATGGGGCGCTGACCGAACGTCTCTGTTTTTCTATCGGCCTCATCCGTTGCCTTGGCCAAACCTCTGTCATCCACTTCGTCGCTACTATTGAGACGTTTACGATAAGCCTTAAGGGCCGCTTGGACCACATGCAGCAGGAAAACAGTTTCGTTCTCGGCAGTTGGAACCACAATGGTTACAGTGAACGACGGCATTAAGACCTCCCTGGTTCACAAGGACACAATGAGACTGTATCTAGGCTATGAGTCCATTCGCTAGTTTTGCTAGTTTTGGCGGGACGCTTCGTTGGAATCTCTTTGCGGCCGGGCAGGACGAATGAGGCGCCGTGTGGCGAGCTCATCCATACAGCAGTTCAGGAGTTCGGCTTCGTGGCAGTTGAGAGGTTCCCCTTTGGCAATGAGCCTATAGAGGCCTTCGGACGCAATGATGAATTGTCGTATCTCTTTCTTAATCAGCAAGGCAACCTTTCTCCCTGTGAGCGGGACGCGTAGTAGAAGTCATGGTGTCACCGCCCTTGTCGCGGGTCTTCTAGCTCTCGTTTGAGCCCTGTCATCGATTGAACAGGAGGCGCAGTCTCCGCTTCGAGCGGAATCCTGGCCGCCCGACGGATCTCGACGTGAGCCGAGAGGTCCGACTGCTCCTGCCAGGTGCTGTTCCGCTCGGTTGTCTTGTCGCCGCGTTCTCCGGCCCAGAACGACATGGCGACGAGAAATGTTAAGGCGACCGCCAAGCCTTTCTTATCTAGGGCTCGACTCTTGCGGCGTGACGCCCAACTACGATGCAGTGCTCTATACATGTGTTCATTCATATTGGTCCTTGTATAATCTCCAAGCCAGTAAGTCCATGTGGGAAATCCCTCGCCGTCCACCCGGCTCCAAGCCGGAGGCGGCAGGCGCCTTCAGTCGTAAAAAACCAGACAAGCGCCTTGAAGGAAACGCTGGCGTAGAAGCGGCGGAGACCAGTGAGTCAATCGCGTGGGAGGGAAAAGAGCGCGAGAGAGTGGAACTCGGCGTGGCTCAATACGTTCTAGCGTCACGGTAACTGCAAAAGGTCTCCAAGTCAAGCTCTATTGTCCCCCCCTTCACTCGATTTTCTGATGGAATCGGCGTATCCTTCCCGCGGGCCCACAGTACCTGGTTTTGCGCCACCTTTCAGAGAGGTTTCCGACATGTTCATGTTTCTATGGCTGCTTCTGATCCTCGTCGGATTCCCCGCGTCAACCTTCGCGCAATTTATCGATAAAGGCGATAGGGTGGAGGTGGAGAAAGGAACCAAACTCTGTCCTAACGTGAAAATGGAACAGACGATGGGATCTCGGGATCCGCGTCGTCTCTTCTGGAAGGTGACGAGCAAAATGCGAGCCAATGGCACTCAAACTGTCGCCGCGTTTTCCAATGAAAAAGTGTATGACAGCAAAAGCGGCGATACCAGGAACAAGGAGACCTTATACCAAGAGGATTATGCCACGTTCTTTAAAAGAGACCCGGAGCATAAAGGGATGCTGCTCATGATCAGTCCCCAAGATGGCAGAGTCGAAGCAATGGTGGAAATGTGCGAGAAAAAGAAAAAGGGATGAGTGCCATGCCACCGAAGAAAACAAAAACGACAAGCCAGAAACCCTCTCAACGCACTCCATCGCGTCCCCACACGGCTTCATCGCCGGAAGGGCTGCATGGACAGATCGTGAAGAGAGCCTATGAGATCTACGAGCGACGCAGCCGCCAAGGGGCTTTGGATGACTGGCTTCAGGCGGAGCGGGAAATCCTCCAACGGAACACCGGGTACCCGGAGGCGTTACCCCATCGCGGCGGATATGCCGGACCGGAACAGGAATGAGCGTCGGCAACTCCAGTCGCTGCGAACCCACGGAAACCTGTCACATGCCATCGAAGGGGGCGTCTCAAGGGAGGTGACCTATGGCTGAAGTTATCGATTACGACAAAGTGACGACGGTACTTCTACGGCATGGTGAATGGTATGAGGTCGATCCCGGGACGCTGACGTCCATTCCCGCGGCGAATTTTTTCGGCGGTCATGCTGGCACCAACGCCTTTGCCTGGAAGAGTCGTGGTGCCAGTCTCGCGTGCCCATGCAACGCCCTCGTTCTCGTCCGCTATTCAACATGAAGGAGAACAGTCATGTTCTTCACCGACTCCCTCAAGCATGTCCAGCGCCGGGAGTTCTATGACCATCATCACCTCCTCGCCGTAACGATGATCTTAATTGTACTGCTGCTTCCCTTCGTGGGCCTGCTGCTCACCGGCCTGTTCGGAGCGGTCTCAGGCGCGCTCATTTCCTTCGCTCTGTACTACGTGACGCCTTATGTGGCGCTCAAGTTGGGGGCCTGACCGTTGTTCGATCGGTGACTTGACTTTATGATCTTGTCATCGCGCTCCATTGTGGTCGGCGTCGATGTCGGGGGAGTGAAGAAGGGCTTTCACGCCGTCGCGCTTCGCGAGGGACGATTTCTTCAGAAGTTTGCTACCTGCTACCCACCAGCGGTCCTCACATGGTGTCGGACTCTCCAGGCCTCGGTTATTGGAATCGACGCGCCGTGCAAATGGAGCCTGACCGGGCGGGCGAGACCTTGCGAGCTGGAGCTTTCCGGTTTGGGTCTTTCATCGTTCTCGACGCCTAGCGTAATGACCGGCCGCGTTCATCCGTTTTACGGGTGGATGGCCAACGGAGCCGAGCTCTTCCGACTGCTTGCGCCGCAATATCGGCTTTTCGATGGGCGATCCATAGCCTTGAGTCCGGTGTGCTTCGAGACCTTTCCGCATGCCGTCGCCTGCGCGCTCGCCGGCAAGAAACTCTTCGCAAGAGATAAGCGGGTTGATCGCCGAAGGCTGTTGGATGGGGCAGGGATCGCAACCGACTCGCTAACGAATATCGACGAAGTTGATGCCGCGCTCTGCGCCTTAACTGCGCACCATTTGTTGGCCAGTACCTTCAAGGCTTACGGTGACGATGTCGAGGGTTACATCGTCGTTCCTAGCGTTCTCAGATACTCAGCGGGTCTCCGCGATTCCATTCTTTAGCATTGCCGGCTAGTGAGTTTTGGAGGACGAACTGGTCGTTTTCCCAGGCCCTGCTTTTTCTGAGGCGCGGTAGAGTGGGGTTACTTTAGACAACGGCAATGGAAACATTGCCGAATCCAAAGTGAGGGCCCGCTTCCGAAAGGGAGCGGGCTTTTTTATTTTCTACGCAGCGCGATTGGCAAAGGCCAGCTGAACGTCTTGCCGATCGGATGGCGCGACGGTCAGCAGCGGTCTTGCCCTATAGCCGGTTTGCTGGGCGACCCATACTGCGGGAATTTGCTCGATACGAATATTGTAGATATTGATGCAGTCGTTATAGAACTCCCGCCGATCTGCAATGGTGTTTTCAAGGGCCGAGATGCGCTGCTGCACGTTCAGAAATTCCTGATTCGCTTTGAGATCCGGATATTGTTCGGCGACGGCGAACAGTTTGCCCAATGCCCTCGTGATCTGATTTTCCGCCTTCGCCTTGTCGTCCACGCTTGTGCTGCGGCTGTAGGCGCTTCGGGCATTGGTGACGCCTTCCAGCGTCTCCCGCTCGTGCTTCATGTAGCTGTTGCACACGTCCACGAGTTTCGGAAGCTCATCGTGACGCTGTTTGAGGATCACGTCGATGTTCGACCACGCCTTGTCGATGTTGTTCGAGAGGCGGACCAACGTATTATAAATTCCCACCGCATACGTGATGATCCCCGCGATCCCGAAGACCAGGAGGATGCCGACCAGTAATGTCCCGTTCATATGTCTCTCCCTGTTGAAGGCTTACGGTACCGAACCGTGGTCTCCTACGTTTTGAAGATCAGAAGGAGGCAGAGGAGCGCCAGAGCCGGACCTCCCGCGAGGAAGGCGAACACCTGCCATCGCAGCCTGGACAGCAACTCCTTTTCGCTCCGATCCGAAATGAGGAACTCGTTGTCCCGGCTGCTGCCGATATACAGCCGCGCCGAATTATCCGTGCTGTCTGCGGCGCCTCTGTTCTCCTGGGCGGTGCCCAGGACGTACACCGTCTCCTCAGACAGAATAAAGGCCTCGCTGCATCGTATGGTCTTCTCGCCCAGCCATCCGTCGACTGAGATGCCCAGTTTTAACAAGCCAAGGATGGTTTGTTCCGGGAGCGAGCCCAACCAGTTGTTTCGAGTCGTCCGGTTGTCCGGCAGAATCAGCTGGGCATCGAATGGCACCACCAACACCTTGCCGGTGTTATCCTGCACGAAGAACGGCTCCGGGGATGTTCCCTTTGCAATCGTTTCCCACCTGGCGTCCTTTCCTGATCCGCGGCGCTCTTCGACCGTATAGGAGAAGAGCACGCAGGGCATCCCGCTGAACGGTGCACGTAACAGTTCGCGCTCAGGCCGGGCATGGCCGCTCACTTCTACGAGGCCGACAGCCAATGAACGGACAGGGCAGGTGGGTATGCTTTCCATGAGCTGCTTCCGGTTGTTCAACACGAAGCCATAAATCGAGAGTGCCATCCCTCCCACGACGCCGAGCACCAGGTAGAGCAGGGTGGCATCGGGTGCCTGCGCCCAGTGCACTGTCGCGACCGTTTTGCGAATGCCGGCAACGAGAATGAGGCAGGCCAGGAGCAGGGCGCCGCCCAAAAAGATCGTCCAGAACCACACTTCCTGAGAGCGCAGTCCGGTGCGGGATTGGGGGCGGTCACCCTTTGACTCCATGGGGCCGGACATCGATCGCTTCTTCTCAGCCTTGGTATAGAATTCCGCCTCATTGAAACGGATCGGAGTAGCGCCGCCTCGAGCCGTCGCGTTCAGGTGTGTGAGGCTGCCTTGGGGAAGCCACCAGCCGTGACAGGTACGGCAGGCGAAGAGCGGGGTCTCAAGCACCGACTCCGGATCCAACGGACCGCCGCACCGGGGGCAGAGAGACGATCGGGCACCAACGGCCGGTGCCGCAGACTGTTGTGACGCCTCCTCGAGTGCGCGATAATTCTCCACGAACAAGTCCACTTCTCCCACATCCAACCACAGCCCGTGTTTGCCAGGACAGACGTCGAGTTGCGGCCCTTCAAGGGTGGGAATCTCGACCAGATTCGTTTGACAAGTCGGACATTGCATACTGCCTGTGTCAGCTGTGTTGAACTGTAGCAAATACCAAGGGGTTGTAAAGGAGATGCGTGGAAATGATCCAATCCTGAGAACCCGATCAGTCGGAAGGCATGGTGAGAATCCTATTCGAGTGGGCGGTTCCAAGACGCCGTTCCTCCACCCTTTACAAAATCAGAAAAATCTGTAGAATAGCCAAAAATTTTCGCTTCCCGGCGCATTCTGATCTTCATTCATTCCGCATTTCTCCTCCGTTTCTCCGGACGATAGAACCAGCAGTTCACTCAGCTGAAAGGCGGCTTGTATGGCCATTATGCCGAGGACCACTCGTCCAGTATGTGTGCTCGGAACTCCCGCCTGTCCCCAATGCAAGGACACGGGCTTGGTACCCAACGGTGGGTTCCTGACCTGCGCAACTTGCGGCCTGGCGATTACGCGACAGGCACTTTTGCAGGAGAGCCTCGGTCTGTATTCCGCGGTTGAGTCCCAAATAGATGAAAACTGAACAAGTCGGTCTCTCCCTCGGCATCGCGTTCCTGCTCGCCTTGGTTTGCTTCGTCGATGCCCGCACAGGCTTGGGGTTCACCCCCTGGCTGCTCTATGTCATTCCGATTGGACTGACGTATTGGATTTCTTATCTCTATGCGCCGCTGGTCGTTGCCTCGGTATGCGTCGTGTTGGTGTTTGTGGGCTACAGCCTCTCTCCGCCATTGGTCCCCAAGTCGATTGCATTGACCAATAGGCTGTTAGGCACGGTCACCTTTTTAGCGCTGGGTGGCCTGATTGTGGCCTACAAGATTCTTGCGCAGCGCCTGTCTCAACTCACCGACCAGCTCAGACAGGAACTGCTCGAGCGCACCGAGGACCTCGGTCGCGCCGTACGAGTCCTCAAGGCCGAAATGGCGCTGCCGGAACGACAGCCGCCGGAGGTCGGGGAGGAACTGGGTCGCCATCTCACAGATGTACTGATCGGTGAAAGCCGGCGCTTACAAGAACAATTCGGACATCTCGATGAGGAAGAATTGCTCACATCGGAGGACCGTCTGGAACAGACACGCAACGAACTGGAACGACTGGCCAAACAGCTGGAACAGTTTCAACGTGACTTCATCCGCCCCTGAGCCGAGAGGTCCTCACACGACTGTGTTGTCCTTCCTACTCATCTCGGCGTGCCGTGTTCTCACTTGAGGCGGCGGTACCTTTTCCAATAATTCACTGGCATAGAGGCGAATGACGCTCGCTTCATCGTCGGTTATAGGATCACCCTGCATGATGGCTCTTTGAATTTTCTCATTCACGCTGATCAAATCACGTACGTCTTTCCGTAGGTTCATGCAAACCTCCCTCCATGAACGCAACGGTGGTCAGATAATCACATGACTGAAACGGTCAAGAGGGCTGAAGGGCCTTACGGAAGGGGGATCAGATACTCGGCGGGTCTTCGTGGTCTTCTCCGGTGAGCATCGCCACTTCTTTGGCTTCCATGTCTTGCATGTCTGTCAGGATCCCGAGCAGCACTTGTCGTCGCTGCTGCAGGGCAGTCTTGGGCAAGTCTTTGGCCATCGGCTCCTGCGCCGATTCCGGCAGGTTCACCAGCGCTTCTGTTTCGGCGACTGTGGCGTACTTGTAGGTTTCGAGATACCGGTTACTCTCGCCATAGAGCCGTCCGAGCAGCGCCTCCGTCTCGGTATCGAAACTCTCCAAGGTTGGATGGACGGGCGCCCGGTGATCCAGGGCTTCCAGTTTGCCAATTTGCGTTTTCACTTCGTCGCTCCGCATCCTCGGTGTAAAGGATGCATTCGTATTGGGCATGGAAAACTCCCTCCAACGTCGTGTTTCATCGCTTATACAACAGCCCCGGCTTCTCCCATAACTGGGAAAGTCCCCGGAGAAGCCCTGATCTTGACAGACGAGGGCGGCATTTACTTATCCGGAGCCGCGGTTCATTTTTATTCTCCGGCCCTGATGGACAGATGGGTCGCCTTCAACGGTCGATAATTCCTCCAAGCAGCACCGGAGGATTTCGACTTCATGACAGCTCAAGGTTTTACTATCGGACAATAAACGGTAGAGATTTTCGGTGGCGATTATGAACTCTTGTATTTCTTTCTTGATCGGCAAAGCCGCCTCTCTTCTCTTCATGGTGGTGTGGGGCCGCATCATGATTCGGCCTTTGTATCGGCTTTCGAGAGGCGGGTACATCTGGAGAATCCCTAGTTGCCTTGACCGCTCCTTGACAATGGCTGTCGCGAGGCAGAGGCTAATATGTGTAAGGGGAGTGAGACATGTCGCTCACGCACCAGCGGGTCTTGGTCGCTGCGAAAGGATTGTTGCTGATCCTCCTCTTGATCCCGCCACCGGCTCACA
Organism: uncultured Nitrospira sp.; assembly: GCA_946479785.1. The sequence continues at coordinate 24,367 of CAMLHQ010000044.1, forward strand.
GCCTCCAACAGAATTGGGTTGACCAGATCGCCCAGCGCGTACAGACGGAGCCGGATTCGATCAGGCCGGAGCATGTGGAGTTCTATCTCACGCAACTCCAAGCCGTACGCCAAGCCCTGGGACGCGGAAACGTCAATGCTGTTCAAGCAGCAGTAACAGATCTCGTTCGGATGGTGGCGATCAGGCAGGGCGGTCTGTCTGATCCTGCGGCACAATCGCTCCTCTTGTATATTAGCGAAGTCACCCCGGTCGAATATCTCGACGAGACCACGAAAAGTCGTTTCCACCTGATCCGTCAGATGGCGGCGTTCAGAGCCGAAACCATCGTTCCAGAAGATTCATCAGAAGAGGTGACCGTACCCCCCCAGACGGCGCAATGGAATGGCTGGATGCGTATAGGCACCGTGCATCCGATTGTCACGCTCGGCGCGGAGATCCTGGCGTTCATCGCACTGGGTGTGATTGTCCTGCTGTTCGTCGGGGCGGGAGGTGTCGGAGCGCGGCGTCCCTTCTAGTGCTTCTTCACGACAGTACCGGTTTCTTTCCCAGTCCCAACTCTCCTTCACATACGTCACAGTCATGAGATCCTGAATTCGGAAGAGGATGGTCGCTTCCGAAAAGAGGAGCACATATGAAAGCCGTCGTCTTCCCATTGGAATGGAATCCATATCGTTCCTGCTGCGCCTCCGCCTCATGCTTAGGTCTGTAGTTGTCATGGCTTGATCTATCGGCAGATCTTCGTCATCATCGCGCTTCATCGGCGTTTCAGAATGCGAGGTCACTGCGGAATCTTCGTGGGCGACAGAAGGAGTGCGATGTTCACAAAATGCGCCATGGTTTGGGCGGTGCTGTTGGTCATGCTAACGGGCTGCGCTGCGACCAAGCAGGCGCGGAGCGTCACACCGTCGGGCTTTCTGCAAGACCTCTATCCTGAGATGCGCGAGGGCAAAGGAAATGAAGCTCTTCTCGTCTATCGCAACCCCAGGGTGGATTGGGCGGCGAAGGCCACCTATCGTAAAGTGCTTCTGGATCCGGTGATGATCTGGCGGGGGAAAGATTCAACGCTGGAAGGTCCCGAGCGAAAAGAGGTCCAGGCGATTGCGGATGCGTTTTACGCGCTCCTGTACCAGGAACTCGCCAAAGACTACGAAATGGTAACAGAGCCAGGCTCGAAGACATTGCGCATGCAGGCGGCTCTCACCGATGTCGGGCAATCGAGGCCTGCGCTAGACATTCTTTCGAGCGTTCCTGCGCCGTTTAACGTCGCATTCGTCGCTTCGACGGTGAAGACGTTATCCACCGGCAAACCGTTGTTCAAGGGTGAGGCCTCCATTGAAGGCAAGGTCATGGATGCGGATTCCGGTGAGGTGCTTGCGGCGGCCTTGGACCGGCGGGTCGGTGGCAGATTCCTCGACCGCGAGGTCTTCGATTCCTGGAATGACGTGCATGGGGCATTGAGATACTGGGCGCAGTTGACCAGGTTCCGGCTCTGCCAAATGCGGAAGCAGACGGATTGCGTGCAGCCGGAATCATGAACCGCCGGAAAGGCAGAAAGGCAGGAAGTTCACTAGTGTGTATAAGAGAGAGAACCGGTCATTTTCCCAGGTCCCCCTTTTTCTGAGGCACGTTAGAGTGAAAGTACTTTAGACCACGGCAATGGAAACATTGCCAAAATCCGAAGTGAGGGCTCGCTTCCGAAAGGGAGCGGGCCTTTTTATTTACTTTATAATTGTTGAGTCGTTTTTGTGCAGAGCTTCCCACACTGCTAGGAGTTCGCCCAGTAGGGATTTCCCCGAGGCTGTGCTGTATTCAAAGTAGTCCATGTTGAATGCCCATCCCACGTGAAGAAGAACGGAAAGACCGCAACGCC
>CAMLHQ010000045.1 GCA_946479785.1 uncultured Nitrospira sp.
CCTTGATCTCGCCGGCGAACGCCGATGAGGAAAGCATCGGGATTGTTCAATGATGCCGCAATAAAGAACGGGATTTCTTCCGTCGCATGCTGTCCGTCGGCATCGAGCGTGATCACGCCTGCCGCGCCTTGGGCCAACGCATGCTGAAACCCGCGCCACAGGCTACCGGCTTTCCCAAGGTTCTCTTCATTGCGGAGCATGGTGATGTCGAGACCGGCAAGTACCTCTGCAGTCTCATCAGTTGACCCGTCGTCCACCACGATCACATTCGCACACTGTTGTCGAGCGCGCGTGGCAACATCGCGCACAGTCGGCCCTTCGTTGTAGGCCGGAATAACGACCCAATAGGCATTGGCGGCGGGCTTCTGGTTCATGCCATGCCTCCATTGACGCCGATGACTTGACCCGTGATATATCCGGCTTGCTCAGAGACCAGGAATGAAACGAGCGCCGCCACTTCCTCCGGTGTACCGACACGCTTCATCGGCACTATCAATTCGACTTGCTCGGGCTTGAATGATTGCCTCGTAGCCGGCGACTCGATCAACCCTGGGGCAACGACATTGACCGTGATGCCGCGCGAGGCCAATTCGATCGCCAGTGATTTACTCGCTCCGTGTAAGCCGGCCTTCGCAGCCGCGTAATTCGTCTGTCCACGATTGCCGGTGAGCGCGGCCAGCGACGAAATGAAAACGATTCTCCCCCAACGGGTTCCGATCATCGGGAGCAACAGCGGCTGTGTGACGTGGAAGAATCCGTTCAGAGACACATCGATGACGTGTTTCCACTGTTCCTCTGTCATTCCGGCCATCGGCCCATCCTCATGCACGCCTGCATTGTTGACGATGACTTGGATGGCCCCACCCGCGAGGAGATTCTGAAGCGCCTGGGCGGTCGCGGCGCCATCGATGATATCGAACGTTGTCATCATGGCCGATCCGCCGTTCGCGACGATCTTCTCCACTACTTGCTCAGCCGACTCGGGATGCCGATGGGCGTGCACAATGACGTCATAGCCATCCGCTGCCAGTCGTTGGCAGATCACGGCGCCGATTGCCCCGCTGCCTCCTGTGACCAACGCGCGTTTCTTCGTCATCACGACGCAGCTTTCACAAAAATCGACGCGCGTCCCTCGATGATCGCGAGACCGCTGTGACTGACCGTAAAACGATACATGTAACTATTCTCTCCCTCCACCATGCGCGTGGCGTCTACTGTAAGGTCGCCAGCGAGGTCATCCAGCCGATTGACCGAAAACGTCACGTCTCGAACGCCCCCGATATACCCAATCTGATTTTCAGTTCTGCGGTCACGATCGAGCAGGCCAACGTGGGCGCCCATCGCTTGCGCGGCATATTCGAGACCAGCTGAGACCGTCAGGCGTCCACGGGCGCGCAGCGGATTACGTTGATCGCGGTGCGTAGACGTTCGACAACTGATGGTCGTGTCGTCCCAAGTCTCCACGGAATCGAGCAAACACATAGCCTCTCCGTGCGGAAGCAGCTGACCGATCTCATCTTTTAGAATACGAGTCAGGTTTCGATCTCCACTACGAGGCGTTGGTCATCCAAAACGTTCATGTTGACGCGATGGCGCCCTTTCATTGCGAGCGCGCGGAGCACCGGCAGCAATCGAGCAGCAGGATTGTCGAACCTGAGCCGCTCGAGATCGTAACCGGGCATCTCAGTCACATCATATCTTTGCGCGGCAATAAGACTCACCGACGCCGTAGCAAGAGCCGGTTCAGAAGAAGATGTCAGTACCAGCGACGCGGCAAACGCAGATGCGATCGGCCGGGCTCCATTGAGCGGTTCCGGCGCGGGTAGATCGTAGGCGACAAACAGGACCGGGCGTGCTTCGATTGTCGCATACGTCACGGCTTCCAGAAGCCCGACTGCGCAGGAATCGTCGTAACAAGAGAGGGCCGTCGAAGACTGCTGGCAGCTCGTTGCAATTCCCCAGTAACCGGCCGCTGTGTTGTGCACGGACTGATGAAACAGCGTCGGAGAAATCACACGCTCGCTGGTCGCCAACGCACGACAGAGTTTGTCCAGTACGCCCATCTCGCCGCCGGAGGAAGCAAACACGGTCGCGACTTCGTGCGGATCGAGCCCAGACTGCGCCATGGCTTCTTGCGCCACTTGAACAGCCCAGCGCACACAGTCGCTGCTGCGGCGCCGTTCGTTTGCAGGCAAGATCGCCGCTTCAGGATCTGGCTTCGAACTTGGAAGGAACGGAACTGTTCCTGCCAGCACCTCGCGGCTGTTCACCCAGCCTTCGAGGCCGGCGCCTAACACGCCCATGCCGAGGATGCCGACTTGCATCACAATACTCCCAACACAAGACTGCAATTATTCCCGCCGAATCCAAAAATATTGCTCAGTATACGCCTGACCGGCCGTTCCTCGTTCTTGCGTATAATATGGCAACGCAACGTGGGATCGACACGCTCGCAGTTGAGCGTGCCTGGAATGAATCCTTGCTTCAGGCACAGCGCCGCGATCAAGGCCTCGGTGATCCCCGCAGCTCCCAACGTGTGGCCGGTCCAGCCCTTCGTCGAACTGGCAAGCGTCGCTCCACCAAAAATTCCGTACACCGCCTTGTCTTCCACGGCATCGTTCGCTCTGGTCGCAGTCCCGTGCAAGTTAATGTAATCGATGTCGGACGGCTGGAGAACTGCTCGATCCAGCGCTTGGCGAATGGCTCGAACAGCGCCCGCTCCTTCAGGATGAGGATGCGACATATGGTAGCCATCCGTGCTTTCACCGTAACCCAGCAGCGCAATGGCTCCCTTTCTGCCAACCCTCGCGCTTGATTCCAGTAAGGCGTAGCCCGCGGCTTCACCCAACGAGAGCCCGTCCCGATCTTCGTCGCACGGACGGCAAGGTTGCGCCGACAACAGCTGCAAGGCGGAGAACCCGTACAACGTGGTCAGGCATAAACTATCCACTCCCCCGACGATCGCCGCATCGCAAAGATCAGCTTGGAGATATCGTGCAGCCGTAGCGAACACCTTGGCGCTTGATGAACAAGCGGTGGAGATCACCAGGGCTGGTCCGCGCAATCCCAAACAGGCCCGCACAAAATGTCCCAGCGAGAACATGTTGTGGGTATAACGATACCGCGAGGTAAACCAGCCCGGAAGCATGCCGGTTTGAGGATCGCGGTTGGCATAGGCATGCTCCGTGTCCAAAATGCCGGAGGTGCTGGTGCCCATGACGACGGCGATGCGATCGGCGCCATAACGCTGCTTCGCCTCAGCCACCGCGACCATGAATCCGTCTTGTTGCAGCCCGAGCCAAGCCAGACGATTGTTCCGGCAATCAAATCGCTCCAATCCGTTTTCGAGCGAAAAATCCTCCAGGCCTTCGACGCGGCCGATATGGGTCTTGAGCAGGGCGTCTTCGAAATCGCACGGCTTCAACCCGGAACGCCGCTCGCGCAATGCCTGAGACACCGCGCCGACACCACGGCCGTTCGCTGTGACGAGTGTGTAAGCCGACAGGGTCAACGGCGTCATCGGTCGTTCAGACGGCGGCATATAACTCCCTCTTCGCCATGATGCCGGCAAACAGCAGACAGCAGAAAGATCCGATCGCCGCCGTCATGCCGATGGCGTGCAGCACCGGAATGGTCGAGCAGGCCAACACGCCGAAGACGAGTATCGTGGTGGTGCTGCAGACGAGCAACCCGTAGAGCGTCCGAGCACGCTCTTCCTCGTCTCCTTCCGGCCGGTTGAAAAACAATGCATAGTCGAGTCCGAGCCCGATCACCAACAAGAATGTCGCAACGTGAAACAACGAGAGCGATTCCCCGGAGATATTCACGACAGCCGCGACCACTACCAACGCGCTCAAAATAGGCAACAAAATTGGCCCTAAAACCTTGATCGACCTCAATCCGATGGCCAATATCGCCATAATAGCCAGCAAACCCCACATGACGATCACGAGTGTCCGATCGCGGTAGGCGGTCATCAAGCGGTTGGACTCTTCTTTAAGGTCGACGTACGCGACAGCGGGCATATCCCAGCCGCTCACAATCCCTCCCAGATGTGACCGATCGGTGACTCCCCGCAGGCGAACGACTGCCATCCAGCGCCCCTGGTGTTCAAACATCAAGGATGCCATTTTTATCCCGAGCGCCGTTCCCTCAAAGACCTTCCTGTCAACCGGTGGTTGGGTGCGCGCGAGCTCGACCGCATCGAGGAACGGCGCGAAGAGCCCCGGCGTGAACGGCAGGCCCTTCAGTGCAATTTCAAGGTTGCGCCTTACCACGTTCCGTTCGGGCAAGGCCTGTTGTCGCTCCTGCTGCATTCGCCGACTCGGAAGATAGGTCGAGATGAGATCATAACCGCCAATGGCATTGCCCTGTCGTAGCTGCTCCAATTTCGGCATCACGGCTTCACCAGATTGAAGCACATCTTCTTCCGTTTGTCCCTCGATCACAAGAAGATCACGGACATCCGGTGCGCTCAATTCCTGCCGCAGTTGCTGATCCAGCCGCTTCTTAGCGTCCGATACCGGACTCAGGCTTCCCAGATCCGTCTCCCACAGGGGCGTATGAGACCATAACAACGCAACGCTGGCAAGGACGACCGCAACCGGAATCACCGCCTTCACCCCTGTGAACCGTTGAAGCGTCGAACTGAATCCGGGCCTGACATTTCGGGGCAGGAAACCGTTTGGAACGAATATGGGGAGGACCCATCGCGTGACAGCGGCTGCGGTCAGGAGCCCCACCACGGCAAAAAGCCCCAGCTGAGCGAGCGCAGGAAAGCCGGCAAACAGCAACGAGGCAAATCCAATTGCGGTGGTGAGCACGCCGAGCCGCATCGTCGGCCAAATCGCTTGCATCACGGTGGAGGCTGAGCCCCGAGCGGTCAAATGACTGAACAGGTGAATAGGGTAGTCGTCCACGACGCCCAACAACGTAATGCCGAACCCGAGCGTAATCCCGTGGATGAATCCAAATCGGCCCTGCACGGCGAGCATGCCGGCCAGGATGCCGGTTGAGAGCGGAATCAGACTCAACAGGACCAACGTCGCCGATCGATAACTGGCATACAGAAACAGGAGCACCAGCGCGGCTGCGACCGTCGAGAGCCACCAGGCTTCTGCTTCAATGGTCTGTTTGATTTCCACGGCAAAGACACCGGGACCACTCATCAGCAAACGCAACGGAGCCTGTTGCCCGACAAGGGAGGCAAACATTTTGCGGATATCCTGTTGTATCGCGGCCTGAGCATCGGCATCGAACCCTGCCGCTTTGGATTCTGCCAGGAGCAAGGCCTTCGAACGATCGCTCGACACCCAGACCCCGCGATATTTCGCCGGCCCTTCCTGTCCGGACCAAGCGGCGAGTATTGCCAGCAACTCGCCGGTGGGATCACCGGGAATCGTCTCTTTGATCATCGGCGCCAACGGAGAACGGAGATCGTCGAGCCGCTGTTCAAGCGCGCGTCTCAGCGACTCGATTGAGAAGGAATCCGGACGGATCTGTCGGCTCAATAAATACCTCGACCGAAACAGGAGCTCTCGGTCTCGGGAAGCGAAGGTCTGGGTGCCATTTCCGACCAGATCAAAATGTCCGCTGGCAAGAAGCCGCTCGCTGAACTCCTTGCTGGCTTGGGCCAGGTCGTCCGGGTTCCCACCCTCGATCGCCAGCAGCATGAGCCGACCGGCGATACCGCTTCGAACTTGTTTCAGCAAGAGTCGTTGGGTGGCCGTGGTCCCTTCGGGCAACAAATCGCCCAATTCGCTATGCACCTCTACGCGCGTGACCACCAGCCACAACCCGCAGGCCATCGAGAGGGCCCAGAGGATCGCCGCCCGGTATTTCCGGCTCATCGAGCGGCTCCCCGAAGCAGCGTCATCACGGATCGATCGCCATCCGGCGAACGGATCGCAATGGTCGCGACCCGCCCTTCCGATCCGGTAAACAGAATGTAATCCACCACCGATTTTCCCGTGGTCTCTCGCGGGCGCAGCAGCAGCGTCCACCTGCCGCGGGTTCCGTCCATCGTCACTTCATACACTTTGTGCAGCTGCAACGCGTCGCCGGTGAAACTCGCCCGGAATGCTTCGACGAAACTACGCAGCGCGGGATAGTCTTCAAGCGAGATCGTGCGCTTGATCCCTTTGCGCTCGCTCTCGAACGTCACCCGGTCTCCTTCGATGACATACCGCTCGTGAAATGGATCGGTAATGGATTTTTCCATTGTCGCCGGCGGCGTGAATCGTAACAGTCCCCGGACTTTCAAGGGTTCGGTCAACAGAGAGGAGTAGGTGGCTTCTTCAAACGCCACGGTAGGCTCCCGCTGCTCCTTCAGCAGCGCCACCAATGTCTCGACCGTCCACTCAGGACCGCCCGCATCGACCGCTATCGCGCCGAGAATGAGACACGCACTGGCGATGGCATTAATGGCGTGCTTGCCAAAAGTCATAAAAGTTAAACCAATTGTCCGTCGCTTCTCGGCTGTACTGCGCCAGACGATCGGCATACCGTTGCGTCCATCGCCGTACGTCATCCTGTCGCTGGTCCACTGACAGCTGGACGGTTTCACCGAGCAATTCAAGATACACATCGTACCGGTTGCCTCCCCGATAGAGCCCAAAAAACAGGACTACCGGCGCGCGCGCCGCGTGAGCAAGCCTCATCGATCCGGACGGGAATGCCGCCTGGGCTCCGAGAAAATCACACGAGACGGACTGATCTTGAGACATCAGCCGGTCTCCCATAATTCCGACGACGCCGCCGCGGTCCAGGCATTCTTGAACCTGCAGCATCGTGTCGACTGTACCGACTTGGATCACGCTGCCGGCCACCGCGGGATTGAGTTCTTGAATGAGTCCACGAATCAACGGCGCGTTCTGCTCGTCCATCAACACCTTGACTTCGACCTGCTCGCGGGAGAGCCCGACGGCTCTCACGACCTCGAAGCTGCCGAGATGGGAACCCAGCAGCAGGCATCCTCGTCCACCGGCCAATGCGCGGTCGAGTATTTCGATACCGTTGATTCTGATATCGAATTGATTGAAGCGGCCCCGAAGAAAGTACACGCGATCGAGGATGGTCGACGCAAACCAATAATAATGATGGAACAGAGCCGGCCAGCCCGGTGAGCGACCCTGTGCGCGTATGTAGTATTGGCGCAGAGCCCGGTTCGCCTCCGTGGACCGGCACAGATAATACAGACAGATCGCATAGAGCAGCGCCCGCGCAACCGGTCTGCCCAGCGATTGCGCCACCCACGTCATGAGCCGGATCATCCGCCGGTTGCCGCGCTCCTCTTGAGTCTTCCAGGCAACGGTCACGGTCGGCCCGCCCGACCACCGTCGGGAAGCCGAAACCGAATCGAGCCCGAAGCGACAAGTCGATTCCCGGCCCGGCAGGTAAAGGCGGCGGTCTCGGAATCCTCCGGCTCCACGGTAATCGTCAGCAGTTCTTCCGGCAACAATGGAGATGAGAGTTTCACTGAAGGCAGTCCGGTAACGACCAAGCTCTGTCCGTATTGTTCCCCCAGCGTCTCGATCACTTCCTCCAGCACCACAACTCCCGGCACGACCGGATGGCCAGGAAAGTGGCCGGGCAATGCCGGATGATCTTTGCTGATCGCCAGCGTCCGTTCATATGTCATGCGGAGATCCTCCCATATGATGCTCCGCAAGTTTTCGCAGCGCTTCGCGCGGCAACTTTCCGGTCTCGTTGCGAGGGAGTCGCGGCACGAGCAGCAGAGGGCGCGGCAGAAACACAGGATCGATGCGGGTCCGCAGGGCCTGCTGGATATCGTCTTCGGTTTTGCCCGGCGCTACCACAAATGCGATGAGTCTCGTGACGGATCCTTCGTCGGCATCCGGCAGGAAAAAGACGCCGTCCTGGACACCCTCGAGCTCCAGCAACGTTTGGTTGAGATCTCCGATGGAGGCACGGTGACCTGCGATGTTCACTTGATCCTCAGCCCGTCCCAGCAGATGAAATGTCCCCAGCGCGCTGACTGAGATACGATCCGGAAATCGAACCGGACATGACAAGTAGTTTGCCCGCACGGTCCAGCCCGGATCTTCCCGTGCCAACACCACTCCGTCCAATGGTTGCCAATCGTCAGTTTCAATGGTGCGCCGCGACGCCACGCTCCCCGCCTCGGCAAATCCGAAAATCTCGTAGACAGGCGCCTGGAAATGCTGTTCGGCTTGACGCGCCAGCTGTCGTGTCAACGGTGACGTGGCCGAAAGAATCATCCCTACCGGAGGAAACTTCACTGCGCCGGTGACGCAAGCATGCAGATGCAATGGCGTGGTGACGAACAGAGACTTCCCTGGCATCTCTTCCAACGCATCGCGAATGTCTTCGGGAAACAGCGGACGGCCGGCATGCATCGTGAGCCCATGCTGAATCGGCAGCATGACGGAAGCTTCCAACCCAAACATATGCTGGTGTGGGACGGTGGCCACGACGCCGTTGAGATTCCCCGCCTTGACGTCGAATCGGGATCCGGTTGCGCGAGCGACGGACACCAACGCCCCCCAGGTTTTCACATTCGGAGTCGGCTGTCCGGTGCTGCCGGACGTGAAGGCTATGGCCACGACTTGGCTGAGCGGAATCTGAGGAATCTTCGCCGTCCAGTGGACGAGGCCGATCCGGGACGGCAGCATAACCGATTCGATCCCCTCGACCGGTTCGTCGGGATTCGTCAAACAGTAACTCCCATCGTAGTCCCCGGCGATGCGGAGCAACGTCTGCGGCGCTCGGCTTTGGGGCAGCAGCGTGACTTGGCTCCGAACCACCGCCGCAGAAAACCCGACAAGAAATTCATACCGGCTGGAGAGCAGATTCAGAACGGCAGGACGATCAGGGAGCAAGTCGGCAAGGCGCGCCACGTCGGAGAGAAACCCCCTCGCGGTTCGCGGACCGTCGGCTTCCCAGGCCAGAACGTCGTCCGGACGGTAGAGGCCGATCAGAGGAGCATGTAACATGACACCAGATGATTCACTTGGTGCGATTTTTCTCGATCGCCCTGGCGAGCGCCCGCAAGGAGGAAAAAATCGCCTTGATCTCGGGATCGCTCGACTTGAGTTGATAGCCGTAGGTTTGAGAGATGGCCAGCGACAGTTCCAGCGCATCGATGGAGTCGAGGCCGAGCCCCTCGCCGAACAGTGCAGCCTCAGGCCGGATGGTGGATGGATCGGCTTTCAACTTAAGCGCCTGCACAATCAGCTTGGCAATTTCCTGTTCAAAAGGCGAAACGTTCGAACTGGTCATAGATCCTTTTCAGCCTTGACGGCGCGATAATCACGCAACAACCCGTTGAACAGTTCATGTGACGAGCAATCGGCAAATCCGACTTCTTTCAATGTAGTGAGAATCGTTTCGGACGGAACACAGTACTCTGTCGTGTCCCACCAATATTCCATAAGTGTTTTCATATCCCGGTTTCCCGTTGATGCCGCAAACACATTCCCGATCACCGTCTTGATATAAAACCGCGACAAGGATAACAACAGCGGCGACCGCGGGCGGCAGATGTCCAGCATGAGCAGGATTCCGCCCGGCTTCAAGACACGCCGATATTCCAAGAACGCCGCCGTCAGGTCCGAGACGTGGCGCAGGGCATAACCCATGCTTAAAAAATCGAAGCTCGCATCGGGAAATGGGAGCCGTTCTCCTACGCCCTGGACCAGTTTGTCGCAGGGTCCCTTTTGCGCCTCCCGCAACATGCCGATGCTGGGATCGAGCCCGATCACGGAACCTGAGGGGCCGACGATTTCACGGGCCCACTGCGCCATCAGGGCCGGTCCGCAGGCGACATCGAGCATCTGCATATCGGGCTTGAGCCCCGCTTCCAACAGCGCCTTTCGTCGATACCAGATTCCGGTGCCAAATCCGGTTACCTTATCGATATTACGATACTGATACGCCGTACGGTTAAAGAGGTCGTTGAGAAAGCCCTGCCTGGCTTCGACCTCTCGATAGTATCGACGAAGCGGAGGATGCGGAGCGACCGGTACGAGTGGGACTTGACTTGATTGTCGCTCGTCTTGGTTCATGACAGGCCTCCGAGAAGCCCCGGGGCCTCACTTGTAGCAGGACTCTCTTGGACGGGCAAGAGGCTTCCCACTTCTCATCGTACAAGACTTGGGGCAAGGACGTGAGGGGAATGAAACGCAGCACGACGTCCTTTCTTCACTAAAAATACATGTGCAGCGTGGCCAATACATCATCGTCATGGTTCCGATGATTATATTCCACACGGACGGCCAAGTTCGTCGTGAGGGAGAATCGCTGTCCGACCGACCAGCGCCAATCTTCCGATTTCTCACCCAATGCGTATCGAAGATAGGTACCGGAAGCCAGGAGCTTCCATCGCTCAGTAATATCGGCCAACATGCCAAAGGTTCCCCCGCCGCCAATACGGTGACTCTCCTCGTACGCTTTACTGGCATTGGCTTCGACTTCGGCCATCGCATAGAAGACCTGTCGCCCGAGGAGATGCGATTCGACTGCGCCGCCAATTCCGCCGTTCAGATAGCCGTTTGTACATAGCCGGCAGTCGCGATAGTTAATCGTGTTCATGCCGAGGTTGATCTTCCAGGACGGCGCCTGAAAGAGCGAGTCCATCGGCGAAAGGGAGATTATGTTCAGGGGGGTGAACCGCTCGAGTCGCGCTTGTGATTGGTCATGATAATGCCGGAAGGCGATTGACATGAACTCGATTTGGGCGTCTGGCGTATAGCCCTTCTCAGGGTCTAATAGGTCATGATATGCCGCACGAATGTTCAGCTCTTCAAATGCCCTCTGGTTTCGCCAGCCGGCTCCAAACCCGATGCGGTTGGTCCCATGACCGAGATCCGGCCGTTTTACATAAGGCTCGATCGGGATATCATTAGGAGCCACCTTCAATTGGCTTCGGGCGGCCAAGATCGACTTGTTCTTCTCGCGAAATGGCTCTCCCTCTTCTTGCCCCGCGCTGCCACGCATCAATAGATAGTCCGAAGCGGTGTCTAGGATGAAGGCTTGTCGATCCGGCGTGAGGTTGCGGAAGCGCTCCGATCTGAGGAGCGCCGGGTCGCCGATGAGCCGATTGAGCCAGGCTCGTTCTTCGTCCTTCATCGCCTCACGCTTCCGCCGGATCTGTGTGCTTCTCGACGGCCTTGAGACGACTTCCTCGACGAGTTCAGAATCGACGAGGAGCCTAATGGTATCGATCGGGATCGTGTTAAACGAGAATCGGTCGAGCAGATGGCTCGATGGTTCTGCCGCCTCGATGAGCGAGAGAATGTGGTACGAGCAATTCTCGTCGAAGAAGAAATAATCGAAGTAGGCATTGCCCATTTCCCACGTATGCATCAAGAGACGCCGGACTTGTTGTTCGGTCAAGTCCAACCGGTACTCCCAGATATCCCGATTTTCGATATCGCGATACTCCTGCACCTTCAGATAGTAGGGAATCGTCGTGAAGAGCCCCTGGTAGCCTCCGAATATTCCCTTGAACGCGTATTCGAGTCCTGCGTTCGGCGGCACCTCTGCGGCATAGTTGATCGTGTAGTCCAAGATGCGGGTCTGGGGGGTTTGCCCCTTCGCGTCGATGCGCAAGAAGGTATGCCCGAACATCGACGCAGGATTGTTCATGAATCCCGATGGAAATATGACGCTGATAGCTTCGGCATTGAATTCGTTGAACCAGCGCCAGAACCGTTCGCAGGGTTGCGCCGATAATCGGCGCTCGTCGAACTGCAATTTGTCTCTCAGCCAATGATACCGGGCGATGAAGGCGCATTGGGCCGGCTGTTTGGAACGACCGACTAATTCTTCGGAAAAAAACTGTGCGAGCGTGGCTGCCAATTCCGCCTGAGGATCGGTTTTGCCATTGGGGGCCATGAAGAATCCTGGATCATCCTGCATGCTGGTGAAGCCGCCGAACAAATTCCGGCGGTAATGAAGCAGGACGTGCCACTCGCGCTCATCGGCAAGGCGGGCCGCGGTTGCTCGTTCGATCAGTTCGCTGAGATAGGAAGGATCAGCGGAACCAGCGGTGCCCTTGGAGACTACACTGAGTTGGAACAGAATGGCGAGACAACCGGAGACAAAGAGGAAGCGGCATGATCTGCGGGGTTCCAGCCTATGAGACCGGAACCCCACAGAGCGAAGCTTACTTGTTGAAAGAAACTTTAGTCAGCATTGGGTTCGTGGCCACGGCGTCATTCAACGCCTTAACCATCGCCGCCGGTGACGATTCACCCGCCTTCACGAGCAACGCATACTTTTCCTGCGTCATCGCGAAGAATGCTGGTTGCTGGTCGGTCGGAATGCCCATGAGGGTCGCGAGCGAGGCGAGATGTTCGCCCTGACCCTGCGCCATATCCTGTGCCAGGTTGTCGAAGTTTAACGCGGCAAAGGCATTGACCTTGTGTTCCGTCCAGAATTGACCATCATTGGTGCACCCGGAGGTGCCGCTGCTGATGCCGAACGTCTGGCTCCCAAAGGTGCCGTTCGTGGTCGCCTCCATAACTTGGACGCCAATGGTCTTCTGGTGTGGATAGTTCTGCCAGGCCAGCTTACCGAGACCGCAGCCAGGGCCGGTGTCCGGATTGCCGGTTGCTGCTGCCATGGCGAGGCCAGCTTGCAAGCCGAACAGTACCACTGCCGACACAACGAGCACTCTCTTCATCATAAGTCCTCCTTCGTGAAAGAGTTGTCCGTACCGCCCGTGCCTATGATTAATAGGCAGTACTTAGGCCCAAGTATACCCAAACTCACCGGCGATGTCTCCGAAAATTTTCGGTTGCAAGGCACATTCCTTCTAGGGTTTCCCCTAACAATGCAGTCTTTATGATGCACTTAATGCAAGAGACCTCGCGCCCTGCCGCACTCGGTCGGATGACACATGATCGACCAGCCGACAATCATGATCGAGGATGTTCACGCCTCCATCTACACTGAACTCGCTGACATAAATCGGCGAGTCGCCATCCTCAACCATTCGAAAACCACCACCCTGCTCCACGATCGTTGCGGTCTTCGCAATCTGCCCCTGTTGTCGATATGTCAGTATGGCGGAGCGGTGGTCTTCTGACCAAACGGCGCTGATCGTCGTATCCCCAAGTTTAACTTCGTGAATATACCCGTCGGCATCCCGCGTCAGCTTGATCGGATTGTCGCCGCTCCAAAATTGGATCGAGTTGAACACAAATGCGTCGAGCAGCGCGGAGAACATGTAGACCGGGATCACGATCATGCCGAAAAAGACGATCTCCTTCATCCATTTTTCATTCACTTCGCCGCTACCCTTAATATTGCTGTTCCAGTGGTAGACGTTCCTCGTCAGGTTGAACGGTCCATAGCACGATGCGCTCACCGTCAAGAAACCAACCAGCACGAGACTGGTCACGATCGCGCGCGTCAGATGTCTCAACTTCGTCATGATTCTCCTTTCGTCGGTCGCACCGCACTGCTCGAAGATGTTTTTCTCATGGTCAATCGGTCTTTCAGGCGGATCATAGATGGTGTAGCCCTCCTGCGATCGATCGTCAAGAGTCCGATGCCACGGGGCAACGAAAACCGTTTTGGACCGGCCGATCCGGGATTAAAGAGAACGGTCTTGCCATGGAGATCCAGCTTCGGCCTATGGCTGTGTCCAAAGACGCAGATGTCGGGCTGCTCCCGATCCAGCCAGGCCCGCGCCTCTTTGGTCATGACCCCCTTTTCATACAAAATGTGGCAGACGGCTATCTTACATCCACCCCGGCGAACGATGAGACGTCGAGGGAATCCGCTGTTCTCGTAGTCGTCGACGTTGCCGGATACGGCCGAGACCGGAGCGAGTTGCCCCAAACGCTGAAGCACGTTTCGATCTCCAATATCTCCCGCATGCAGGATTTCGGTCACGCCTGCAAAATGCTGTTCGACAGCCGGATCATAGAGCCCGTGCGTATCGGCAATCACGCCGATTCGAAGCTTCCGACTCGGCTTTACGGTGTAGGCACCGGCTGCGCGCCGAGCGAGTCTTGGACGGTTTTCCATTGGAAAGTAAAGGGCTCCGGGGTTGTCTTGGGCAGCGTTGCAATCTCGGCCTTGAGCCGTTCGGCCCGCCCGGCGCTCATTGGATGGGTGGAGAGCCATTCTACCCGTCCATTCTCTTTTTCAGACAGCCGCTGAAAGAACGTGATCATGCCGGTCGGATCGATCTTCGCCCGATGTAGCAACCGCAGGCCGGTCACGTCGGCTTCGGTTTCCTGCGCGCGGCCGAATTTCAACGTCAACAATTCCACTCCCACCTGTTTCATCAGTCCGATCAAGCCCTGCTGATCCCCGAATACGATTGTCACGATCCCGATTAAGCCGATCTGTTTCACCATCCGATCGAGACCGTGCCGCTGCAGGACATGATTCAGCTCGTGACTGAGCACGCCGGCGACTTCTTCCCCGCTGTCGGCTTTTTGCAGCAGTCCAGTCAACACGACGACGTAGCCGCCGGGCAAGGCGAACGCATTCACGACATCGCTCTTCACGACTGAAATTTCAAACTTGTACGGATTGTCGGGAATCTGTTCCGTGAGCCGTTGCGTGATTTCGTTGATGGCGGCCACTGCCGGCCCTTCTTTGAGTAGCGTTTGCTGCATAAGAAAATCCCGATAGGCAGACTCGCCGATTTTTTGCTCCCATTCCACAGGAATTCGATCGACCGCCAATTCGACGAGCAGGTCCGAACCGAACCACAACAACAACGCCAGCCCTCCCACGACCGACAGCACGATGCTCCACACTGTCCGTTGTCGGCTTCGAAGCTGCCGAACCTTGGCAGCCGTCTCTTCAAGAGCCCCTATGAGTTCCGGTGGTGT
Organism: uncultured Nitrospira sp.; assembly: GCA_946479785.1. The sequence goes on from CAMLHQ010000045.1 coordinate 14,838, forward strand.
TGCCGCGCGAAAGGAACTGATGAGGGCGGGATCCTTCAGATAGAGCGTATGCGCGTCTATCCCCCTCCCCCATTTCACCACTAATTGATCGTGGTTGAGTCCACCGGCCGAGACTGAGAATGCTGAGAAAGGCACGGTCAATGTCCCAGCTTCTAGAGCACTTTCATGAAACCGAACCGTTAACCCCGTTGCAGACATCTCGACATAACAGGGTTGCCCTGTGGCAGGAAACCTATCGCCGAAGCAGAGGGCGTTGGGGGAAGTAGTCATTGAGAAAGAGTCACTGATCAATCGTCATGGGGTCGTTCGTGGGGAATGGAGGCACGACTCGTGCCCCTTGACTTGTTATCACTCCGAAACAGGAATGAATTGTCTGATCCACGCTCCAAAACTTCCCGGATTTCTGCTTTGGATGTAGACCACTCCGGGTCCATGGAATCGGCAGACAAATCCTTCACCGGACGTGAAACTCGCGACCCACCCGGAAGCTGCGCGCTCAATGTTGTACGAGGTCGTCGCCGACCAGGCGACCAAGTGACTATTGTCCACGATGTATTCTTGATCGGGCTTCAGTTCAATCTTGTGGATGGCTCCGAAGCTGTTGAGGATCAGTGCGCCCTTTCCGCTGATTTTCAGGATGAAGAATCCTTCGCCGCCGAGCAGCCCCCGACTCAGGCTCTGCATCTGACTTTCGATCTTGACTGTCTCGGCACCGGCCAAAAATCCGTCCTTCTGCACCATGTATTCGTTGAGGCCGTCGAGTTCCATGATCACGATTTCGCCAGGCACGGTCGGTGCCAACAACACTTCGCCCGGCCCTCGACTCGCCCGCAATGTTTGGAAAAAAAACTTTTCGCCACTGAGGAGCTTGCGGGAGAGTGCGCTCAGAAAACCGCCCTCCAATTTGCTTTCGATATCAATTGTCGGCGATGCGGCGACCATCGCACCCGATTCGGCCTTGATCGTCTCCCCTGCCGTCAGTTCAACGCGCACCATCGGAAATGCCCCAGGGTATAAAATTTCGCTTCTCATCTTTTATTCGTTCCTTTCTTCCCCTTCGGATGCGGGTGGCACCAACATGGGCTGGTCGGTGACAGGACCCTCGCCTATCTTGCCACCCAACCGTACAGCTTGTGACTGGGTTCCGGTCCTTCTTCAAGATAACTCATGCGAAGACGCCCCGCATAATCTTTGGGAAGGGCATTCCTGGTCGCTGCAACATCCACACCGAACACCCGTGCAGCATTCAAACCGAAGATCTTTGCTTTCACGTCGCGCGTGAGCCCTTGATACTTGTGCTTCTCGATAAGCTGATCCGGAATCTGGAACCGCCGGAACGCTTCGATTTGCCATTGCGGCGTACCGTACCAGATTGAATCCGTTCCCCAGAGCACATGGTCGGCACCGAAGGTCTGGATGAGCTGGCCAAACAAGTGAGCACAGACAAGGGGATGGGTGGTGACCAGCTGCCCGAACGTCGAGCCGAGCTCCATATAAATGTTCTTGATAGCCGGCTCACCTTGCTTCAGCCGGCAGAATTCGGTTGTCCAGGGAATGTCGCCGGTCCTGGCGAATGACTCATCGACAGATGCCGCGCTTTTGAGCCCCGAGTGATAGACGAGGAAGTCGATATCTGGAAAATCCTTGGCGGCTGCGATGAGATCTTTAGGATGGTTATACTCGGGAACAGGACCCAACGGTAGTCCTTTGTGGACGCAGACCCGTTTCACGTTCAGCTTTCTGGCCTGTTCCAGCATGGGATAGGCGATCTTCTCGTCGTCCATCCACCAGCCACGGTCGAAGCCTTTTGGACACGAACCGGTATAACACTTCCACGCATTGATCTTCAGTGTTTCCGCCTGCATCGCCATGAAATCCAGATCCGCCTGGCCCAGCTGCGGTGTGGCGAGCCCATGCGCGAGCATCCGCTGTGATCCGGCCAAGCGGTTGATCTCATCCCGGATATGGGCCATTTCGTTGGGCGGCACGACGGCCTCCTGCGGATAGGGACCTGGCGGCGTGCTGATGAGACCGATGGATGTCTCGCTGTCGAGGAAGACTTCTTTCACGAAATTCTGCCAGGATAAATCATCCAGGGTCCCTCGATCGCCAGTTAACAGAGGATTGAGCCCCGACTCCTTCGCGCGGCGGCGCAAGCCGAGCAAGGCGTCCTTGGCCACCGCCCCTCTGCGGCGACTCTCTGTATCCGCCAAATCATAGCCAGAGCTGACGTAGTGCGTTTGCACATCGAAGATGAAGAACGGAACACCCTGTTGTTCGGCGAAGGCCGCCGGCTCGAACAACTCCAACTCGAAGACGTCGAAGAAGCGGCCGAACACGGAGTTCATCGCCAGCAAGGCTGCAGCCATGCCTCCCGTAGTCTTGAGAAACTGCCGGCGTGTCATGCCGAGCCGTTTGGCAGCCCGGCTATTCAGCTCAGTCACCACTTGCTCGACCCGGGCCTGATTCCTTGTTTGGGGCGGCGGAGAAAATTCTTCATTGGAGACGATCCGCGTGGGAATCGGTCCGGGCGAAAGAGCTCCTCGCAGAGCATTCCGTTTCCAATCAGGCGGCTCATGGCCATTCATGGCGACTCCTTCCTGTGGGCAAATCGATTGTGCGAGATTCTGTGGAAGAGGCTCGACGCTGTCAAGCGACAGCCGAGCTACTGTCTGAAAGGCCGGCGACGAGATTGCCCCTCGCGCGGCGTAGGGCCGCCGCCTCCCGGGTGAGGCTGCTGACCGCCATATTCTTTTCTGAGTTGGCGCCGAAAGGCGCGCCGCTCATCCGGCGACATGTTGCGCCACTGTTCCCGCAATGCTTGCCGACGCTCCGGCGGCAGGGAACGAAACCACTGGCGGGCGTTGCGAATGGCCTCTCGCTGTTCAGGAGGCAGTTGGCGAAACCGGTCGAATCGTTCACGCAGACGCGCCTGTTCGTCCGGCTTCAACTGCTGCCATTGTTGAAACCGCTGGCGGGCCTGTGCTCGCTCATCGGTGTTCATGTTGGACCACTGCCGCGCACCGTTAAGGAGCCGCTGCTGCCGTTCTGGCGGTATCTGGTCCCATCGATCGCCGAATTTTTGAAGCACTTGCTGTTCTTGCTGGCTCAGCTGCTGCCAGGGAATGGGCTGGTTTTCAGTTTGTGCCAAGACCGCACCCCCGGTCGCCAGCACGAACAATATGGCTCGGAGCAGCATCATGGCTTCAAGCCTCCGCCAGGACGAACCGAAGAAGGTGACGGCTCTCGAGAAGGATTGTTGTCATTGCGTTGTTGCTGCCTCGGCTCATCGCGCCGGTCTCGTGGCGACCGCTGCTCATCCGGTTGGTCTGACTCCATGAGGACGGGATCGTCGAGTTGAAATGGATCGACCCATTTCGGCTGTTCATCTCCGGAAGTCCAGGACCCAAGAAATTCCAAAAAATCCGTATCGGGTGGATCGGCTGCTGTCGGCGGCGCGGCTTCCGCAATGACGATCGACAGGACAACCGCTGCCGGCAATCCGATGATCCATTTATCCGGTCGTGTCGACATCGGCCAGCCAGTGATAGAATTCGAGATCATCCGCCAGCTCGACGTTTTCAGCTGAGAGCACCAGATCGATATCTTCCACAAGTGGAGATATATGATGCTCCGGCAGCGGCTGTTTCGTCCAAAACGTAACCGCGAGCGCCGCCACGGCAATCATGGCCAATCCGCCGGCCCAGACCATCCAGGAGCCACGGGCCGGTTTGGCCTCGAGAGCAGCCAGGCGCGCGCGCTGCAGCCGATGGACGGTCGCCGGGTCGAGATCGGCCACACTCTTATCGAGCAATTGCTTGGCGCGAGCCGTCATTTGCTCATCGCTCGGTTGAAAGTCGGTACTCATCGCCGATGGTCTCCCAACACTTTTCGCAACGTCTGCACGGCGCGAAAGTAATGCGTCTTCACGCTGCCCTCGGAACAGCCCATCGCCCGGGCCGTCTGCGAAACGTCCAGTTCTTCCCAGGCCCGGAGCAAAAATGCCTGCTGTTGTCGCAGCGGGAGCGCCCGCAGGGCTTGCTCCAGCGCCGCCGTGGCCTGCTTGAGCGCCATGCGCTCGTCACTGGGCAATTGATTCTGGTCGGCCACCGTTTGGATCGGATCCTCCTGATCGTCTTCATCCTGTCCCGGCCCAAACCATTGCCGCCAACGATTGCGGACTTTCCTGCGTCGATACCAATCGCGGATGCGACTTTGAAGAATGGTGTGGAACAACGGGCCCCATTCGGCTTCCTCGCGCATCCCGTACCGCTGGACCAACTTGAGCATCGAGTCCTGGACGAGGTCCATGGCTTCATCGACATCGCCGGTCGCAATGTGCGCCACACGAAACGCCCGACGCTCGATAGCAGCCAAGAATCGATCGAGGGCCCGAGTTTGATCCAGAGTGACAGTCCTCCTGCAGTACTCGAGAATGCCGAGCGGGCCGAGCGCGATCGCTTCCCGTCCCGCTATCGACACGCCTCTACCCCGTCTTGGCGGCAATCCCGGCCGGTTCGACGCCGGTGATTGTTGACCTGAATGGCTGGCAGGTCAAGCCGAATGTGTGGCATCCGATCGGATACCCTACGGATCGGATGGCACATCCAACCATCACGCTCGTTCATCGAGTGATTTCCCCTTCATCATGAACAACGCATGACAGGGCAACCCGTTGACAAATAATGCGGCTTCATGTGCAGGGACGGATTCGAAGACTCTGAACTGGAACGAGATCGGAGGCTTAGCGAGATTGAGATGAAGCCGCAGCACGCCTCGACTCGGACAAGGAGGGAGCAAAGGGAATTGTCACCACTACATCGTTGAGGCGATCGCCTTCTTGATCTTTGCCGTCACGCCCAACGCTATAGATGAGGCCTTTCCGCTGATTGACCAGCATGGGAAGGCCGGTAAAGGGATCGTAATAAGCCTGGCCCGCTTTCGCCAACCGCATGAGGACATCGCCTTCCTGCGGACCCCGCCTGAGCCAGACCTGCAATCCCACAAGACGAAGCTGCGCATCGGCCTCGATCATCCGCAGAACGTACGGGTCCCAGGATGGAAGCGGCTCAATTCCGACGATGTGCTCGATTGGGTTGACCAAGTAATCCGTCAGGCCTGTGGCAGGGGTCCGGACGAATCCGGAAAGTTTCGGCAAGTTCATGTACCGACCGCCCGCCACGGCTTTGTTGGTCGCCTCGTAGTACTCAGCATAGGCATTGGCCCGCCGCTGGACAGGCAGATGCATCGCAGCCACCATTGACGCATGCCAGGGACGGTCATGGGGCTTGTCCTGTTTGAGCTCCGCCGGAACCGCTTTCGTCGCCCAAACGAAATGGCTTTGCATCGGCCAGCGCACGGAAAGTTCGACTTGATCGAGTGGGCGCACCATCTTACTCAGCCTGGTCAGAGCACTTCCGTCGAGATCCATCCGGCTGAGCAGCCCAGAGGCGATAGAGGCGTCATCTTGCACCGCCGTCACGGCCAGCATTTTCATCATCAGGGTCTTGGATTGGCCGAGCGCGGTACGCCAGGATTGCAGATCAGCTTCGAGTCGGTCGAGGCCGCTGGCAGGATCTTGGCTGAAGCCTTCTAACAAGAACAGCCGGTGAACGAGCAACACATGGTTACAGTTCGGGCTCAGCAGTTGTCCATAACCCCAGTCGTCAAACGGCATCGTCAGCCACCGCTGGTACCGACTAAGCGCGGTCGACTCCCGATTCACCATCGATCGAACGGTCTCCCCCTGCCCCTTGATTTGGGCCGCAGGGTCGCCGCTTCGGAACCATCCCTTGACCACGTGGGTGGAAGCTCCGGCTGAACCAGAGCCGCCGTTGGCATCATCGCCGCTCATGCAGACCTGCGCCGATGCGATATCGTATTCATCTGCCTTCCGCTCGTATCCGGCTTGAACAGGATCTTGACCGACAGGCGCGTCGAATCCGAGAAGGAGGAGATACCCGTTCTTCTTCGAGTCGGCGACCACGCGAGGAGGCGTGATCGTCAGATTCTGATAAAGCGAGCTCGGCGGATCCTCCATCGCTATCCAGGCCAAACCCAGTGCGCCGACCCCTACTGCGGCGACGACCATCGTCGTGATGGTAAACATCAGGGCCAGGAAGGTGAGCGAACGAGTCGTCGAGAAACAGTAGCTGATAAACGAGGAAACGCCGATCCGGACTCGATGGAGGCGCGCGATGAAACGCGGGCGCGGTTTCGCCCAGGACAGATGGCCGGAGGCGCTGACATGATCGACAGTGCTGCTCGGCGAAAAGAGCACATCCACAGCCGATGCGGCGGACGAGTGGGCCGGCTCCGCATCCTCCCGTGGTAATGCAACATCCGAATCGCTCCCTGACTTCATCTTTGGCGAAGACGCTGCCGGCCCGTTGAAGGTGATGGCATCGCTCGCTTGCATCCAATCAGGACGTGTATCTGCCTGTGGTGGCGCGACCTCTTCAGCGACGGCAGGAGCCGCTGGCTCGAGGGGAGTCGATTTCCATTCTCGTATCGCTCCCGCCAGCGTTTCGGACAATGCCTCAAGCGCAGGAACAGGGATGGTGGGAGTCTGTTCGACTTCTTCTGGTTCTTTGTCCCAACGTTTTTTCTTCTGGGTGGGACGGTGGACCTGCACTGCCACTTCGCCCGTGTTCCAATGTGACGGCGCCCCAGCCGGCGGAGCCGTTTCGTGAAGTATGGGCGGTGGTTCCACCATCGTCGGCGGCGTGCTGCTGATCGCCTGCGGGGGGGCCTCGGAAGTCGATCGGTTCTCAACTAGACCCGGTTCCTGGTTCGTCTGCTCGACTGAGGAAGCGGGCCCCGATAGTTCTATCGGCGCCGGCTCCGCCTCAGGAATTTTTTGCTCTTCGACGACGGTCGAAAACGATGCAGGCATTGCAGGGGCGAGCTGAGCTAGCGGGATATCATCGGAGGATTGATGGGAGACAAAAGTCGGCAACTCAGCGGTAGGACTATCCGCCGGTATCGGAGGAGAAGGAGCGATATTCGGTACCATTGAGATCGGCGAAGACCTGCCATGCGCCTCCGACTCCCGTTCAGGATGCCATCCTGCTTGCTGCGGCTCAGACGATAGCTCTTGCGCTTGTTCTGAAGGTGCGGCGTGGCTCGGCGCCATCGTCCCCGCGGCAAACTTCCAGGCATTGTCAAAGACCGAATTCCACGAAAACGAGCTCGGCTGAGGAGTCTCCACTCCTGCAGAATCCGATTCCGGATTCGACGCGAGTGGCGAGGTAGGACTCAACGCCTCTTCTGTGAGTGAGGAGGATGGCGGCTCCTGGAGTGGAGTAGACTCTGGAGGGGAAGCCTCCACTTCGGGAATTTGCATCGCGGCATCCGAAACCTGCTCCCAGGGCATCGGAGAGGATAATTGAGCGGATGAATCTGTGCGGGCAGGCTCCATCGATTCCGGCAGAACCGACGGCTCTGCAGCCTCAATGGTAGAAGTTGGCGATTCGTCAATCGCGACGGTAGGGTCTGTGGCCCCGTCTTGTACCCGCAGGGAAGCGAGAATCGACTCAAGCGCTAAATGGGGATCTGAAATTGGCGGCGTTTCAGGTTCGGAAATCTGTATTGAGGCATCTGCCAGTTGTTCCCATGGCATGGGAGAAGCGATGCCGTTCGCCGGTCCTGGTTCCGATCCTGCCTGGCTTTCAGAGGCAAGCTCGCTTGAGAGGTCTTGCGCTTCCGGTTCGGTCGTTGCCAAAGTCGATCCTGTGCCATTCGACGGAGAAGAATCGAGAGATAGGGATAAACCGAATTCATCCGACGACGCGCGTGTGGTCGACGACAACGAGTCGGAAGTTCCATCCTGTTGCGGCGGAGCAAGCGGAGGACCCTGAAACGCTTCGCTCTCCACAACTGATTCGTAGTCGTGCACCTCATCCGGAAGAATCGAGAGATCAGGAGAATCCACTGACATTGCTGTCGTCGACGGGGAGTCCGATGCCGCGGGCAATTCATCGGTCACTTCCCACGGCATGACCTCCGGTAGAGGATGTTCTGGGGCGACTGAACCAGCGCTATCGTGGAATTCTGGGCCTGCCTCATTGCCGGAGGCCGTCGCTGGAATACCCGAAGGACGGACAAGAAATTCTCCGGTCTGCACATCGAACAGCGGAGCGAGTTGGAACGCGACGGGGCTAGCAGGAGCTAGCTCTCTAATTTTTGAATAGAGCTCTGCAGCCTTTTGCGGGTTTTCCGAATCGGGATCATCGCGCAAAATCTCAATGGCTTTACCCAGTTCGCCCACTGCTGCCATCTCGTCACCCTTTTGTTGGTACACATGAGCCAAAAGCTCGAGAAAGGGGACGCAGCGGGGACCAGCGGCAAGATATTCGCGCAGGAGCGATTCCGCTAGCCAATAGTCTTGTCTGCCGATGGCTTCATTGGCGAGAGATTCAAAGGCCTGTCTTGCCGTAACCAGGCTTCCGAGCTTGAGATGAAGGGTGGCAAACAAGCGGCGGGCTTCGGTATTGTGAGGATCGAGCGCGAGCAGTTCTTTGAGGGCAGCGGACGACCGGCCGTACTTGCCGGTGTTCATATGCGTGATGGCTTCTTCGAGGAGAGCGCTCTTCTTGCTGTATCCGACAACACCCCGCTTGTGCACGCGTGAGGGTGCCTTTTTGTCGGCTTTTTGAGAGGTTCGCTTGTCCGTCCGCACGTTCTAACCTTAGCAGATCACCCTGCACAAACCGGCTCTCCTGGCTGGCCTCAGCCCAATTTTGCCTCCGCACCAACCGGTACCACTATGTAATGGGGGTAACCGGTGACAAGTGTGCAATCCCGATGCCATCTTGACCCGGGCGCTAAAGACTTTTTTTCTTTATTTATCATTAGTTCGAGCGAAGAAGCTGTCATCCGCTCTAGCAGGATTACTTCAAAATTGGACAACCTTACCGAGAATGGGCAAAAGCCAAGCTCGCGGATCTTCAGTGCATAACTGGCTCCGGAAAGCATCATGTGGATGATCCTTCCGATGGTCTTTCGCGAGACTTGCAGCTAGGTTCACATCGGGCCTCCAATGGTTGGTTGTGTCACTGCATAGCCTTGTGTTACGGTCCTTCATGTTTCTTGCGTTGACCCACTGATGAAAGGCGTTCTTGAACGCTGATCCTCTTTATGCCACTTTTTGCACAGATTCACTATTATCGCCTGCATTGGTGCCTTTGGGCCTACCTAGTTAGTTGCCTTCTTGCTCCTCTTCCCATTTTTGCTCAACAGGGTAACAGCTCACCTGGACGCGTGGCCTTGGACTTCAATGATGTCGAACTTTCAGTTTTTGTTCGTTTTATTAGCGAACTGACTGGCAAGAATTTTGTCCTGGATGACGCGGTCAAGAAAGCCGGCGGCAAGAT
>CAMLHQ010000046.1 GCA_946479785.1 uncultured Nitrospira sp.
TTTTCCTCCGCTGACAGTTGAGCGAGGGTCTTGCCCAACTCCGGCACGAAAAACACCGGATCGTAGCCAAACCCCCTTGTACCAGCCGGCTCTTCACTAATAACACCCTCCAGCTTGCCTGTCGTCACTTGAACTTCGCCAGAAGGCAAGGCCATGGCTGCTACAGTCATGAATCGGGCCGTTCGACGTTTGCGTGGCACTCCGGACAACTCCTGGAGCAACTTTCTCCAATTGTCTTCATAGGTGGCGTGCTCGCCGGCATAGCGGGCAGCAAACACTCCGGGCCGGCCTCCGAGCGCATCCACCTCCAGTCCGGTATCGTCCGCAACGGCCATCAAACCTGTGGCTTTGGATACAGCTCTTGCCTTCTTGATCGCATTCGCTTCACAGGTTTCGCCGTCTTCAATGACATCAGGCACTTCAGGAAACTCGTCCAGCGTTCGAATGCTTATGCCGAGGTCACCCAGTAGCGCGGCGAGTTCCTCTCCTTTGTGTCGATTGCGGGTTGCCAATACCAGCTCACGAATCACTCGCTACTCCAGCGTCCCAATCAGGTCCCGCTGCAATGCCGTCAAGGTCTGGATGGCGCTCCAACCTTGTGCGAGAAAACCGTCCATGTCCTGTTTGGCAAACGGTGTCTTCTCCGCGGTCCCTTGGATTTCGACAAATTGCCCCTTGCCCGTCATGACTAAATTCATATCCACTTCTGCTGTTGAATCTTCGATGTATGCCAAGTCAACGAGGATTTCTCCCCCGACCTTCCCGATGCTAATGGCGGCCAGGTAATCGCTCAACGGTCGTTTCTTGATCAGACCACGCGTCTTCAACGTCGCCAGGGCATCCGCCAAGGCAATGAATGAACCCGTAATAGAGGCCGTACGGGTGCCACCATCGGCCTGAATAACATCGCAATCGATCCAGATCGAACGTTCCCCAAGTTGCGTCATGTCTGTGACGGCACGTAAGGCCCGTCCGACAAGCCGTTGAATCTCCAGTGTCCGGCCGCCCTGTTTCCCCTTGACCGCTTCTCGGGGTGACCGGTCGTGAGTAGCCCGGGGCAACATCGAATATTCCGCCGTCACCCATCCAGTCCCCTTCCCTTTCAAGAACGGCGGGACTTTGTCCTCTACGGAAGCGGTGCAAATCACTTTGGTATCACCCATTTCTATCAAGACTGATCCCTCGGCATGTTTGATAAAATTCCTGGTCACCTTTACCGGTCGAAGTTGGTCCTTACGGCGTCCATCCGCTCGCAGCAATCCTGCTCCCGCACTCATAATATTCTCCTCTAAACAATGCGGCGCATTATAGTGAACCGTCTTTCAAAGCGCAATGAAATGGCCTTGAGAGCGCCCCTGCGTCCGCTGGATACGATTGCATTCGGTCCAGTGTACAAACTCGTGGCGGTTGGCCAATTTCTGGACCTCACAACGGCCCTCAACCTTCCTGGTCTGCAAAGAGATTCCGGCATGCAAGTGATGATTAGGAGCCAGAACCTTTCGACTAGACGAACCTTTTCGCCGTTATCACGTTAAGGCAATAGCGCTGACACAAGACAATTGCAACCCGGCAAAAAAACATAAATTAGTGGCACAAAAGGTGCACCACGTTCTACAGTTCTTCAGAGATACTCGGGAACTGGTACAGACAAGTTCGACGGCTTACAACGAACCCCGTCCGCTCAAGCTGACAAGTCACCTATGACGCTGCTCCTCGATCGCCCCACTCAACACGCACTTGTTGACCTTAAACGTGTGTTGATCATCGACGATGAAGAACCGATTCGTCGTCTGCTGGGATATATGCTCCAATCACACGGATATGAAACTGTCCTGGCTTCCGACGCCAAAGAAGCTCGCTTGCGGCTGGCAGAAATCTCCTTCGCGTTGGTGTTGTGCGACGTCAACATGCCGGGTGAGTCCGGCATGGACCTAGTCCGGAGTATCTTGAGCCAGCACCCCCACACAGCGGCCATCATGGTGACCGGTCTCGACAGCCCCGTCTTGGCCAATGCCGCGTTGGACATGGGAGCCTTCGGCTATATCATCAAGCCGTTCGAATCGAACGAAGTGCTCATCAACGTCGCCAATGCCCTGCGCCGACGCCGCCTCGAGATGGAGAATCGACTCCATCGTGAAAACCTCGAGGACGTCGTCAGAACCAGGACAATGGCGTTGCAGCAAGCATTGGAATGGCTCGAAAAGAGCGAGAAAGAACTGCGTCTTTCACGGGAAGAAACCATTCAACGGCTGGCCATCGCGGCGGAGTACCGCGACAGCGCGACGGCTCAACACATTCACCGCATGAGTCATTATTGCGAACTGCTGGCCCGCCGTTACGGGTTGTCGGCTGAACGCTGCGATCTCATTCGCACGGCAAGCCCGATGCACGACATCGGAAAGATCGGCACGCCTGATCATGTGCTGCTCAAGCCGGGAAAGTTTACCCAGGACGAATTTAACGTGATCGCGCAACATGCAGAAATCGGTTACCGCATCCTCGCCGGCTCCGACGCGGAGATCCTGAACGTGGCCGCCACCATCGCCCTCACACATCATGAACGGTGGGACGGCAGCGGATATCCACGAAAGTTGAAGGGTGAAGCGATCCCAATAGAAGGCCGCATCGCTTCGATCGCGGATGCATTCGATGCCCTTACCACTGCCAGGGTGTACAAACCGGCATTCGCCTTCGATCATGCCGTCGACTTGATGAGCAACCATCGGGGCGAACATTTCGATCCCGAGCTGCTCGACGTCTTTCTCGCCTCACTCAGCGAGATCAAACGCATCCACGAAGAGTACGCCGATCGAGTCCCTCCAAGCTTGCCCAGCCAACTGTAGCGTGCGATTAACTCATTTCGTTGACAGTATTCCGCTCACCGCTATACTTCAATCATTCGGTACAGTCCACACACTGCAGCGGTGGCAGCGAAAGGATCGTCGATCATGGCCAAGAAAGCTGCGTCCCTCAAGAAGACGGGAGTCACGAGAAACTGGATCGCGTATCTCTGTGAAGCCCTCGTGACGTCCGGTGTCATGCCGACCTGGGAAGCCGCGACCTACCTCACTGAAAATTTGTTCGGTGAATCACCGAATCCCAGACTGCTCGGAACGAGAAACGCCCACGAAGTCGCCGCGCAGTTCCTCCATCGCTTGTATCAACCGGTGGTCGAAGCAGCGTCGCGCGAAGTGACGTTGCACCATGGCGCCATGGTGCATGTGTTCACGGACATCAGCCTAACCGGAAAATCCGCCGTCCTGGTCGTCTATTTTCCAGGAGAAGGGCAACCGCATCAGTTGTTGATGCTCGACGCCGCCAAAGCCTGGGATCTCGTTTTTCAGGATTCTGAAACGTTCAATCGCTGGGCGGAAGATCGGTATCGACTGGTGAAGTCAGCGCTGACGGCTGCCATCGGCAGGCCGGTCGGACACCGGCTTCTGGCGGAAGTATCCTAACGTCTCACATTCTTATCGATCAGGTTGGTTCGTAGTTCAGGTTCGGTGAGAGCCAGCGCTCGACCGTGTGCTGGTCCATCTCCTTCCGCCGGGCGTAGTCTTCGACTTGATCTCTGCCGATCTTTCCCACGGCAAAGTATTTCGCTTGCGGGTGAGCAAAGTAGAACCCGCTCACGGCTGCGGCGGGGAGCATCGCGAAACTTTCGGTCAGAGTGATACCTGCATGCGTTTCCACGTGCAATACATCGAACAGCAATCGTTTCTCGGTATGGTCCGGACAAGCTGGATAGCCGGGGGCCGGACGGATGCCCCGATACCGTTCGCGGATTACATCGTCATGCGTTAATCGTTCGGACTTGCCATAGCCCCACTCTTTCCTTGCCTGTTTGTGGAGATACTCCGCAAATGCCTCCGCTAAACGATCCGCCAGCGCTTTCGCCATAATCGAATTATAGTCGTCATGGTCCTTGTCGAATAGGCGGCACAGTTCGTCCAATCCGATACCCGCCGTCACGGCGAAGGCACCGACATGGTCGGTTCGGCCGGATTCCTTGGGTGCGACGTAATCAGCTAGAGCGAGGTTCGGCTGTGTTTCCGGTTTCGCGAGCTGTTGTCTGAGCGTGTGAATCGTCGTCACGACTGTTGAACGAGTTGCATCTGTGTACAGCTCGATGTCATCGCCCACGCTGGATGCGGCAAAAAACCCGTACACGCCTCTTGCCCGTAACAACTTTTCATTGATGATCCGGTCAAGCAGTTGTTGTGCATCCGCGAACAGTTCTTTTGCCCTCGCTCCGATCGTCGCATCCTCAAAAATTGCCGGATATCGTCCCTTGAGTTCCCATGTATGGAAAAATGGAGACCAATCGATGTATGGCAGTAATTCGACGAGTGGTTGGTCCTCAATCACGCGAATGCCCAGAAACGCAGGCACTGGAATATCGACGCTGCTCCAATCACTGGATAAGCGATGCGCGCGCGCCTTCTCTAACGAAAGGAGAGCCTTCTCCCCACGATCTTGATGGGCCTGCCTGACTCGACTGTAATCCTCGCGCACCTGTCGCACGAAACCCGGCTTCTGTTCCCGGCTCATGAGGCTGCCGACGACACCGACGGCTCGCGATGCATCCAGGACATGCACGACCGACGGTTCATACGAGGGAGCGATTTTCACAGCGGTGTGCGCCTTGCTTGTCGTCGCGCCGCCGATCAAGAGCGGCACGTCAAGTCCTTCGCGGGTCATTTCCTTGGCCACGTGCACCATTTCATCGAGCGAGGGCGTAATCAGACCGCTCAACCCGACAATATCCGCCTTCTGTTCACGCGCAGCAGCCAGAATCTTTTCACAGGGCACCATGACACCCAGGTCGATCACGTCGTAATTGTTGCAGCCGAGAACAACGCCAACGATGTTCTTCCCAATGTCGTGGACATCCCCCTTGACTGTGGCAAGCAATATCTTTCCCTGCGATCGATAGTCGCCAAGGCGCTGTTTCTCCGCTTCCATAAACGGCATGAGGTAGGCCACCGCCTTCTTCATGACGCGGGCACTCTTCACCACTTGTGGCAAGAACATCTTGCCCGAACCGAACAGATCGCCGACCACGTTCATTCCGGACATCAGCGGCCCTTCGATCACGGACAACGGCTTTGGATATTTTTGCCGAGCCTCCTCCGTATCCTGGTCGATATAGTCCGTGATGCCTTTGACTAAGGCATGGGAAAGTCTCTCTTCCACGGTGCCCTTTCGCCATTCATCGTCCTTGACGGCCACCTTGCCTTTCTGCTTCACCGTTTCCGCAAAGGCCACCAGCCGTTCCGTCGCATCCGGCCGCCGATTCAGCAGGACATCCTCGACAAGCTCGAGCAGGTCCTTGGAAATTTCTTCGTACACGGCCAACTGTCCAGCATTCACGATGCCCATATCGAGTCCGGCCTTGATCGCATGATAGAGAAAGGCCGCATGCATCGCTTCACGCACGATGTTATTCCCTCGGAACGAGAAAGAAATGTTGCTGATACCGCCGCTGACTTTCGCTCCGGGAAGGTTCTGCTTGATCCACTTTGTCGCTTCGATGAAATTCACCGCATAGTTGTTGTGCTCCTCGATCCCGGTTGCGACGGTCAGAATGTTTGGATCGAAAAAGATGTCCGTCGACGGCACCCCCACTCGTTCCGTTAAAATCTTGTACGAACGGGCGCAAATTTCCTTCTTGCGCTCCAGCGTGTCGGCCTGCCCACTTTCGTCGAACGCCATCACGACAAGAGCTGCACCATACCGGTGAATCAATGTTGCCTGCTCAGTGAACTTGTGTTCGCCTTCTTTCAGACTGATGCTGTTCACGACGGGCTTGCCCTGGATATTCTTCAGTCCGGTCTCCAGCACCTCCCATTTGGAACTGTCCACCATGATGGGCACTTTGCAGATATCCGGCTCTGAGGCGACGAGCCGGAGGAATTTCTCCATCGCTGCGTTGGAATCAAGCATGCCTTCGTCCATATTGATATCGATGATCTGCGCGCCGCCTTCCACCTGTTGTCGCGCCACGGACAATGCCGCCTCGTAATCCCCGGCCAAGATGAGCTTGGCGAAAGCCGGAGAGCCGGTCACATTGGTGCGCTCACCGATGTTGACAAAATTGGACTCAGGACGAATCGTCAAGGCTTCTAAACCGCTCAGTCTCGTATACGGTTCAACCATTGGAATGGTCCGGGGCATAATCCCACGCACTGCTTCCGCGATCAGCTTGATGTGAGCTGGCGTCGTCCCGCAGCAGCCGCCGACAATGTTCAACCAGCCGTTCTGAGCCCAATCACCGAGCTGCGGCGCCAGCGTTTCCGGGGTCTCCGGGAAACCGGTCGGCAGCAAGGGGTTGGGAAGGCCAGCATTCGGATGCGCACTAAGATAAATCGGTGCAATCTGCGATAGTTCTTCAATGAGTGGCCGCATTTCTTTTGGCCCCAAGGCGCAGTTCATCCCAACGCTCAACAGCGGAACGTGCGAGATGGAATTCCAAAACGCCTCAACCGTTTGTCCAGTAACCCCGCGATTGCTTCCGGCTTGGATAAAAGTCACGGAGGCCATGATCGGCACGGACCGCGCACCGCCGGCAAACAGCTGTTGAATCGCAAAGAAAGCGGCTTTCGCGTTCAGCGTGTCGAAAATGGTTTCAACTAACAAGATATCGGCGCCCCCATCCAGCAAGCCACGAACCTGATCGCTATACGCGGAAATAAGCTCTTCATAGGTGGTCCCGCGTGCAGCCGGATTGTTGACGTCCGTTGAAATCGAAGAGGTCTTGGTGGTCGGTCCAATGGCGCCGGCCACGAAACAGTGCCGCCCAGGCTGTGCGGCTTGGACGTTAACCACCGCCCGCTTAGCACATTCCGCACCCGCCTTAGACAGTTGATACCCCAGCGTCTCCATGTGATAGTCCACAAGCGAAATGGCCTGGGAGTTGAAGGTGTTTGTCTCGACGATATCCGCGCCGGCTTCGAGATACTGGCGATGGATGTCCTCGATGAGGGCGGGCTGTGTAATGTTCAGGAGATCGTTGTGCCCCTTGAGATCCTTCTTCCAGTTCTTAAATCGCTCGCCGCGGAAAGCCGCCTCGTCCAGCTTCCGCTGCTGGATCATGGTTCCCATGGCTCCATCAAGAATCACGATGCGTTCCCGGAGCAAGCGTTCAAGCGCTGTCACGTCTCCCACCTTTCAGACCTTCGGCAAGGCTCTGTGCTGCGCCATCATACTGATTCATTCCCTGACCGGCAACCAACCCCGCCGATACTGCCTTGACAGAAACGGAGACCACCGATACGATGGCCCAACGGCTGGAGAGAAGGTTTGCTCCTGCGCAACCGGTCATCACGCTTCGGTTCAAGCTGGGTTTTCCCCATCATTCTCTTCCTGTGCCTGCTCCCAGGCTCGCTTCCGGCTGCTCCCTACTTCGAGGATGGTTTTCTCGGACTGACGCAGACGGAGCTGCACGAAAAAATGGGCATGCCTCAAGCGGTACGAGACCGCAAATCGGCCTTGCGGGTGTTCAGTTACTACGCGATTTCTGATTGGGACAAGTACTTCAGAAAGCTCGTTTCGCCTGAAAACGGCGAGGATGTCTATACCTTCAAGCGTGACGGCATCGATGTCCGCTATTCCTTTAGTTATGCGGTCGATCCGAACGAGCAAAGCGAGAACCGCACGCTGTACGTTCGACTGGTGGACATCGAATTTTCTCCCGCTGTTCCGATCAACCAAATTCCTTCGCTTGTGCCGGAGTTTCGGCCCCCCACCGACCCCGCTTCTCCCTCGTTCCGATCTAACATTTGGGTCCTTCTGTTCAAAGGCAGCGCATCGCCCCAAGCTCGATTTATCGTGAAAGAAGCAACGAAGGATCAACTCGACTGGACCTTGGCCTACCAATTATTTTCGCTGCAAGGTCTACCCGATCCCTTGACGACGAAATCACTGATCGATCGATTGGAGATCAGCACCCAGAGTATCGACCTCGTGAAACGTCGGCAGAAACACACGCACGACCCAATCATGAACCCCTATTCTACCGAGTTCTCGCAACAACAGGTCTCTCCCCGACCGGCGGAGGCCAAGAAAATCCCGGTCCCCAAGTACGCGGACTAATTCCAGAACATGTGCCGGGTGGAATGACAGGCCTTACTGGGCTTGCGAGAGGCGGTCCTGCTGTTTCTGTTGAATCTGCGCCGCTTTGTTTTTCATGACGGTGCCTGCCCCGTCGTCCGCAATATAGACAAGGACCGGTGCGCATATCACTGTCATGATGAGGCACCAGAGCGCAAGCATTCTGATACCCTCGCTACGACTGAAGTTCATTGCGACAAAACAGAGCAAGGCGATCAGACCCGCATAGGTGATGACCTTGGACTGCTGAAATGACATGCCTGGAACATCGATCACGAATCCATTTTCCGAGCGGAAGATCGTGCCGATCCGGTCGGTCGCGCCACGGCGAATTGCCCCATCATCAGAGTGATCGGCTTGCTCTACAGCCGTCACGCGGGAACGGTAGAGCGGAGGAATATGGTTATAGTCGTCGGTGATGACCCGCGTTCCCTTTTCATCTGTGTAGGAGTACAGTGTTTTAGAAAATGCATCGGAAGCGAAGGGGCCTCCTATACCCAACAGAAGGACAGAGAACAAGATCATGGTGCAGCCACATCGGTTTACACGGATCGATCGAAAAGACATGCTTCGAGTATAGCTCAGGCTCCGATCTTATTGATTCAATAGGGCAAATACATCACGAGCTCTTGACGCCCGGAACGCCCGATTGCTACCATGCCTTTGAGACACATCTATGACATCTTCTGAGCACGCCATCGGTTCCTGCGCAGTCCAACAAGAACCCGTATCATTTATACGTCGGAAAGCGGTTCGCATTACCATCTACACCGGGTTGATTATCTTTGCCCTCCTCATGATCATCCTGCCGTTGATCGCCAAATTGCGCGATCCGAATTTCGCAACGCACATCGCCGAGCATCGAGTCATGGTCGGCATGTCGAAGGAGCAAGTTCTGCAATCCTGGGGTGGGCCACAGACGATCAACACGACCTTCACCAAGGACGGGATTCGCCAGGAAGAATGGATTTTTGAAGACTGGGAGAGCGCGGCAACCGTCAAGCACCGCTACTTGTACTTCGAGGAAGGCACGCTTATCGGAGGATGGTTTCAAGGCTCCGGCGAGCGACTTCCGACGCAATCGCCGTCCAACCCCCACAATCCTCAGCCTTCACGCTAGAATCGATTCAGCCGTTTCCGGACACGTCACGCACATCGGTTCGGAGCCGGTGCAGCAGGAATTCGGCCCGCTGATAGTCATGCTCTTCGACCAAAACGTGAGAATTGAGGGCAGGAATTCCCGGATAGAGACTGCTTACATACGCATGACGGATCCAATAGGCAATCCCGTTCCCCTCGAGCAGACTCTGGAGGATAACCAGCTCGCTCATGTTGTAGGGCTCAGTTAGGCGAACAAGACTCATATTGTAGCACTCGCCCGTTTCATTGCTTTTTGTCTCCAAGGCTTTTACACTCGATTGCAGATCACGGCGTCTCAGTGATTTGGACTCGCCGCTGCTTGCCGGAACCTCCGGAAATCGTCAGCACGCGCTTCCATTCACGAACTTGATACACGGCCCAAGCCGGTGATTGCCCTTTAAAGTAGGCGTCGGGGTCTTCCCCGCTGGCATTCAGATAAATGGGTTCCGTAAATCCTTCGTCCAGTACATAGTCGAGGAGACACTCTGTGACAAAGCCGGAGCCACGGAGTGCGACATCGGCGAGCAGCGACAGAATTTCCTCGGGATTCTGCACAGTCACTGGTTTCATAGACGCCTCCGCGCGGGGATTGTAACGAGGGCTCGATCAGGAAGGCAACCGGCATGACACGACCATTGACTAATAGCCGCTTTCAAGAAGAAATCTTGCGCATCATGGATTGCAAACATCATTGGGCTTGGCCGTCTTTCGCCGATGGAACGGTCACGATCAAGCAATTGAAACGGCATTTTCAGCAAGAATACGGCGTTTATGTACGAGATTTTCCCGTGCTTCTGGCTCGAATCCACGGGACGAACCCTCCCCTTGCCGTCCGTCGCATGCTCGCTGAAAACATTTATGAAGAAGATACTGGCGGATTGTCGTTGGGCAAGTCCCATCCAGAACAATTTTTAGCCATGATGGCCGGTCTCGGCCTTCCCTCACACATGTTCGACAAGATCACGCTACTGCCTGCGGCTCGCCGCTATCGGGCCTGGCTGGACCGAGCTTCGAACCATCGAAACTGGGTCGTCGGTGCCGCCGTCCTGACCGTGTTTGTCGAAGGAAGCATCAAGGACCGAAATGAGCTGTCCGAACCCTCGAAACCCAAAACCGCGGAAGAAATTGAATCCATCATTCAGCAACATCCGCTGGTGAAGCATTACGGTCTTTCTCCCGAGGCGATGGACCTCATCCGGGCACACCAAATGGTCGAGGCCGGACACCGTCACGATGCGTATAACATGGTCGTGAATTATGCCAACACACGCGCTCTGCAGCAGACCGTTCTGAGCTCTCTCAAGACTTGTTTACGACTTTGGACCGCCTATCGTGATGGAGTAGCCCGGGTCTGCGGCCTTAGAAAGACCTCATAGTGTTACGACCTGGTGAAGCTGTCCTTCTCCTCGTTGTCGTTGCCATCAGCTTTCCACCGTGTGCTCTCAGTTCCTCGGTCCCGGACGACATGATGCTGATCCCCGCCGGTGAGTTTCTAATGGGTGCGCCGGCCGGTACCGACGGTCTTCCAGACGAACAGCCCCAGCGTGCGATCTTTCTCGGCAGCGTGTATCTCGACCGGCACGAGGTCACGAACGAGGCGTATGTTGCTTTCGTTTCAGCGACGAAGCATCGGATGCCCGAAAACAACAATCCGGCTTCGACACTGTGGAACAACCAGATGCCGATGCCCGGAATCGAACGGCATCCGGTCGTCAACGTCAGTTGGACTGATGCGGATACTTATTGTCGATGGGTAGGCAAGCGTCTTCCAACCGAAGCTGAATGGGAAAAGGCGGCGCGAGGAACAGATGGGCGACGCTATCCCTGGGGAAATGAGTGGGATCTTCAACTGGCTAACAGTGCCAGTTATTGGGTTGGGCGCACAGTCGAATTCGACAGTGGAGCAGATTGGAATGCATTTTGGGTCCAGGGTGAGGGAGGACGGATTGCCAAGGAGAAGGGAATCAAAGGCGAAGTGCTGACCATGCCTGTTGGAAGTTTTCCTGCTGCCGCGAGTCCCTACGGCCTCCTTGACATGGCCGGCAATGTCGCTGAATGGGTGCAGGATTGGTACGACCCCAACTACTACCGATCGGCGCCGCTGACTAATCCATCCGGTCCAGACCGAGGGGCCATCAAATCGATGCGTGGAGGATCTTGGCTGAAGCCCGCCGTTAGCCTCCGCACAAGCGATCGGGATTGGGGCACAATGGATAGCCGTCCGAGCGGAACCGGCTTCCGTTGCGCGAAAGACGCCTACTAAGCCCCTCCTCAGCCCAACCGTTTTTATAGATCTTCCCCGAATTCAGAAGCCCTGAAAGCTGAGAAGGTAAATCGTTAAGGCTTCATCACGAAGTCGACTCGTTCCACTCGCACGAACGGCATGATCAATCCAAGGCCTTCTTCGTCGTGGGAAAAGTCGTAGACAATGGATTCTTCCGGAATCAGCTTTCCGGTCATTACAACATCGATTTCCACCGACTGCCCCTGCTCCAATCGGCGTTGGAACCATTCCTGATGAAGCAGATCGGTGGTGACACTCAGATTACCGGGTGCTTCTTCGGGCTTGAAACGTACCATCCCCCAGCTGGTCTTCATGAACTTTGGCCCGAGCGCAACAGGGAATCCGCCAATGTGAGGCTCGTACCGGGAGAGTTCGCCTGTCCATGAAAATGCCAGAAGCCTCGACAGCTCAGGCCGGCCTTCTCGCTTCGCATCGCGTTCCCTATTGAGCGCAAATAACCGATCGTCATGCCCCGGATCGTGATGTCCATGACCATACACCATTTTCCAATCCGGCGGCTGTCCGTCCAGTTCGGCCAAGAATTGCTCGACCGCGGATGGATGGAGCATGAGGGAAGTCGCGGAAGGAAGAAAAGTTTGGAGTTCGTTCACATCAAGGAATCGTAGCGGACCAGGCCCACCGATGTCCTCGCTCCGTCCGTTAATCGAGGTCAGCAAAACGAGCGCCAGTGCGGCAGCGCTGACCACAGTGATACCCATACAAAACCATCATTCTGGCGCACGAACCATCGCCTGCTCAAAGTTCGCAAGCAAGGCTTTCACCCCTTCATGATCTTGGGACAGCACGCCATGCTGCGTAAGCATGACCAGTCGAGGAGTGGGATCGATGCGCCGGAGCGCCTGTTTATTCAAACCGGCAGTGTCCACGGCTTTGCGGTAGGCCGCGAGCCAGGATTCGGTGATCGCCCGCAATCCAGAGTCGGTCGGTTTCATGCGGCTCAACCGCACTTGTTGTAGTAGCTTGATGAGGGGGTCCGACTGCGAGATGACGTCAATCGCACGTTGCAATGCGAGTTCAATGCTGTCCATCGTTAATTCATGGAACAAGCCCCTGGGCCACGAGGATCCCCGCAGCTCCCGCAGGCGCCTCCGCCTCCGGATGGCGCTTCCCAGCCTCCTGTCGCGCCAACCCCGAACGAAGACAATTGTTTTTCAAGTTTCTTTGTATGGCACTTTGGACAGGCAGCCTCGGTTTTGCCTTGAATCAACAACTCAAACCGATGATTGCATTCGCGACACACATATTCGAAGATAGGCATGGTGCTCACTCCTGGTTGGATTCGTATTATAGAGGCGCCTGACTGCGCTTCGCAACGCCATGAGGCAGGCCATGTATCAAGAAGAGAAAACGTTTACCCTGCGATTCAGCCTGGAAGCCTCCTTTCCAGATGAATATGAGGGCGATGATGATCGCCTCGCCTGGGTACAGGAGTGGGAATCCCGCATCAAGCCGCACCTGTTGAAACAGGTCTTTGAATCGCTTCGGCAGCACCCGGCTTGGAGCGCGCACATTCGTAATCGTGGAATGTCCTCCATTGACGAGATCGAGATTGTCCTGGCACGGGATTTTTCGAAGCCCATACCGTTTTCACTGACGTCATGACAATCCCCATCGGCCTCTATCTCCACATTCCATTCTGTGGGCAACGCTGTGATTTTTGCGCCTTCTACTTGGAATTGTATCGTGAACCGGCCGCCGAAGCGTTTCTTCACGCTCTGGAAGAAGAGATCCGGTTGCAGGCCGCGGAAGAGGGAATCAAAGAGCGCACGTTCCATTCCGTGTACTTCGGGGGAGGAACGCCAACCGCGCTGAGAGCCGATCAGCTAATCACCATTCTCGCCGGCATTCGCCGATCATTTTCGCTTCATGAGCATTGCGAAATCACGATCGAAGCTCACCCCAACACGGTCGCCGGAGTACATCTTGCGGCATTACGCGAAACCGGCTTTAGTCGCATCAGCTTCGGCGCGGAATCAATGCAGGAGGACGAGTTGGTTGGCATGGGCCGACCCGGTACTGTTCAAGACACGACCGGGGCTGTGCGGGCTGCTCGCGAGGCGGGATTCACCAATATCAATCTCGACCTGATGTATGGCCTTCCTCATCAAACCATAGAGAGCTGGACGCAGTCACTCCTGCGGTGCATCGAACTCGGGCCCACCCATCTCTCCTGCTACGCATTAACGGTGGAAGAGGGAACGCGACTTGCTCACGACATCCGGCAGCAACATCGACAAGCCCCGGACGAGTCGCTTCAAATTGAGATGGATCAAGTGGCGCAGAATATCCTCTCCGATGCTGGGTACCAACAATACGAAATTTCCAACTATGCCAGGCCCGGATTTGAATGCCGCCACAACCTGCTCTATTGGACACAGGGGGACTATCTTGGGCTTGGACCAAGCGCTCAGTCTCTTGTGCGAGGCGTCCGTTTTGGAAATGTCGCCAATCTAACCGCCTACCAGGCTGCCTTGGCTGAACACACATTACCGATTCACAATCGGACCAATCTGACGAATGAAGAACAGCTTCGTGATGCGGTCATTTTTGGACTAAGGTTGGGCCAAGGCATTCCCACTCATCAGTTGAGAGACCACGCCAGGAACTACGGTTATGCCAAGACGCTCGAAGAACTCAGAGCCGGCGAACTGATAGTGGAAGAAGGACAGCGCAGCCGCCTGTCTGCGCAAGGCCGCCTGTACGCCGACACGATCGCAGAGAAGTTGTTCTGAATTAGTGCCGGACCATCAGGACATGCAACGCCGTATCCGTGAGAATTCCCGCCCAGGCTATTCCGTTCAGCCAACGCATCGCTGCGTGCGATCCTTTCCAATGATGGAGCAACGCACCGAACAGACAGAGTTGTGTGAGTAATGAGAATGGCCGATGCAGGTTGGCTGATACGAGTCCTCGCTCGCTGGCAACCGCGGAAGCAGCTGCGAGGAAATAGCAGGTAAAGGCCCCGATCTGTAGCCAGCGGGCACGAAGGTCATCCCTCCCCCGAACCACCAAAACCAACGCCCAGGTTAAACAGGCGATGACGATCAATAACAGGAGAGGGAAAAGAGGCCACCAAACCCTGGCATCCAGCATGGGCGGCGACTCTAGCAAGCCTGTGGCAGGAGGTCAATGACAAGCCCAATGCCATTGACTTTCTTCATGGGCAAGGGAGAGACTAACAAGTGATCATCTGGAGGTTGTATGCCGGTCAATATGGACCCAACAAAAAAACGCCGCCGGCAGCAGACTAGTGGCCCGGTTCCAACCGATAAGGCGACACATCACCCGCCGAAGAAACAGTTTGGTGAAGAGACGGAAGAAGACCGGATCAAGGCTCTCGCAGATGCCGAAAAGAAAAATCTGTGGGATGCCACAGAAGTCATCGATATGGACACGTTCTAATCGCCTTCCTGTTCCTCCTGGTTCCATCGTTTTTCTTGGAAGATGGAACCGTTTCATTTCCCCTTATGCAGGGAGAAAATAGAAGGCGATCGCCAGCATCGCATAGACCCCGACCAGCATCACCCCTTCCATCCAATGCGACTCGCCGTCCATTGATACAAACCCGACGATCAGCACTGAAATGGTGACCGCCGCCACCTCGAAGGGGGTAAAGATTAAATCCAAGGGCGTACCGAACAGATAGCTCGCAAAGACCAAAATCGGTGCAACCAGGAGCGCAATCTGCAAACTCGATCCGACCGCAATACCTAACGCCAAATCCATCTTGTTCTTCATCGCAACCATGACGGCCGTCGAATGCTCCGCCGCATTGCCGACGAGCGCGACCACAATGACGCCGACGAAGAGTTGCGTGAGTCCCAAGGTCTTGGCCGCATGATCCAACGCCCCTACAAGCAGCTCACTCATCACGGCAACCAGCACTGTGACTACAGTCAGGACGGTGATGGACTCCGATCGGCTCCAGGGTTTTTCAACCAGATCTGATCCATCGTGGCCTTCCTCGACATATACATGTTTGTGGGTTCTCAAGGAAAACACGAGGCTCATAATATAAATAGCGAATAATACGAAAGATATTTCAAGACTTAGCTCCCGCTCGATTGCAACACCGCGATCGGCCGCCGTGAAGTGAAAGAGTGCGGGGATGATGAGCCCGACTGCAGCAAGTAACAGAAGGCTGGCGCCCATCCCGGCTGCTGTTTGATTGAACTTCTGCCGTTCATACTTCAGGCCGCCGGCGAGCATCGAGACCCCGAGAACGAGTAAGATGTTGCCTAAAATCGATCCGGTGAGGGAGGCCTTGACCACATCGTGCAACCCTTCGCGCAATGCGACGAGGGCGATGATCAACTCCGCGGCATTGCCGAGCGAGGCATTCAGCAGTCCGCCGATTCCGGCCCCGACATGGGTTGTCAGATGTTCGGTGGCGCGCCCCAACATCCCTGCAAGCGGGATGATGGCCAGTCCGGCCGAGATAAATACCGCCAGATGGTCGACCTTCAGCAGCTCGAGCACAATGGTGACGGGGACGAACAAGAGCAGGAGATCGAGCCAGGACGCAAAGAGTGATTTCATGGCCGCGAACGTTAGCACGAGCCATGGCCTTTGTCGATGAAACCGACGGCACCGCCACAGGCGCTCTTCTACCCCTTTCATCTCTGTCACGAAGAGACCCTGGCAAAACTTCTGCTGCGTTTTTCAGCGGTCCACTTCCGTGACTTTATGGCCCTACAACTGACGCCTATGATCGGGATGACGGCCTATCCGGATCGCATGGGGGACAGTTTTCCCGAGTTCCTGGCGGCAAAACGCATCGTGCAAGGCCATAACATCAGCGGCCCGCTCCCCGCTGACATCGTCAGCGCAATCGATCGCGATCTCGCGGATCGGGCGTGGCGCAACATATTTGAGAGAGCGCTGCGAACTGATCACCGATTCCAACGAGGACTCTTCGACGCCCATCACTGCTTCGTTGTTTCCGACACACAATGGGAGACTGTTCCTTATAATGTCAGTCGGGTGAGACGTCTTTATGCGTCGCCGGATATCGACGCTGTAGAGGCCGAGTATGGTTTCGCGCTGGTCAAGACCGCCGCTGCGCTCGTCTACACGTACCGGCTGGCGCTTGAGCACGGCCTTCAGGCCGCCACCGATTCTGCGGCCCATTTTCGACTCTTGGCGCATACCTGTAAGAGAGAGCATGTGGCTCTGGGCAATCATCTTATCGTCAGAAAAGGATATTAATCAGACAAGAAAACTCTGTTAGAATCGGATCCCATGGCCGATACCCCCACTCCGGTTGCCACACCTCTCGCGACAGAGACTCCCTCCACTGGAACCAGCAACGGGCTCGAAGCACGCATCATCGTCTACAACTGTGACTGCCACACGTATCAGCAAGTGATCGCGCTGTTCTGCCAATGCATCCCGGGTATGAACCCTTCCAAGGCTTTCGAGCTCGCTTGGAAAATCGATCATCAAGGAGAAGCGGTGGTGTTTACAGGAGAGTGGAAACAGGCGGAAGAGATCGCCGGAAAATTGGCCGGCGGCGGATTACGCGTAGCAGTGCAATAGCTACCCGATTACTTCTTTCTGTGAACCTTCATTTTTGCTGGAGAACTCTTCGGCTTAGGCTTGAGCTTGGGATGGGCCTTGGTTGTCGATGCAACGGGTTTCTTCTGGGGTGGCTTCTTTGAGCTTCCCCCACCTTTCGCGGCCGCCTTGGCTTGGGCGACCTCCGCTTGGAGTTTATGTGTGCCGGCGGTGCGATTGAGCTTACTGACCATATCGTGGTTGTACACACGCACCTGATACAGCTCAAAGAGCTTCGCGACCGCCTTTTGATCGCCTTTTTTCGCCGCGTTCAGCAGACGCCGCCGCTGATTCATCTCTTCTTCTTCGGTATGGGAAGCCGCCCGTCGTTCCATGCAGTCCTCTCTCAATTGTCCCGATGCAGACCTATCCCGATGCAAACCTATCTCAAGCCGGGTAGACCGGCCGAAGACAAATTGGCGAACTATATCAGAATCCACGGCAGTTTGAAAATGCCAACCAGAATAGCCTTTCGTGATTTCGCTCCATTGAGCGCGCCTCGATGCGGCGGGTATAATGGCAACATTCACTTTATTGCCTCATGGAGGAGATATCATCATGGATATGCACAAGCCGGATCAGCCGACCGTCGCAGACGATCCCGAAGCCCGTGAAGCGCTCCGCCGGGCCTTTGACAACACGGCTCGATGGCAAAAAGATTTCAAGGGGTTTACCGCTGACCTTACTGTGAACATCAACGGGAAAGAAATAAGCGGACCGGTGATGGTCAAGGGCCCGAGAGAGGTGTCCGTTCAGCTCACCGACGGCGATGTTCAGAAATGGGCACAGGAACAACTTGGCATGATCGCCGTGCACCGAGGTCCGAGAAGCTTTGAGGAATCGGATGGAAAATATACGCTCACGATGAAAGAGGATGGCCATCCGCTGGGTACCAGGGTGGATATCCATGGCTCGAACTCATTCTATCGGCTCAAAAACGACCGCATCACGCAGATCAACAGAAAGATGGCGCATCCCGGCATGCCACCGTTTGCCTTTACGATCAATGTCGAAGAAAGTGTCGTCACGCAGGACAAGAAAAATCTCACCACGAAGTACAGCGTCTATTACTTTTCACCGACGGACGGGAAGCTGAATAATGTCGAAAGCTTCACCGATACGCACGTGCGGGTCGGAGCGTCCGACCTGCCTGCCACCCGTCGGATCATCTCTTTCGAGAACGGCGCGGTCGTCGTCAAGAGCCTGACGTTCAAGAATCATCAGCTGCTGTAAGTGCCAGATGGATTTGAGAACGGCATTCCCGCGCAGCATGCGCGCCAAACTCGCGGGCTATGTGCATTTGGCGCGGATGATCGATAAGTGTCGTGCCGTCCTAGCGCGAACTGAGGGGGAGTACATCTACCCCTGCCCGATGGATGAGCGGCTGATGGAGTTTGCGGGGATTACCAGCGATCAATTTACCGCGGCGGTCAAAGCCAATCCGACCGATGAAGGCATTACGACATGGTTTCGACGGGTAACAAGGCCGCATTCGCCTGCCGAGTTGGAAGATTGGAATCTGAAGTTGTTAGAGCGCGGTCCCAGTTCACCTGAAAGCGCCGACAAATTCAACAAATACCGCGACGCGGTCGATCCTTCCCGAACCGATATCACGGCCTGGTCAGATTTGCAGGATTTGGAGGAAGGTCGAACCGTTCCGCAGCGCTCATTGGGCAAGCACTAGCCGTCCCACTTGATGATACCCACTACATTCGAGTAATCGTCTGACCAGGCGCCAATGGCAGACGACCGTTGTAGTGGGGTCCAGCGACTGTCGGTAGCCAATGGCCCTAAGGCCTCAGCCCGCCTCGCCATGACAACCAGATCCGAACCGGACTTAAACGGTATTCCATTCGCAAAATCGAATTGCTTGATCGCGACAAGTTCAAGTACATCAGCCAGGTTGCCGAGCACCGGCTCGAGCGCCAGATATCGGTTGGAGATATGCGCCACCAGCACCCCGTCGGGAGTCAACTTCTTCAAGTACATCTCCATCGCCTCCCTGGTGAGAAGATGAACAGGGATGGCATCGGAGGTAAAGGCATCCAGTATGATCATGTCGTATGAATGGTCGTGCGCGACTTCCATCTGGAGCCTGGCATCACCAATGATCACGTGCAGATCCACACCGCGGCTCTTGGTGTCCTGGTAGTAGGTAAACAGCTGTTGGTCCTGAGCAATCGCCGCCACGGCCGGATCGATTTCGTAATACGTCAACGATTGCCCCTTCTCGATATAATTGGCCAGAGCAGCGATACCTAACCCGGTCACCGCAATCCGCCGTTTGGCATTCGACCCACTGAATGCGGCGAACACTTGTCCATAGGGACCGGTCGGATGAAAGTAGCTTACCGATTGCCGACGGGCCTCAGGCCCAATCCGCTGGATGCCGTGGTTGGTCATGCCATGCACCAAGATCCGCGTGTTGTCTTCTTTTGCATGCAACACCTTCAACACTCCGAAAAACGTCCTCGTTTGGTAGAGAACCCGGTCCCCGAACCACGCACTCATCGCGTAAGCCATGATCAGGACCACGGCGAGTCCAGTCCCAAAGCGCATCGATCGTCCTACTGCGCCATAGCAGAGCACCAACGGTACACTTGCGCACAGGATCACGAGCGGCAACGGTTGGCCTTTCAGCAAACGCACGATCCAAAATAACAAACCGGAACCAACGGCTAGGCCGACGACCCACGTCCAATTCGTTGAAGAGATCCTTCGCGATAACTGATAAGGCAACCACGGCTTGTTCCATACCCGGTCACTCTCTTGTAATCGGGGCAGCATGAAGGCTGCGAGCACTAAAATAATGTCGTACTCGTAGGTATCGACGAATAGTACCGGTGCTACAAGAGCGTTGAAAAGACCGCCGAGCGCGCCCCCGATCGACATCAGAAAATAAAATAACGTGAGGTGGTCGGTTGCAGGTCTCGTTCTGGCCAGTTCACCGTGGCAAACCATCGCCACCATACCAAGCCCTAGAAGCGGAAGGAGAAGTTGCATCCAATGCGGCAGATCCGGCACGCCAGGCATGACATCGAACGCCAGAAGCAAGAGCACGACGGGCAACGTCATGATCATCGCACGATGGTATCTCGCCGGCCAATTTGCAAATACGATGATGAAACTCAACAGGTAGATCGCCAGCGGTACGACCCAGAGGAGCGGAATGGCAGCCACGTTGAGGGTAATGTGCGTGGTCACACCCAGGAGAAAGCTCGAAGGGATGAACGCCAACAGGATCCATCGAACCAGCATCATTGTTGAGGGCCGAGAGCGAGAAGCACCTTCCTGCCGATTCGTACTGGACGGGGTGGCAACGTCCTGCCGCACATGCGCACTGACGAACCACGCACATACGGTAATGAGTACGACGAGCACGCCGTAACCAACACTCCATAGCATGGTCTGCGTCAAGTGCTGCGTGCCTTTCAGCGGCAACCACGGCTCGATGAACAACGGATAGCCGAGCAAGGCCAGCATGCTGCCGCCATTACTGGCCGCATACAGGAAATAGGGATCGCTTGCCGCGGGGTGATCCGTCAATGAAAACCATTTCTGGAGCAACGGCGCTGTGGTGGATAACACGAAAAACGGCAAGCCGATCGCGGCCGCCAGTAGGAGCAGCAGCCAAAGCGCGGGATTGGCTTGATGAGGGGGGGGCCACCCGGCAGGCAGTCCGATGGGCAGCAGCAACAACGGCAGGGCTATCAGAACCGAATGAATGAGAAGCTGACGATGCGGGGCAGTGCGCGAACTCAACAGATGGACATATCCATACCCGCCCAGCAACACACCCTGATAAAACAACATGCAAGTGTTCCAGACGGCCGGAGTTCCCCCCAGCATCGGGAGGATCATCTTGGCCATCATGGGCTGAACTAGAAACAGCAGGAACGCGCTAAGGAAAATGGTCCCAGACCACAGAACCGCCATGCCATCCTACCTTCTGAGATATGAGACAAGTTCAATCTAGTCATTCGGTGTAACCTATCTATACCCTTCTCCGCTCGTTCCACCACCAAAGCCACCCCAGTTGCCGCCAAAACCGCCCTGGCCCGTACTCCAATATTCGCCCTTTTGAATCCGGCGGTAGGGATGGCGCAAGTCGGGTCGACTGATCCACCAGAAGAATGCAATCGCACCGAGGCTGGTAACCAGCGTGATCCAGAAGCCGATGCCTTTATAGTGCGTCCTTGACGGAGTGCCAACACGAATGTCTTGACTGTGAGAGGCCAGGGCGACGACTGTCCGATAAAGCCCTTCGCCGAAATGACCGCGATCAATCGAGGGATGGAGGTACTCTCCGCTGATTTGACTCATGACCATCGGCGTGATCACCGGCAGCATTTGACGACCAAGCGTCATGGCCGCCTGCCGTTCCTCCACAGCTAAGAGAATCAAGATGCCGTGTTCTTGTTGTGTGGACCCGATGCCCCATTTTTCGTAGATGGCCGTGGCATAATCGTTTGCCGATCCAAATGGCTTGATGGTGGGCACCGTGACCACGACCATCTCCACGCCGGTCTTGCGTTCCAAATCTTGCGCCACGGAACGGATGCGCGCACGCCAATCATCTTCGAGCACCTTGGCATGATCGCTAACGTACCCCATCGGATCTGGCAGTTTGATCTTCGGCCGTTCATATGGACTTGCCGATGCGAAGTGAGTAGGGATGAGTAGGCCCAAGAAGATTGCCACCGGCAGGAGTCTGGTCATCGTTGCACCGTCTGTGCCGCTGCCTCTGCGAGTAAGGTCGAAGCCTGCAGGTAGCGGTCAAACAGCCGTGGAATTTCAGCCGGACCAGGGGTGATTTGCCCGCGCTTGAGAAGGAGAGCTTCCTGAAAACTTTGCAGATCCACGCTCAAACGATCCTCGATATCTTTAATCACTGAATCCGACTGAGTGAGAACGGGCCATTGCAGCACTCGTTGCAAACCTCGCAGGAGCGGGACCGTGGAGGTAATAGAAAGGGGCAGCAAGATCGTTACGGCCTCATTCGCCCCCCCGCTCTCCGCAAATCGTTGCCGAAGTCGAAGGACATTGCCGGCCAGACCCTGCAAGACCGCATCCTTGAGTCGTCTGGTATCCACGTGGAAACCAACGAGCGGATCGCGTCCGCCCAATACCCGATGGTGCTCCTGAATTTCCAGAAACTCGAGCGGAAAGAGCGCGGACGAAAATTTCAGGTCCTGCTCCCTGAGAAACAGCGGGGTCACGACCTGCTCTTTGCCCCAGCGCTTGTGGATCGGCTCATAGAGCTTGAGTGTCGCGGCATCATAACCGGCAACTAACAGCAGCATGTTGAGATTGGAGCGGCCCGGCAGGTATTCACCCCGCACGGCGCTGCCATAGATCAGGAGCCCTTCGAGCCGATCGCCAAAAGCCGCCTTCACATCCCTCGTATAAGCCTGCAACAGCTGCTGTGTCTCTTCCGACAATCCTTCAATGATTCGTTCGCTCGTGGCCATATTTCCTCTTTACAAGACCCGCTGCTCTATTACTTGCTTACCAAACACATCCGGGAAGAATCCTGCCGCGATTACCCGGTCGATCACAGAGAACGGGGCTGTCTTCCGCAGTCCGGCTGTCGTCGAGAGCACTTGATATCGCAGCCGCGCATTCCGGTCCAAGGTATGAAAGACACGATCTCGCAGAAAGGCGACGACGGGGTTGCCTGTGTTCCAGTAAAACACTTGCTGATCGGCCAGCCGCTGCAGCATCGTAACCTGCGGCCGGCGTACCTTCTCATAGGCAGACAAGCGTTGAACTGAGCAATCGCCATCGGCCAAAGAGGACACAATCACATCTGCAAGGGCCATCGCATCGACCATAGCCTGCATGCGTCCCTGTGACGCATGCGGATTCATGGCATGAGCGGCATCGCCGATCAAGGCAGCCCCATCGGCCACCCAGGTCGATGTGCGGACACGACCGGTCGGCATATAGGCGGTCTGGCTCCAATCAGTAAGATTCTTAAAGAGCGAGCGGAACTGCGGTGCAATCTCAACCCAAGCCTGCTGCAAGGCAGCCACACCACGCTGTTTGATTGTCTCGTACGATCCGCTTGGAATCATGTAGAAGAGATAGACCTTGTTTCCGGTTGCAGGGAAAAGACCGAGAATCTGCTTGTGGCCCACGTAGTAAAACGATTCCGACACCGATTCCTGTGATTCGAGAATGGCGATCAGATAGCCCTCTGGGTAGAGATGCAGCTCTGCAGGAATCTTGAGTGCCTGGCGCACTTTTGAGAAGGCCCCGTCAGCACCAACGACTAGCTTTGCTCGGATCGCGTGTGATCCATCCGGTCCTTGCATCGTGAGCCCGATCACTCGCTCACCTTCCTTCATCAAGCCAAGGAACGACGTTCCGTACCGAAGGCTGGCCGTCGGCTGCTTGTTCACGGCGTCCACGATCGCATGGTGCGCCACGTTCGGCAAGGTGACAATGGCTCGATTATAAGGGGCCGGCAAGTCCCCATAATCGATGGAGCAGAGCCTGCCCCCGGCGGCACGGTAGAAATGAAAAATCCGGACCGCACGTGTCG
>CAMLHQ010000047.1 GCA_946479785.1 uncultured Nitrospira sp.
TGTTAGGCCCGAATATGGAGGTGATCGATGAAGACAGGTCTTTCACGGGGCGCCGCTCTACGGGACTCGACGTACCGTTGCAATCGGGATCGTTCTTGCTGACTCACTTGAATCACTTCGACCGTGATCCAGTGATCCTGAACCCGCCTGACTTCTGCCAGACCGATGTGTATACTTGCGCTCTCGTCGTCCAGCCAGAGACGGACTTTGACAAAGTCGCCGGGAACCAGCACATCAGGTGTGGCTACCTGAGAGTTGGATTCATTGAACTTCAGCACACACCCGTCGGCTTCGAGCTGCTGGTGCACGCGGGCCAACATGCAGTCAATCGTCAGATTCGGAATTGCCCAACAGGTCTGTTGATTCCTCAAAGCCATAATGTGAGGCTAGAGTAGTGCGTACGAGGCTTGTCTGGCTATCCCTCAAGAGGAGGGGGAAGGCGACCTGAAGAGGGAACAAAACGGCGATAGATGATCAATTCGAGGCTTCGAAAGCCCTGTTGCCATCATGATTTCTTGCGCTGGAGAGAACAGAGAAGATCCATGAAAACCGGTTCACGTCACTTTTTGTTGCTGGGAGCTATTTACGCTGCGATTGCCGTCGCCGCTGGAGCTTTCGGGGCCCATTTCCTGAAAGGCGTACTCGATGCATCGATGTTGGCTGTGTTCGAAACTGCGGCACGCTATCAGATGTATCATGCTCTGGGCCTTTGCATAGTTTCTTGGGCAATCGATCGTTATCCCGAAGCGCGCTTGACAGCGGTCGGCTGGCTCTTCACCATCGGCATTCTCTTATTTTCGGGAAGCCTGTACGCCGTGTCGCTGAGCGGGGTCCGATGGCTGGGGGCTCTTACGCCGGTCGGAGGGGGAGCCTTCATCGCGGGCTGGGGACTCTTCGCTTGGGGACTGTGGAAATCGCTCAGAGGATCGTAGTTATTGCAGTGTGCAAGAGGCCGTCCGTTTTCCGCTGATCGAACCCCACCCCCCTTGCGAATTCACGAAGGTGCCTTCGAGTCGCTGTCCTTCTTTCGAAAACAGCAGGCTGTCTTCCTGGGTTTTTCCCTCCGTCTCCCAACGGAGATAGACCGTATCACCGAGCACGATGATTTCTGAAAGTCCCGGAATACCAGCACCGTCTTTTCCCACTGGAGGAAAAATCAGCGACAGCTTTTTTTCTTCATGATGCCGTTGATGGTTGTGAATGACCCATTGCCATGTCCCGCAGAGTCGTGATTGTCCGCGAGCGACACGGACACGGTCTTTCCAGGTTTTGAGCCGCCACCATTCCGCCATGGCTTGCTGAGCAGCCTCCTGTGCCAAACGTCCGGCCGCAAGGGCGGTCACCGTATTGTCCCCGGCGCCGGTCGCTTTCACTACCTCGCCCAGTGATGGAAAGGGACCGTTGGCCATAAGCCATTCTATTTGGGAAGGAGGAATGGAAGAGCCTGGCTGACCGGTACTTTCAGCCAAGGATCGCGTCACTCGCTCTGCCCACAGCCAGGCTGTTAAGGCGGCCACCAGTCGCTGTGCAGACCTCATAATCTCCTGAACCAGGAGCTCCTTGGCCAATTTGGCAGGAATTCCCTTGGCGCTGATCGTTGCAGCCACGTCAGTCAGAGCAGCGGCGGGACCGATCTGGCCGACGAAGAGTTCAGTGGCAGCTTGATCGGAATCCACTGTAGCCAGACGGTCTTGGTAGGTCACTAGGAACTGTGGCCAATCCGGCAATGCCGCAGAGGCAAGCCCATCGGCTGCACCAGCCGAAGAAGAGACAAGGAAGAGCTCGAACAGCATTATCAAGAAGACTATGGCGCTTGGTCTTATATGAGATGAGCAAGTGAAAGTCAGCATGAAACGACAGGTCGGGGGCGCCGGACGATCAGCTTGCGTGAAGAGGGCACATTCGTCAGACGCCTTGCAAGGTACTTTTCAAGAACAGAGCCGTTGCCGCCCACGCTTCAGCCGCAGCATCTTCGCGGTAGCTGTCAGGCCGCGACTCATTGCTGAACGCATGCGGGACATTGGCATAGGATCGAATATCGATGCGTTTCTGGTTCTCCGAAGCCGCCACTCGCAGATGTTCGATGTCCTGCGCGGATACCCAGGGATCATTCCCTGCATGGTGATAGAGCACGGGACAAAGTATGTTCTTGAGAGCCTCGGGCTGAATCATCCGGCCATAGTACGAGACGGCCGCCCGCAGGCGCTTACGATGGCAGGCGAACCTCAGTGCCAAGGTTCCGCCCATTCCGAATCCCACCACGCCATGAATGTTTCGCTTGACGAATTCCCGCGTATTCAAGAACTCGCAGCACGAATTGATGTCTTGGAGAGCCAGCGACTCATTGAGCTTGCCCATCAAGGCCTCGGCCACCTCTGCATTGCCTGTGACCATACCGCCGATCCGGCCATAGAGATTGGGAATGATGACGCCGTACCCCTCACATGCCAGGCGGGCACCCAGATCCTTAATCTGCGAATTCAGTCCCCACCATTCGTGCAAGAGCACGATGCCGGGATACGTTCCCTTCTCCTGCGGCCAAAACTCGATACAATCGACCTGAACAGTCTGGATCGGACGAGTCCGGATATAGGGATCCACTGAGGCATCGGTAGGCGTCGGGAGAGCAACTCCGCTTGGAAACCGAGAGGTCCCGGTTCCGATCTGCTGTAACGTAAATGGAGCGGTCGTCGATATCATTGTGGTAGCTGATCCTCTCTGATGATGGGAAAACCGGCTCTCCTAGGCCAATTCACCAAACCATCGTACTATAGGGACCGTTTCGCCGGCTTGTCAATGCAACCCGGAAGGAAGTAACCTCCTCAGACTCTAGGAATTTGTTCATTCTTGATGTTGTCTCAATCGCCAGCAGACGTCGGAATCGGCCTCGTCGGTGTCGGCCGTCATGGCAGCCGATATGTCCAGCATCTGCTGTACGATCTTCCCGGAGTCGCTCTTACCGCCGTCTGCCGCAGGAGCGGTGGAGGGCTGTCTCCTGGCTCGGAAGTTCCAGTCTACAACGATTATCGCGCGATGATCGCAGACCCGCGCGTGCAGGCGGTCGTGGTCGTCACACCTCCGTCTCTGTGTCACGACATTTGCCTGACCGCCGTTCGTGCGGCGAAGCCAATATTGATCGAAAAACCTCTGGCGACTACCGGAACGGAGGCGCGGGCCATGGCAGATGCGGCCGATAAAGCCGGGGTTCTTTTGATGACGGCACAGACCTTACGGTTCGACCCGACCATCTTGCTCTTGAGAGAGCAACTCGCGACCGTAGGACAACTGCGGTCGGCGACTCTGACCAGTCACATCGAAACGAAAGCCAATACGATCACTGGCGCAGCGGGACCGGTTTCGCTTGGCGCACTGCTCGAACTGGGCATTCACCTTCTGGATCTGGTCAGGTTCCTCACGGGCGAAGAAATCGTCGAGGTTCAATCTACGATGGAACCACTCCCTTCACACGAGCCAGAAACTCGAGCGAAGGTCCGGCTCCGAACGACGGGCAACGTCATGTGCACCCTCGACATTGCACGGGTCGAGGTAAAGCGTATGGGTACGGCTGAATGGGTAGGGTCTGCAGGGAAGGTAACGGCCGACTGGCCCGCACACAAGGTGACAAGAACTGGGCCTGACGGAACGTCGCAGGAATGGACGGTGGAGCCGCGGCCGACGATTCTTGCTACCTTACAAGCCTTCGTACATGCGATTCGAACGCAAGCCCCACCGCCGATTACAGGCCTTGATGGCTGTCGTGCCGTGGAAGTGGCAGACGCCTGCTATCGATCGGCAGAGTTTGGCGGTGTGTGGGTTCAGGTCGACACGACTCTCTAAGTATCCGCCACAATGTGCGTATCCGTCTCCTCAACCCCTTCGATCTGATGGATTTTGGTAATCACCACATCGGAGAGAGACCGTTCATCATGCACGGTGATGAAAACAAAAATATCCGGCTGTCCGAAGCAGGAATGGGCCTGCTCGACGCCCGCGAGCTTCTTCAATGACTGCAGGACTTCCTTGGTGCGCCCTGCCTTAACTTTGATGAGAATATAGGCCTTGGTCGCCATCGCGTCTCTCCTTTCGATCAAAACGTTTTCCGCCCGGCATGCTTTGCCGATGTTTGGCAAAAATCTGATGGATGTCCTGACCCTGGTGACTGAACCTGGCGCGAGCCTTCGCGTACAGTTCGCCTAAGAGGTCAAAGTCGGTCGGACGCATGTTGACGCGTGAAAAAGGTCCCGCCAATTGAGCCCGTTCCTGATCCGAACTTGTTGCATACCGTTCGCAGACGGCCTCGACAACCTCAGAAGTCCATCCATCCTTCCGAAATTTCGTTCCGAGTTCCTCCGCCTGGTCCGCATATTTCGACCCCATCGCCACGTCGAAGAACTTCCGCACCACCGGATCGGAGCTTTTCATGAACAATCCTTGGAACTGAATTACGATTTGGATAACACGGTTGGCTTCCGGGGTTCCTTCCGGAGGAAGCACATCGGCATCCTGCAACGTAGCGAGCAGCGCCATAGAGGCTCCCACCGGTCCAGATGACGTCCGCCCTTGCGTGTGCGCCACGGCAGGAGTCGATAACCCATGCAGCAACGCGATGAACAAAAACACAATGGACAACGCCATGCCGCGATTATACAGAACGTGAGTGAAGGGCACCAGCTTGCGAGTCGCAATGGAGAGTACATGATGCAAAATGGAAGCATTCTGTCCTTGTCTGGCTTCGTTTTTCTTGAATCCGGCAGTTGTCCTTCCTATAATTCACCGGCCTCATTCCTCGCATCGGAGTGTCCATGCTTGCCAAAGTGCAGAGCGTTGCCCTCGTCGGACTCGACGCGCATCTGATCGACGTGGAAGTTGATATCGCCGGAGGCCTTCCGCAATTTTCTGTCGTGGGATTGCCGGATGCGACGGTCCGGGAGAGCCGTGATCGAGTTCGTTCTGCCTTGAAGAATACCGGATTCCATTTTCCCGCCAAGAAAATCACCGTCAACCTGGCACCGGCCGACATCAAGAAAGAAGGAGCAGGTCTGGATCTGGCCATTGCGATCGGCATTCTCGTTGCCGAAGAGGTTATTTCTCAGCAGAGTCTCGATCACCGAGTGCTCGTCGGCGAGCTGTCGTTGGATGGTCAAATCAAACCGGTCTCCGGAGCCCTCTCGATCGGCCTCGCCTGTCGGCGGGAGTACAGTCTTTTGTTACCTGCAGAAAATAGCCACGAAGCGGCGATGGTCGAAGGCGTGGTAGCCCACTGCCTCCATACCTTGCCGGAGGCCGTGGCGTTCCTTCGAGGCGAGCTCATCATCGCGCCGGTGCAGGCCGATCGAGCGAGCATCTTTTCTGCGAGGCCCCAGGAGGAGGAGGACTATGGCGATGTGAGAGGACAGGATCAGGCAAAGCGGGCATTGGAAATCGCCGCAGCAGGCGGGCACAATGTCTTGATGATCGGTCCGCCCGGCTCAGGCAAGACCATGTTGGCCAAGCGTCTACCGACGATTCTTCCGCTGATGGAGCCTGACGAAGCCCTTGAGACAACCCGCGTACACAGTGTGGCCGCGCAGCTGCCGGCCGATCGACCACTGCTGACCGTCAGGCCCTTTCGATCTCCGCACCACAGTATTTCGGACGCAGGCTTGATCGGTGGAGGTACGATCCCTCGGCCAGGGGAAGTCTCGCTGGCCCATAACGGCGTCCTGTTCCTCGATGAATCGCCGGAATTTCGCCGTCCCGTTCTCGATGGGCTGCGTCAGCCGCTGGAGGATGGGACGGTGACCTTGACCAGAGTCAGCGGTTCCCTCAGGTACCCGGCCCGATTCATGTTGATTGCGGCGATGAATCCCTGTCCCTGCGGATATTACGGCGATCGCTCACGTGAATGCGTCTGTACCCCTCAGCAAATCCGTCGCTACCGCGCACGGTTATCTGGGCCTTTGCAAGACCGTATCGATATCCACATCGAGGTCCCCTCGGTGCCCGTGCGCGAACTGCACGATGACGGCCCTCCACCGGAAGCCTCCAGCCATATTCGCATGAGAGTTCTGGAAGCACGGGAGCGGCAGACCAGACGATACCGTCAGGAAGGCATCCACACAAATGCCCAGTTGAAGCCACGGCTCCTGAAG
Organism: uncultured Nitrospira sp.; assembly: GCA_946479785.1. The sequence continues at coordinate 6,132 of CAMLHQ010000047.1, forward strand.
CGGTATTGTGGGCTCGATCGAGCGGGACAGGATTTGTTGGAACAGGCCATGAGCAGGTTGGGGCTTTCGGCCCGTGCCCATGGGCGCATCCTCAGAGTCGCGAGAACGATTGCGGATCTGGCTGGTTCCGAGAAGGTCGAGCCCGTGCATGTCGCCGAAGCGATTCAGTACCGCAGCTTGGATCGACGTTTGGAATTTTGAGAATGGTGACAGCCCTGAAAGTCTTTCTTTGGTGGTTTCTCGTCGGTGCGACGATGGCACTCTCGGTCATCATGTTGCAAGGCGGCATGCGAGAAGTCATGCAGGCGCAGGGTTCCGTTTGGGAGTTAAAACTGATGGAGCTTGTGACGACGATCGTGGGAGGCGGCTTACTCGGTGGCTGCGTGGCCCTCATTCTCGATCGCATCAAAAAATCGTAACGACACCAGATTGAACACAGACAATCCGTTCATACAGAAGGAGTCACGATGGACCTGGAAGTCGGTTCGAATCTCTATCGGAATACTGATGGGACGATTGAAATCGAGGGTGTTCCCCAACTTCAAATTGCGCTGAAACCCTCCACGAACGCGTTACTCATCAACTTCGCCCTTTTCGATGCCAACGGGAAAATGACCGCGAAGCTGGTGGAAAGCACGCTCATGTTCAATGAACGGCGCGCCTACGAAGTCACCAAGGCGCCATCACGCGTCACGCTCACGCACGTGGAATCCAAAGACGTGGTGCTGCAGATCGAAGTGAAGAAGCCGGACGTCGTGGCGTTTACCAAAGGGGGGTTTCACACCGTCAAAGGTCATCTGCTTGAAGTGTCCCCGACGGAATGGAAAGTGGATAAACAGCGATCCAGCGGAGCCACGCAAGATCTTCGAGGCGGTTCGGTCAAGATCGGATAACTATTCGTGTTTTCCGGCTTTGGTCACCGTGGGCACAATCACGATTGCCTTATTCTTCACATCGACCATCGCGGTATCGCCGTCCCGCAACTCACCTTTCACCAGCTGACGAGCGATAGGAGTCTCGAGCTCCTGCTGGATCAGCCGCTTCAATGGCCTGGCGCCATACACAGGATCATACCCGCGTTCTCCCAGATGCCTGAGCGCAGCCGGCGATACTGACAGCGTGATCCGTCGCTCAGCCAGGCGGGTCCGCAGCCGCTCCACTTGAATCTCAACGATCTTCGTGAGTTGATCCAGCTCCAGCGGATGAAACACTACCGTCTCGTCCACCCGATTCAAGAATTCCGGGCGGAAGTGTCGCCGTAATTCTTCCAACACGACTGCACGCATGTCTTCATAGGCCAATCCCTTTTGTTGAGCCTCAAGAATTTGCGGACTCCCGATGTTGGACGTCATGATCAATACCGTGTTCTTGAAGTCTACCGTCCGGCCCTGGGAATCCGTCAGGCGGCCATCGTCCAGCACTTGGAGTAGCACGTTGAACACGTCGTGATGCGCCTTCTCGATTTCGTCGAACAGAATGACCGAGAACGGATGGCGACGCACAGCCTCCGTCAACTGCCCGCCTTCTTCATAGCCCACATAGCCTGGGGGAGCCCCGATCAGCCTGGCGACCGTGTGTTTTTCCATATATTCCGACATGTCGATACGGACCATGTTGGCTTCGTCGTCGAAGAGCGTGGCAGCGAGCGCCCTGGCCAGCTCGGTCTTGCCGACACCGGTCGGACCGAGAAAGAGAAACGACCCGATCGGTCTGTTCGGGTCTTTAATGCCGGACCGTGCGCGAAGGACTGCATCGGCCACCGCCTGGACTGCTTCATGCTGGCCGACGACGCGCTGGTGCAGCAAATCTTCCAACTTCAGAAGTTTTTCCGTCTCGCCTTCGACCAAACGGGAAACGGGAATGCCGGTCCAGCGACTGACGATCGCGGCAATATCGTCTTCATCGACTTCTTCTTTCAGAAGTCGGCTCTCGCCCTGCTTCTTTCCAAGCTGTTGCTGTTCAATCGCCAGTTCGCGTTCAAGACGAGGCAGTTCCCCATAACGCAGTTCGGCCACGCGGTTGAGATCGTACGCTCGCTCAGCCCGCTCGATCGACTGTTTGACCTCTTCAATCGCCTCCCGCGTTTTCCGCAGGCGCGCGACGGAAGCCTTCTCGGAATCCCATCTCGTCTTGAGCGCTTGCAGATCGCGCTGTTTCTCATTCAACTCTTTTTCGAGCGCGGCCAATCGCGCCTGACCGGCCTGGTCTTTTTCCTTCCGTAAGGCCTCACGCTCGATTTCCAGCTGCATGACTTTCCGCGAGACCTCGTCGAGCTCGGCCGGCAGACTGTCAATTTCCGTACGAAGTCGGGCGGCGGCTTCGTCCACAAGATCGATGGCTTTGTCGGGGAGGAAACGATCGGCGATATAGCGGTGGGACAATTTCGCTGCGGCGACCAAAGCCGCATCTTTGATCCGCACACCGTGATGCACTTCATACCGTTCCTTCAAGCCGCGAAGGATCGAAATCGTATTTTCAACGGAGGGCTGATCGACCAATACGGTTTGGAAACGCCGTTCCAGCGCCGCATCCTTCTCAATATGTTTACGGTACTCATCCAACGTCGTGGCGCCTATCAAATGGAGTTCGCCGCGAGCCAACATAGGTTTCAACAGATTAGCGGCATCCATGGCGCCTTCGGCAGCACCGGCTCCGACCACCGTATGCAATTCATCGATGAAGAGAAGGACCTGGCCTTGCGATGCCTGGATTTCTTTCAAGACGGCTTTCAAGCGCTCTTCAAACTCGCCGCGGAATTTCGCCCCAGCGACCAACGCGCCCATGTCGAGCGCGACAACTCGTTTCTGTTTCAGCCCTTCCGGTACATCGCCTTTCACGATACGAATGGCCAACCCTTCGACAATCGCCGTCTTGCCGACACCAGGCTCACCAATGAGCACCGGATTGTTCTTCGTTCGACGTGAAAGAATCTGCACGACGCGTCGAATCTCTTCATCACGCCCGATGACCGGATCCAACTTGCCCTGACCGGCCAGCTTGGTCAAATCGCGGCCGTACTTCTCTAGCGATTGATAGGTGCCTTCAGGATCTTGAGTCGTCACTCGTTGATGACCCCGGACTTGCTGTAAAGCGCCCAGGAGTTTTTCCTTCGGCAGACCGAGTTTCCTGAAAATCCCGCCTTCCTGAACCATCGCCAATAACACGTGTTCTACGCTGAGAAAATCATCCTTCAGCGCACGCTGCTCTTCCTCTGCTTTCACGAGAACCTGGTTGAGACGGGGAGTGAGATGGAGTTGACCGGGACCGCCTGCTGCACCTTGTACCTGAGGAAGCTTCGCCAAGGCCTGTTCTGCCGCCTGACGCACCGAGGAAATCGAAAGCCCTGCCTGCTCGCAGAGAGCGGGTACGATGCCGCCTTCCTGTTCGAGAAACGCCAGCAGCAGATGCTCGACATCCATACCTTGGTGGCTGCGTCGCATGGCATGGGAAGAAGCCGTTTGGAGAGCTTCCTGCAGCTTAATCGTCATACGGTTCATGTCCATGCCGTAATCCTCCCGTTATCAATAGAGTAACTATTCTCCCACGCTGGGAAACATAATCATAGGGCTGGGAAAGTCAACCTTGCACGAATGAGAGTGCCTTGACCGCGCGAGACGGACCAGACTATTGTCATCCATGGCCAATCAGCTTCTTGCCGCCCTGGACCTGTACAAGACGGCGCTTCGTCGGACCTGGCAATCCCTCCGTCGAGGCTGGATCATCATCGTGGCGGTTATCGGATTTCTCTTCTTGCTCATGCTTGCGCGACAACTCGCCGCTCCTTTAGGGATGGCGGGAGGGTTCTTGCTTGGCGCGGTGAACGCATTGTTGGTCGGTGCGACCTTGAGCCTGGTTGAACAATCGATTTCGTATGCTCGTGCATTGACCGCCAAGGATGTGTTTGACAGTTTCGGCCATTACTTTTGGGATGTGATCAGCGTCGGGTTCGTTCTCTGGCTCCCACTGATGGCGCTCGACATAGGGACGCAAAACAACCCTAACGGCCTTTTGATCTCCTATGCCGTCATGCTCCTGATCTTTATTCTCCTGAATCCTGCGCCGGAAATCATCTACCAAGTTCAGCACGATTCCCCCCTGGACGTTTTTAAAAGCGCCTACGAGTTTGTCCTGGAAAATTGGATTGAATGGTTCTTGCCGATCGGGCTGTTGTTGTTACCCCTGGTAGCGGCACCGAATGGTCTCAGCTCGTTTTTCCTCTTGTCCCGCCGGGTGGGGAGAGGGGCAGGACTGGACTTTTCACAGATCTTGCTCCTTCCTTTTACGATCCTCGGAAGCTGGTTGTCCTCTTTCGGAGTTGACCCCGAGTTGGCTCAGTACGTGATGCTGCTCTTCACTCCAGTCCTTGCCATCTCCATCCTCCTGTTTCGTGGCCACCTCTTTGCATTGTTGTACGGTTCTTCTCATCGTCAACGCCAATTCGCAACACAATCACGGCGGCATGAGTAGGCGCCCCTTCTCGGTGCCGGATCAACGGTAAGCTGGGAGCGGGCGTGCGGGGAACGGTCAGCTTCCAGCCGATCTAATGATGTTTAACCCTTGAGTGGGAGATGAATTTAGTGTATGGATTTACCTACACCTAATGCAGCTACATTAGATACATCGGTCCGTAAGGGAGCTTCGCTCGTGCGGCTATCAATTTTCTGGCGTATCGTCCTGACATCCTTTCTCATCATTGTGGTGATGGCAGGGGTGAACTTTTACGCCCTGTTTCAGCTGCGTCAGCTCTCTGCATTGAGCACCACCCTCGTCTCACAACATTACCCCGCCATTGAGCAGGCGAAACATGTCCAGGCGGTCGCCTATAACCAGCTCAACAGCGAGAAAAAGTATTTGGCTGTGCGCGATCCGACGTTCTTGCAGCACTTCGATGAAGAGGTCGAGGAATACCACCGCGGAGTAGAGAATCTGCTCCGACAGGAATCGTCCTCTGAAGGTCGTCAAATTCTCGAACAGGCCAAGCGGTATCAGCAGGACCGCCTGTCGCTGTTTCATGCCGAATTAGAACACGCCTCTGCCGCGCCTGGTTCACTTTCTCCCGATTACGAAAACCGCCGGAATGAAGTGATGGACCACATGACGGCGACGCTGGACCGCTATGTAGATTTCCACGAAGCGGCCATCAGTGCTGGCGTCAGCCGTTCACGCGAAAGTTCGGCGCAAGCCGAAGCCATCACCGAGCAGCTCGTATTGCTCGCCCTCGTCTTCGGGATCGGACTGGCCGGTATCGCCAGCTACACGATTCTTCGGCCACTCCGACAACTGCAAGGCCACATCAAACAAATCGGGCAGGGGAACTTTCGAGCTTCGTTGCACATCAGGGCTCCCAGCGAACTGCGCGACCTGGTCGACACCGTCAATTGGATGGGAGGCAAGCTTCAGGAACTCGACGACATGAAGGGTGAATTCCTGGCCCATGTCTCTCATGAGTTACGCACGCCCATGGCCTCGATCCAGGAAGGCACCCATCTTTTGTTGGACGAGATCCCCGGTCCGCTATCGCAAGAGCAACGGACGACGTTGCGCATTATGGCCGACAGTAGCCGACGTCTGATCACGCTGATCTCCACGATTCTGGACCTTTCAAAAATGGAAGCCGGCATGATGGAGTATCGCATCGTGCCAACCGATCTCAAACGGATTACAGACATGTCCGTGAACAAGATCCGTCTCTTGGCCGATGCGAAGCACGTGCAGCTCGTCGTGGAAGCTCCGGCTCAACGCGTCTGGGTCAAGGCGGATGCGATTCGTATTGAGCAGGTACTCGACAATCTGTTATCAAATGCCTTGAAGTTCAGCCCTGAAGGGGGCATTGTAAAGACACAGATGAAACCGGACCACAGGGCAGGCGTCCTGGAGGTGGCCGTCTCCGACGTCGGGCCTGGCATCCCCGCCGATGAGCTGCCGCATATTTTTGAGCGTTTTTATCAAGGCAGCACAAAATCTAGACATTCCACACCAGGAAGTGGCCTTGGGCTGGCCCTGGCTAAAAAAGTCGTCGAGGCACATGGAGGCAGGATTTGGATCGAGAGCGAAGTCAAGAAGGGAACCACTGTACGGTTTATCCTCCGCCTAACCAAGCCGGGAGCAGCCGTGTGAATCGAATTCGTCTCTCAACCGGTTGGTTGATATTGGCACTTTTGGCCACCGGAGGATGCGCATCATGGGAATCGCCCGCGCCGATGTCCCAACCTTATTTTGTGGTGGACCACGCAGATGCAAAAACATTTCATGGATTGGGCAAAAAACAGGATGTCGTTGCAGCCAAATGCACCGAGCACAATTCCTGCGACCATGCGTATTTTACCCGTGCTCTCATAGGGTTATACGAAAGTCGCGACATCGCGACCAAATACTTTGAAAAGGTCATCGCCATTGCGCCGAAGGGTCAGATGGCCGTTTCGAGCAAATTGTGGCTCCAGCAGCTACAGCAGGATCCCGCGCCGGTTGAACGGTCCTGGTTCACCTCGGTTATGTCGGCCCCTGGGATATCCGAAAACCAGATGACCATGGGTCAAATTTCTGATCGCCTGGTGCGAGACTTGCTTGATCGGGAAGTGATGATCCAGCAACTCCGTACCGGTAAGGAAACCGATGCTCAAGTACTCGACCAACTCCAACGAGAATTGGCCGAACGAGACCGCAAAGGCGATTCATCGAGCGGAAGAAAAGATTTATCGAAGGGCGGTGCCGAAGGTACGAGCGTTCAGTCGCTGCAAAAACAGTTATCTGAGCGAGACAAGAAAATCGAAGAACTTTCAAGTCAGCTGGAGGCCCTGAAGCGAATCGATCAGGAAATGCGTGAGAAGGTCCGTCCGATCCGTCCGCCGTCTACGGTTGTACCGGCGCCGACACCCGAAGCTACGAATCCTTAAAAGAAAAGGGACTAACACCGTCATGGAACAAGAGCACATTCTCGTAATCGACGATGAGGAAGGTCTGTTGCAACTGGTCAAGATGCGTCTGACCGCCATGGGATTTGCCGTCACCGCCTGCACCTCGGGACGGGATGCCGTCACGGCCGCAAAAACCAATCGATTCGATTTGGCCATCACCGACCTTCGTCTACGCGGTGAGGACGGCTTAGACGTGACGGAAGAGTTGTTGCGCATTCACCCCGGCCTGCCGGTTATTATCTTGACCGCGCATGGGAGTATTCCCAATGCAGTCGAAGCAGTCCAACGAGGCGCCTTCGGCTACCTGACCAAGCCTTTCGACGATAAAGAGCTGAAGGCCAAGATCGAGGAAGGGCTATCCCCCCAACGGATGAGCCGAGAAATTCAACGCCTCAAGTCCCTCGTGAACGAGTTATACGGAATGGAGAACGTCGTCGCGCGAAGCCCGGCGATGCAACGCCTCCTTCAGCAAGTCATTCAAGTGGCGGATTCAGATGCCACGATGCTGCTGTTCGGTGAAACGGGCACAGGCAAAGAAGTATTCGCCCGCGTCACCCATGCCAATAGCCGGCGCAGCAAGGGCCCTTTCGTGGCTCTGAATTGCGCCGCCATTCCGGAAACCTTGTTTGAATCGGAACTGTTCGGCCACGTTCGCGGAGCCTTCACGAGCGCGCATGGGCCCAAGAAAGGTCTGTTTCAGAGCGCCAACGGAGGCACGTTGTTCCTGGATGAAATCGGAGAGATGCCGCTCTCGATGCAAGTCAAACTGCTCCGCGCGGTGCAGGAACGGGAAGTGCGGGAAGTCGGGGCGGAACACCCGACGAAAGTCGATGTGCGTATTATCGCCGCCACGAACAAGGATCTTGGGGAAGCCGTCAAAAACGGCAGCTTCCGCAACGATCTGTACTATCGCATTTCAGTCGTCCCTCTCTTCATTCCCCCGCTGCGAGATCGCCGTGAAGACATCCCGATCCTGGCGCAGCATTTCCTGGCAACCAGCTCAAAACGAGCCAATAAGGACGTGCGCGGTTTTACCCCCGCTGCCTTGCACCGGCTGGTCACCAATCTCTGGCCTGGCAACGTCCGGGAACTCGAGAATGCCATCGAGAAAGCGGTCGTGATGTCAAGACAAGACATGATCACGCCTGATCTGCTTCCATCGATCGGCACCGCGCCGGACTCACAGCTCAAGCCCCTCACGGAAGCGAAGGAAGAGTTTGAAAGGACCTACCTTAAGAATGTCCTCCAGTTGACCGGCGGCAATATTTCACGCGCTGCACAATTTGCCGGACGCTATCGGGCCGACTTCTACAAGATGCTCAAGAAATATGGTCTCCATCCTTCGACCACAAAAGGCAAACCCGAGCCTGAGCTCGAAGAACTCGAAGAAGACAATCTTACGGAGGCGGAGCGTTAGACGATTCCGCCTCTTCTCTCGAACCATAGAACGCCCATATCTATTCATCGGTATCTCCACACAATCTCGCGAGCCGTATCATGTTCTGCGGAGAGAGCGAGAGGAATTGGACGCCTACTATCTGGTGCCCGCTCCACCTCACTTTCGCCAGATCAATTTGGAGAGCGGCAGTGCCATCGTCGGGGTACACTTTCAGTGTGAGATATTGTCGCGGAGTAGATGCCCTGAAGAGGGACAGGCGACATCCTCGCTCGGAAAGATCGGTCATCTGTGCAGTAGCGAGTCCAGCCTTATCCGCAACAATAGTGCGGAGACAAACAGCCCTTCTCACTTCCTCTCGTTTTTCCATCAGAGTCGATTGGCAGTGCTCGTCCGATCGAACGGCCATACCGATACATGTAATACAGCTCCCGCCTAAGTCGTTCCTCTGGTTTGAGCAACCTTCATGCCCACGGCAGACGATCCATCCCATTCGCAAGTTCGTGAAATAATAAGGTTGAGGAATTTATGAGGTGTAGGTCTGTATCAGGAAGGATTCAACAGCGGCTGTTATCTTTGTCATTACCTTTTGCGTTTTACCCAGCAAAAAGTGGAGCTGGCGAGAGGAACCTCCAACCTGTGGTTTACAAAGCCTATCTCAACAAACACATAAAGATAAAAAAGAAGAGTCTAAGCCAGTAGATCAAGCTCCCGCAGAGGAGAAGAGGGATTAACTCTATTTGCACTCTGTTGCGTGGAGTTGCGCGTCATGGTGAGTGGACCGGGCACACTGTGGGGCACACCGACCCCCATACGCCATAATTTTCCAGGGTCCAAACCCTGCGTGGGAAGTAATTCGGTCGGCGCACCAATTTTTGATGGCCTTAAAAAGTGGCCACCTTGGAGGGAATGTAAGCACAGACAAACGGTGGGAAGAAAAGGCATTCGGTATTTTTTGCCTGGTATTCCCCGCGGAGTGGCAGGTCGATTGTTCCAATGTAGTGAGTGTATTCCTCACGACATCGTTGTGGGAGCGCTGAGTTGCGGTTACGGTACATGTAGATCGTGTATGGTTCGTGTTCCCCACGCATACATTCCTGGTACAACGCGGAGTAATGTTTCTGACGTTCGTCTCCCCAACTCGTGCATCCCGCCAGTGTGAGCACTAGACAAAATGCTTGTAGCCCACAACCGAAAGCAGAAACCCTAATTTGATGACGATCCATTCTTGATCTCCGTCTACTAACACGAGACTCTTTCTCGGATAAGTTATCATTCTTGCAGTTACCTTTAGATAACCCGCGCGTAGGGGTTGTTTTTCACTGAAAAAAGCACATAATTTTTGCTGGCTGTTAAACAGTGGACAATTCAGGAGGGAGCGTAGACTTGATGTTATAGAGTTTCTTCGCGTAACTAAGGCATTGAGATCAGAACCTGCGGTTATTCTTGGAAAGATTCTCTGATTTCATCAGACCTTTTTCCCCGAACCTTGTCTGGCCCTATACACGTTCGTAGCATTTCTAGCTGATGCAAGGTGAGCTGGCGGTTGGGCATTCCTATAATTCCCCATTAAACGCTCGGTGAAGCAAGGAAGGGCAAAGTTGTATTGATTCGGTGTGTGACGATTCAGTCAGAAAGTTATTGTTCAGCGGACGGATCGAATCCATTCTTGATCGCGTCCTTCCAGGTCCGTTGAGCTAGTCTAAGTTGCTTCTCACTGAACGCCGTCCGTCTTTTAAGCCGCCAACCGATATCATAGGCAAACCGATTACGATAGGAGTTTTGCTGCTCGCTGACTTTTCCCCAATGGCTCAGCTTGAACCAACTATTGGCCTCGCTGATCAGGCCTGGTCCAAGTGGTTCGTACGCCTCGTTAGCAGAACAGTGACACGCAGAACTTATTGGAATTATTGAAGAAGGGTTGGAGCTGGCGAGAGGAATTGAACCTCCAACCTGTGGTTTACAAAACCACTGCTCTGCCATTGAGCTACGCCAGCCAGGTGCTTCGTTGGGCATGTCAGTCGACGATGGAACGTCGGTCTGCAGCAAAAACCTAACAACTGCTCCGGGAGCTGTCAAGCAAAGTTACGGCTAGACGAATTCCTGTGCGAGTGGAGGGTTCGATGATAAAGAAACTCACTTAGTCGGAACATCCGCCGACAAGCTCCTGACTGATGAGTGATCTATTGCTTGAGGTATATCATCTAAGTGCCTGGCAGGTCTTAGATACCTAGAGCATTCTCTTTGCATTCGTTCCTCGAACTTTTCAGACATGATGCGCGTTCTCGAAACCGTCCACATTGCTTGACGTCGGATTAGGGCACAGTTTATGGTGCTCGGACCAACGGACCACGTATTGGAGGATTTCATGCGCGCTTTGTCGTTGTTGATGTTGACCATTTCTGGGCTTACGTTCTTGGCTTGCTCCTCGACCGAGTGGGTCCATCCCAACAAACCATCTTCCGAGTACATCAACGACTACAACATGTGCCAGAATCTCGTCCTTCGAGACCCCAAGCTCCAACAGGGGAGCCAACTGCTCGTTCTCAATGCCACTGAGCGTTGCGTCCAGAAGGAGGGCTGGCGACTTATCGAACACTGACCGACACTTCGCTCCGACCAGGCATGCCTTTGTTCTGCACCCCTTGCCAGCCGCATCCTCCTACACACTCCCTTCATAATTAACACGATGTTTACCCACCGTTGACCGTGCCGGAATACCTGATCGGTACCCTCTGCACATGAAGCGCGGTGATCCGTTTAATTTGGCAATTCCATGATCTACCCGGAATCCTACATATTCGTCTTTGTCCTCAGCACAATGCTGGCTATCCCTATCGGGATCTCTGTGAAAACTCTGCTTGCCATGAAGGAACGCCTGATTGTGCCGATCTTGCGGGTTCGGACCGCGACAGGAGAGATTCGTGCGATGACCTTCCAATACATGCCTTTGGTGCATGAGCCGATCAGCCGATTTCGGGATTATGTTCCAGCCATACCGGTCCAAATCATTCAAATTATTCCACCAAGGAGGCGATCATGATCACTGTGGATCAATTGATGACCAGAAATCTGGTGGGCATTCAATGCGGCACGTCAGCTATCGAAGCGGCCAAATTGATGAAAACCCATAAGGTCGGCAGTGTATTTGTGAAACAGGACGATCGAATCGTGGGAATCGTCACGGAACCGGACATCATTCGCAAAGTAGTGGGGGCAGAACGCGTACCTTATTATGTACCGGTGGAAGACATCATGAGCAGTCCGGTCATTGGGATTGATTCGAGACGACCGATTACCGAGGCCGCAGATCTCATGGAGCAGCATGGTCTAAGGCACTTGGCGGTTTTGAATGGCGGTTCGATCGTCGGCGTCTTGTCGGTCCGTGATCTGTTGCATCCCGTTTCAGTCGACGAGCTATAGCCGATGAACGAAGGAGGCGGCTATGCCGCGCGAGCCATATCATCACTCTGACACGTCGGGACAACGGTGGTTCCAGCAAGCTAGGGCGCTGACGACACTGCCAGACATGATGCAGGTATGGGACGCAGCGATCCGGTTCACGCTGAGCCTGCTGATCATCACTATTCTCATCGGACTCGTCGGCGGAGTCCTCAAAACATTCCTTGACCTCCGATTGCTGTTGTCTGCCGATCTTGAAGTGGCTCTCAGGCACATCATTGTTGATGCCCTGACACTCTTGGCCGTCGTGGAAGTCTTAAAAACGACCTTGACCTATTGTTCGGATGGACGCGTGCGCGTGACGTTTATCGTGGATACGGTGCTGGTCGTGATGTTGACCGAAATCATTTCGCGCTGGTTTTCAGGCGGGGAATGGCAACAGTTCGCAGTACTCGGCGGAATTCTCCTCACATTGGGTACGATTCGAGTGGTCGCCGTCCGTTACAGCCCGGTCTCCATACCAGCGACTCTTCCCACAAACCAAATGGTCTTCTCTTTCTCTTGATCTCAGTCAGGAGGATTTCATCATGTCTATTGCATCGCTCGATACGCCGATAGATCAATCGGTCCACAACCTGGAACGCGAGATTCTGGCGCAGATCGAAGAACAGGACGTTATCAGTCTGGATGCGCTGGTTGCACTACTTCCGCAATACAGCTGGGGGCAGATCTTTCACACGGTGGACTGTCTGGCCCGCTGTGGCAAGATCGTACTCCGTCGCCATCGCTTCGACTATTCCCTCTTCTCCATCCACTATGCGGCATAACCGCCGTTAGGGTCGTGGATTCTCCTCGTCAGGATTCGTTGTCTGAAAGAACCGGCGGGGTTGTGTGGCGGACAATCTTCCCTTCCACCATATACACCACGAGCTCCGATACATTGGTGGCATGGTCCGCAATGCGTTCAAGGTATTTGCCGATGAAAGTGAGACGAATCGCGCGGGTGATCGTTCCCGGATTTTCGATCATGAAGGACAGAAGCTCCCGAAACAGCTGGTGTGTCAGATTATCCACAAAGTCGTCATCGGCACAAACTTTCCTTGCCAACACCGCATCTGAACGGACAAAGGCGTCAAGGGATTCTCGCACCATCTGCATCGTCCAATTGGCCATTCGGGGAATATCAATATAAGGTTTGAGTTGAGGCTCTTCATTCAGTTCAATCACCCGTTCGCAGATGTTTTCCGCCAGATCACTCATCCGTTCGAGCTCCGTGGAAATTTTCATGGCGGTGGTGACGAATCTCAGGTCGCCCGCGGCCGGTGCTTGAAGCGCCAGCAGCCTCACGCAATTTTCATCAATGTCCACATCCATACTATTCACCAGGGTGTCCCGCTCAATGATGCGAGACGCCAGGTCCACATCCCGGTCAACCAAGGCCTTGATCGATCCCTCAATCTGCGATTCGACAAGGGACCCCATCCGCAAAATCTGAGATTTCAAGTCCCCAAGCTCTTGGTCGACGTGTCGTTGCATCACACTCCTTGTTTCTACCGTCGCTAGCCGAAGCGGCCGGTTACGTATTCCTCGGTCAGCTTATTCGATGGATTCGTAAAAATCTTCTCCGTGCGATCACACTCGACCAACTGGCCTTCATACATGAAGGCCGTATAGTCCGAAACCCGTGCCGCCTGCTGCATGTTGTGCGTGACGATCACAATGGTAATCCGTTGTTTGAGTTCCGTCACCAATTCTTCGATCCGGGCTGTCGCCGTAGGATCAAGCGCCGAAGTCGGCTCATCGAACAAGAGCATTTCAGGACCGGTCGCCAACGCACGGGCAATACATAAACGCTGCTGTTGCCCTCCCGACAAATTAAACGCGAGACTACGCAAGCGGTCCTTCACCTCGGGCCATAGCGCGGCATCCCGCAATGCCTGTTCCACCGTGTCATCCAACTCGCTTCGTGTCACCGTCCCGCGGATGCGCAGTCCGTACGCGACATTCTCATAAATCGAGGTGGGGAAGGGATTCGGTTTCTGGAATACCATCCCGACACGCATACGGATTTCGATCGGATCGATGGCCTGGTCGACGATATTCATCTGGTCCGGATAGAGAAGCACGGCGCCCTCGTAGCGGTTCCCGGGATAGAGATCGTGCATGCGGTTCAGGCAACGCAAGTACGTCGTCTTCCCGCAGCCTGATGGACCGATTAACGACGTGGCGCGTCGATCGGGGAGGCCCAACGAGATGGCTTTGAGCGCTTGCACCGTCCCGCCGTAATAGAAACTCAACTTTTGAGCCTCGGCTTTCAGCGCCGGTCTGGTTTCGACATGCGGCGTCATATGATTACCAATGGATGCGCCTACGAAAGCGCGCACGTACAGTAATCGCCAGAGCATTCATCGCCAGTGTCATCAGCAGGAGGATCACACCGGCTGCGGCTGCATTCACATGAAATTCCTCTTGGGGACGGGACACCCAGTTGAACATCTGAATCGGCATGACTGTAAAGGGATCGAAGAGCCATTCGATCGACACAAACGGAAACTCGGACGACAAAGGCGAGTGGGGAAGAAAGGCGATGAAGGACAACGCCCCTACCGTAATCAATGGAGCCGTTTCACCGACTGCGCGCGACAGGGCAAGGATCATCCCGGTAAGAATCCCGCCCATCGAATAGGGCACGACATGATCTCTCACCGTCTGCCACTTCGTGGCACCGAGCGCATAGGCGGCTTCTCGAATCTGGGGAGGCACCGCACGGATCGCTTCACGAGTCGCGATGATGACCATGGGCAGGATCAACATAGCCAGCGTCAAGCCGGCGGTGAGAAAACTCTGTCCCAAATGAAATTCGTAGACCAACAGCCCCAGCGCCATCAAACCGTAGACGATCGACGGCACGCCGGCCAAATTGGTGATATTGATTTCAATCAGGTCAGTCATCCAATTCTTAGGAGCATACTCTTCCAGATAGATGGCCGCGCCAAGGCCGAGCGGCACCGCAGTCAGCGCCGTAAGCAGCATGACCAGGACAGTTCCAATCCATGCGCTCAGAATGCCGGCTTGCGCAGGGAACCGCGAAGGATAAGCGGTGAGAAATTGCCAGGACACTCGGCCAACCCCGTCGAAAGCCAGTTGCCCCAGCAATGCCAGCAAGACGAGGAAAGCCGCCGCCATCACCCCGAGTCCTGTCAGCGCGAACAGGCGATCCCGAAGCTGGCGTCGAGCGATCCGTCGTCGAACGGACGCGCCGTTAATAGACCTGTCGATATCGTTTTTTAAGAACATGACCAGCGATATTGAATAGGAGTGTCATCAGTAACAAAGTCAACCCGGTCGCAAAAATGGTTTGGTAGCCTATACTTCCATGCGGCAGATCGCCTAAACTCACTTGCACAATGTAAGCCGTCATCGTGGCTGCCGGTTCAAGAGGATTCCACGTCAACGTCGGCTGCATGCCAGCTGCAATTGCCACCACCATGGTTTCCCCGATGGCCCGAGAGATTCCGAGCACATACGCGGCCGTAATCCCGGACAGCGCCGATGGAAACACAACACGAAGCGCGGTTTGCATGCGTGTCGCTCCCAAGGCAAACGCCCCTTCCCGCAAGTGCACCGGAACGGCTCGCATGGCGTCCTCGCTGACAGAACTGACATAAGGGACGATCATGATGCCGATGACCAATCCGGCACTCAGCATGTTGAATCCGGGCAACTCAGGCCACAGGATCTGGAGTGCTGGCGTCACGAACAACAGTGCAAAATACCCATACACCACCGTTGGAACGGCACTGAGCAATTCCAAAACAGGTTTGACAACTTCACGAAGACCGCGCGATGCGTACTCGCTGAGGTAGATGGCGATCAAACTTCCCATGGGAATCGCGACGGCGAGCGCAACCGCGGTGGTGACGACGGTACCGGACACCAGAGACAAAATGCCATAATGCGGCTCTGAAAACAGCGGTGTCCATTGCCTGTCCGTCAGAAAGTCCAGAAGTCGAACCTGCCGAAAGAACCCAATCGATTCATAAACAAGCACGCCGACGATGCCCACCGTAATAGCCACCGAGGTCAACGCGGCGAACAACAACAGCGCCTCAACGGCCTTCTCTTTCCCGTAGGTCAGAAGGCGCGAGGACAGACGCAGCGCTTCGGCTTTTTTCAAGACGGCCTCGGCATTCATGTGTGTTCTCTTTACAGCTTGGCTTCGCGCCGTAGCAGATCTTCGATCTTCAGGCCGATGGTTGAGTTCCCTTGGAATGCCGTGCCGAGTTTTCCATTCTTGAAGTGAGCGAGGGCCAGTTCATATGCTTGTTGAGGCAGTGGCACGTACTTTACTTGGGGAACCAGAGTCGGAGCCTGCATAAGGTAAAACTCCACGAATCGCTTCACCTCGGGTTTGCCTGCTGATTTGGCGTTCACATAGATGAACATAGGACGAGAGAGCGGCTGATACGCACCATTTTCGACGGTTTCCCGCGAGGGAAGGATAGGCCCGTGCCCTCCATCGACGGCCACCGCCTTCAAGCGCTTCTTGTTGGGCTCATAGTATGCAAAGGGAATATAGCCGAGCGCATGCTTGTCGTTGGCTATCCCTTGTACAAGCGTATTGTCATCCTCGCTGGCCGTATAATCACCTCGGCTCGCCTTGGCCTTTCCGACCACAGCCTCCGTAAAATAGTCAAAGGTACCGGAATCCGAGCCGGCCCCGAACAGTTTGAGCGGCAGGTCCGGCCAAGAAGACCGAATTTGATTCCACTTTACAATGCGTCCTTGTGAGGAGGGATCCCACATCTGCTTCAGTTCAGCGATCGAGATCGCATCGAGCCACGTCGCCAGCGGACTGACTGCAATCGTCAACGCATCGAACGCGACAGGTAGTTCGTAATATTGAATCCCACTCGTCCGACAGGTTTCCATCTCGCTTGCAGAAATAGGGCGTGACGCGTCCTGCACATCCGTCTCACCTCGACAGAATTTCTTAAATCCTCCGCCGGTCCCGGAAATTCCCACTGTCACCCGCACCGCTGCGCGGGTCTCCTTCTGGAACTCTTCGGCCACGGCTTCAGTAATCGGGAACACGGTGCTCGAACCATCTACCTTGATGAGCGTCGCGGTCTCTGAATGCGTGGGACTGAGGAACCATCCTAGGAGTGCGAGGGCCACGAGGATGGTGACCCTTCTCGCCCCATTCCGATGCATCAATCGCATGGCCGTCCTCCATTTTGTCTCCGCTTATCTTTGACGCCCCTGAGCATAACGATCTGCGCTTCCCGCTCGATTACAGGGATGTTAACTCCGCGTTAACTTCTTTCAGATTGTGGGCCCTGACCCGC
>CAMLHQ010000048.1 GCA_946479785.1 uncultured Nitrospira sp.
CGTTGGCGGCGGGGACGTGGACATTAGTGAAGGTCATGTAGGCATTCTCAATGCCCCGACAGCCCTCGAACTGACACCGTTGCCGGATCTGCACTCCGGGAGTCTCCATATCGAGAATAAAAGCCGTGTGAACCTGCTCGTCGGCATCCTTGCCCTCCGGGACCGGAACCCACGCTGGTCGTTCGCCGTGCAGAATCCTCTTCGCCGGCACCCGTGCGACCAACGTGACATAGCGCGCGATTGAGCCGTTCGTACACCACAGTTTCTCGCCGTTCACGACAAACGCGGTCCCGCTGGCATCCAACACCGCTTCGGTCCGGATATTGGCCGCATCCGAACCGGTGAGCGACTCGGTCAGTGCGAAGGCGGAGACCGCTTCCCGCGCGACGACGGGCAAGTACTTGCGTTTCT
Source organism: uncultured Nitrospira sp. (assembly GCA_946479785.1). Next base: position 412 of record CAMLHQ010000048.1, read on the forward strand.
GCTCCTCGCTGCCGAACAGCAGCACCGGCATGGCGATGCCGATGGACTGCGGCACCGCGACGGTCAGGGCCAGAATGTTGCTCCAACTTGCGATGAGCATGAGGGCGCGACCGTAGTTGGTATAGGAAAACCCAAGGCCTCCATACTCTTTGGGGATTTTCATGCCGAACGCACCGAGCGCAAACAAACCCTTGAATACAGAATCGGGAATCTTCGCCGTCCGCTCAATCTCATCCGGATCAACATGCGTTCTGAGGAAGGTCTCCAACTGCGGCCGAAATCGGTCCCAGGCAACCGTGTGTTCTGGTAATTCCTCTGGTAGGACCAGCAGCGAAAAGTCGGGCTTCCCGACGAAAAGCCCTGCCATGAAACTATGGCCGGTCAACCGCTCCCGGGCTTCTTCGATTCGTTCGAGGCCTTTGAAGAGGGATGCCATCGGTTCCCAATTAGGATAGAGCTTGCTGGAAGAGGGATCTGTCCTGAAGCTCCTCAAATTGCGCCGTAAAGTGGCGCAGCGCCGGCGCCTCATAGGTCAAGCGGAGGCCATGGATCATCTCGCGGCGCCGGTACAGCTCAACGATTGATTCAGCGACATACGTGATCTGCATGTTCGTATAGACTCGGCGAGGGATGGCCAGCCGTACCATCTCAAGTTCCGGATGGATCGTTCGACCGGTTGCCGGATCGTTTTTGCCGAACATGACCGTGCCGATTTCCACTCCTCTGATTCCGTGTTCCCGATATAGAGCGACAACCAATGACTGGGCGGGAAATTGTGCCTGCTCGATATGTGGCAGAAACTCTTTGGCGTTGAGATACACGGCGTGCCCGCCAATCGGCTTGAGAATGGGCACGCCTGCTTGATCCAGCAATTCTCCCAGGTACCGTACTTGTCCAACCCGAAAGTTGAGGTAGTCTTCGTCCAACACTTCGCGGAGCCCTCTGGCCATCGCTTCAAGATCTCGGCCGGCCAACCCACCATAGGTGGGAAAGCCTTCGACCAGGATGAGCATGTTGGTGATGTCCTGTGCCCACTGATCATTGTTCAAGCTAAGAAAGCCCCCGATGTTCACGAGGCCATCTTTCTTCGCCGACATCGTACAGCCATCACCGTAACTGAATAGCTCGCGCGCGATAGCGAGTATCGACTGGTCAGCGTATTCTGGTTCGCGCTCTTTGATGAAAAAGCAGTTCTCCGCGAAGCGACAAGCATCAAAAAACAGGGGAACACCATAGCGATGTAACAACGCCCGCGTTTTCCTAATATTATCCATCGAGACCGGTTGCCCGCCGCCGCTGTTGTTCGTGATCGTCACCATTACCAGCGGAATCCGGGCCGATCCCACGCGATGAATCGTCTCCTCCAAACGGATTAAATCCATATTGCCCTTGAACGGTAATTCACAGTGAGGGTCATAGGCTTCTTTGACCACGACATCCAGAGCCTGAGCTCCTTGATGCTCCACGTTGGCCCGGGTGGTATCAAAATGAATATTGTTCGGAACACACATGCCTGGCTTCACAATGGTGGAGAACAAAAGATTCTCCGCCATGCGTCCCTGATGCGTGGGGATCACATGTTTATAGCCAAAGATGGAACGGACGGTCTCTTCGAGGTGGTAATAGTTCCTGCTGCCGGCATAGGACTCGTCCCCGAGCATCAAGCCTGCCCACTGGTCGTCGCTCATGGCCGAGGTGCCGCTGTCCGTTAACAGGTCGACATACACACTCTCGGCGGGGACCTTGAACAGGTTATAGCCGGCGGCGCGCAGCAGATGGTCCCGCTCCTCCCGTGTGGTACGTCGGATCGGTTCCACCACTTTTATCTTGAACGGTTCCGAAGGGAATTTCACGTGATGGACCTCATGAACCGCGCCAGTTCCGATTTGAAGGCCTGCGAGCCCCCGTATTCAAAGACGTACCGGGTCATGTCAAAGAGCGGAGCGGGATTGAGATCCCGCAGCAATTCAGTCTTCCACGTGATCTCCAATTGATTAATCATCGTAATCGGCGTCGGACGACCGATCACGCCGAGCTGCGCTTGGCCGTAGGATTGGGAAAAAATGAGGATCTCCCGATCAAACATCGCGGCATTGAGATCCCTTGCGGCCCCTTGGCTCTTGTAGTCCTCTTCAAAACGTTGAAACGCCGGAGCCCGCTCCAGCTCCTCCCTAAAGGCATAGAAGATATTGATGCCGGCCCGATGCTGATCTTCCATCACCTGGATGGCGTCAGCCACGGCCGACTCCTGCTGCATCTGCTCCCGAGTCAGGACCAACAAGCGGCGAATGGTTACTCCGCGCTTGGCAGCCTCTTGGTTAGCCATGAGATAGTTCGGATACAAGGCCTCGCCTTTCTTCCAAATATTCCAACGCTCCATGATCGCGTCGATGGAATGTTCTGCAGTCTGGACCAGCCGGACTGCCTCGGCGTTTGCCTCCGCTCCTTCATAGGTCAAGGTCTGGGTTTCAAGCTGGCGCAGCTCACGTCCGATTGCCTCAACCTTCCGCGGAATGTACTTGGGGGCTTTAGGGACATGGAGCATGACGTCGACGGCCGTCAGCGCGAGGGTCCAGTATTCTTTGGCGGAGGTTGGAGCTTTGTCCTTCTGAGCAATCAGGAGAAGCTCGACCGGGTTCTTGTTGAGGAGCTTGGCGATCTTGATGCAGAGTTCGGGTTTCGGGATCTTGAGACCGCGTCGCATGAGATTGGCGTCGGGTTGGGCGATGCTGAGCTTCTTTGCGAGCGCGTAATCGCTGTTGAGATCGAAGCGTTCCTTGACGGCCTCAAGATACGTTGAGATTTCGGCCATGCACCCCCTCCTCACAATTCGGTCAGAACCTGATTGTCAGAACTTGATCACGGTCTAGAGTACGTCATGCCGCGTGAGGATGTATCTCGTGTGGTTTGCGGCTCGGTGAGCCTCGGCGTTCGAGTCCCACCCAAAAACCTTCAAGATAACTCAGGACCGCGCTCAGGCCGTCCTGAAAATCTTCCTTGTCCACGTCGGACATGCCGGTGTTGCTCGTGCTTTCTATGGCTGTCACTGCATGCTCCATTGCTTTCTCGTGTGTGGATTCGAGCTCCCGATGAAAGGTGAAATAGGTAATGTCCATGTGAGGGTAGCGGATAGCTTTCAGCGAAGTGAGGCCGGGGATGAGATGATCCCACATCGTGATGGCCATGTTTTCGAGACCAAAGGATGCGCCCAAGGCTCTGGCGTGATTGCCGTCGCTGTACAATCGTTCCATTCCTTCGATATAGGCGCGGGTAGAAGGCAACATGGGACGAGACATTGCTTCATGCACCTCAACTCCAATGGACCGCAAAAAGTCTCGATAGAGCAGCTCGTGCCGGTGTCGGGTCTGCCCATCACCCAATTCGGAGTAGAGAACCTTGGTCAGCTCTTCAGCAACCTTCTCATCCTCGGTATTCACGAGTTGGGATACCAGAATCTGGGGGAAAAAGCGTGCAAAGCTATAGAATTCGATGGCGAATTCCTTTAGCTCCGCATCTGTAAGATCCCCACCTTGAAAGCGATCGAGATAGGAATTGTTGATCGCCCCATGTCCGAGGACGAGACTTCTCATTTTTTCATAAAACGTCATCGGTCACCTCCCACAACCAACGAAGTGCATGACCTTTGGAAGTGACGGGAGCATTACAAACCACATGATATACTTTTTATATCATGTAATCAATTTATTTCACATCAAGCAGTATATAGGATAACCATGATCTAGATGCATAGCATAAATCATGCTAAGGCATTACCTGTTTGCATTTCACGAAATAATAGTTTTCTTATATTGTGTGATTGTATATTTATGTTATATTGTGGTTGCTCGGTGGTAGGGAACAACTGGAGATGAAGCGTGAAACAAGGATAAATTCCGCTTGGGGAGAGGAAGGTTGTCATGGACCAAGCAACGGGCATTGATCACATTACGCTCTGCGTGGAAAACCTCGATGCGGCGGAATTTCTATTCACGAAGGTTCTTGGCTTTGAAGTGATTTGGTCGGCCCGCGATGTGGGCAGCGACAAGTCGTCAATGGATACGGTTGTGGTGCAACGAGGCGCCGCCAAGATTGCGCTCATGCAGGGGCGTGACAAAGCGACGAAGTCGCAGATTACGGAGTTTATTGAGAAGTATGGGCAGGGTGTGCAGCACTTCGCGCTCGAAGTCGATGACATTCAGGCCGTGTGTCGGGAGTGGGAAGCCCAGGGCGTAAAATTTAGCGGCCCCTTGAAAGAAGGGCGTGATGGGTTCGGACCGCTGAAACAGCGGTTCACCTATCCGCTGTTCCAGGGTGGTGGGTTGTTCATCGAGTTGACACAACGAGCCCACGGCGCAGAAAAGGCGAAGACTTTTGTCCGCGGTACCGTTGAAGCGCTGTACAAGGACATCGAGCGGGACCAGGCCTCCGGGGTCGAACGGACGATCATTGATTATCAATCATCCCTAATTCCCATCACGAAGAAGCCGTTGAAACAGGCCTCATGAACGGTGCCTCACTTCGAGGGAGACCGGCCATGTATCTCAATAGAAAAGGCAAAGTTCCCAATCAGGCTCACGTCGGGATTCCTGAAGGGCTGTGCGAAGAGGAACATGGGCGAGAAGGGTTTACCGGGCCGGTATCGCATTTGTACAGAACGCATCCACCGACCGCCTGGGTGAAGATTGACGGGCCGCTCAAGCCGCAGGCCTTTGCTTGTACCCAGCTCTCCACTACGAACCCTTCACGTGCAATTGGCCGACAGGCTCTGGTGATGCACAGCCAAGATGTGAGCCTTTACGTTTCGCATCATGCGGAGACGATGCCCCATTTCGTTCGCGATGCGGATGGTGACGAAGCGTATTTCGTGCATCAAGGCAGAGGAAGATTCGAATCGGACTACGGAACGCTGTCGTATGAACCAGGCGATTATGTGATAATCCCCAAGGGCACGACCTATCGAATTCACGTCGATGCCGGTCCTTCCTTTTTTCTTATCATCGAAACGCCCGAACCCATCACGGTCCCGGATCGTGGGCCGCTCGGCCAACACGCGCTCTTTGACAAGGGTGTCCTTGTCGCGCCTGAGCTCGGAACCGTGGAGCCACCTCAGACGCAGGGCCAAGAATGGGAGGTCCACATCAAGAGACAAGGCGACTCGACGCGGGTGATCTATCCCTTCTATCCCATCGACGTGGTGGGCTGGAAAGGAGACTTGTGGGTCGCCAAGTTGAACGTGCGTGATTTCCGTCCGGTAATGAGCCCCCGCTACCACCTTCCGCCGAGCGTTCATGTGACGTTTAGAGCCGGTGGATGCCTCATTTCGACTTTCGCTCCGAGACCATTGGAAAGCGATCCTGAGTCACTGCGCGTTCCGTTCTACCATCGCAATACCGACTATGACGAAGTGCTTTTCTACCATCAGGGGGAATTCTTCAGCCGGGCGGGGATTCAGCCAGGAATGCTGACGTTGCACCCACAGGGGATCCATCACGGACCGCAGCCGCAAGCGGTGAAGACCAGCGAGCAGAGGACGCAGACGAGCGAGGTGGCGGTGATGATCGAAAGCAAGACACCCTTTACGGTGAGACCGGAAATGGAAGCGGTAGAACTGAAAGATTACGCGCTGAGCTGGAGTCACGGATGAAACTCGTCAGTTTCCGGATCACAACTCCTGTTGGCAGCTTCTCGAGGGTGGGTGCGATTCAAGACCAGAGCATCGTCGACCTGAATATGGCTTATGCCAGATGGTTGCATGATCAGCATGAGGCGCAGCCATACCGTTTGGCCAATGCCCAGGTGCCTTCAACCATGTTGGAGTTTCTCGAGGGCGGATCTTCGGCGATGGCGGCCGCGAAGCGGGCATTCGACTATGTGGTCATGCTCGGTCATTCGAGTAAGGGCCCGTCGGATGAAACCGTATTTTACCGCGCCGGGGAGGTGGGGATCACCGCTCCGCTTCCGAATCCTTCTTCCCTGCGTGACTTCATCGCGTTTGAAAACCATATTGCCGCCACGTCGAAGAAGCGGGGTCAGCCGATTCCGCCGGAATGGTACAAGGCACCCGTCTATTACAAGGGGAATCATCGCACCATCATTGGGCCGGACGAAGACCTTTCTTGGCCGTTGGAGACGACGAAGCTGGACTACGAGTTGGAACTGGCCTGTGTCATCGGACGAAGGGGCAGAGACATCCCTGAACGGGAGGCGCAAGACTACATTGCCGGCTATACGATCATGAATGACTTCAGTGCGCGCGATATCCAGTTTCAAGAGATGGCTTGCCGGTTGGGTCCGGCGAAAGGCAAAGATTTTGCGACGGCTTTAGGACCCTGCCTTGTCACTCCTGATGACATTGGGGATCTCGGGACATTGACGATGATCGCCAGAGTGAACGGAGAAGAATGGTCGCGGGGACGATTCGGGACGATCCATTGGTCATTCCTGCAAATGATCGCGCATGTCTCTCGTGGCGAAACCATCTATCCGGGGGACGTATTCGGCTCAGGAACCGTTGGCGGAGGGTGCGGACTTGAGATGGATCGCTACTTGAAGCCTGGCGATGTAGTGGAGCTGGAAATTCAACCGATTGGTGTCTTGAGAACAAAAGTGGTGAATGCCACCCAGAGGGATGGGCTATGAGCGTCAGCACGGTTGAGCAGGCTCTTGTCGAGTTAGTGGATCGGCACCGAGCGCTCTACGAGGGGCCAGCGATCGAAGCCAAGCTCAAACCGGTTGTTCGAGCCGGTTCCCATACCGAGCTCACTGAGTGGGATATTCTACGCGTTCTGCGCACCTCCCAGTCGGTATTCTTCGATACTCATGTGGAAGTAGTATCGGGCCACCACACAGCGACCTATCTGCGGTTCGAATCCATCGCGCGTTTTCCAGAGCTGATCAGGCTATTGGCACAGGATATGGCCGAGTGGATCGGACGAACCTTTCATCACGATCCGATCACAGGCATCGTGGCCACCACCTCAGCCGCAGGGTTACTCGCGCAAGGAATTGCAGATCGATTTCACGACACAATGCGATTGCGCGTGACGTTGACTCCGTACAGTTGCGAGACTGGACGGATCGGGACGGACATCAAGGTCGGCACCATCAAAGCCGGGGAACAATTTCTGGCTCTCAACGACGTCACCACGCGTGGAAATTGCGTCGGCAAGCTCGGGAAAGTGATTACCGACGAGGGAGGGCTGCTGGCCGGGATGATGGTCTTCGCGCGCCGCGACAGCGGGCAGTTCCCATTGATGAACGAATTGGTCGCCCAACATCCTTTCTACTACACGACGGATCTCGACATGCCTCAGTGGGAGCCGGCGAACTGTCCTTTGTGCCGGATGAACAGACCCTTACTGTCCTGGAAAGACATGCCTGAACTCTGAGGCCCGTTCCACCGCGCTGCGAGGAGGAACACATGGACCTGGCAGACATGACAAGAGAGATCAAGCGAGCCGATCTGCTCCAGATGTACTACTACCTCCGGCTCACAAGAGGCTTGGAGGATCGAGTGACGGCGCTCTACCGACAGGGGCGCATTGTCGGGGGGTGCTATACCAGCCATGGGATGGAAGCCATCGCGGTCGGTTATGCCTCGGCCCTTGAGCGCGATGATGTGATCGCCCCCTTTCATCGAGACATGGGAGCCTTTCTCATTCGCGGATTCACGTGCGGAGAAGTTCTTGCCCAATACCTCGGCAAACGAACTGGGCCGACGAAAGGGAAAGACGGCAACGTCCACATGGGTGACCTCAAGCGGGGCATGATCGGCTTCGTCAGTCATTTGGCCGACAATCTGCCAGTGGCAACTGGCGTCGCTCTAGCGTTCAAAATCCGAGGCGAATCTCGTGTCGCGTTGGCGGGAACCGGTGACGGCGGAACCAGCCGCGGCGACTTCCACGAAGCGATGAACTTTGCCGCCGTGCGTAAACTGCCTGTCGTGTTTTTCTGCACCAACAACCAATATGCCTATTCGACGCCACAGCGCTTGCAGATGGCGGTCCCTGACGTGGTCGATCGGGCCAAAGCCTATGGCATGCCTGGTGAGATTGTGGACGGGAACGACGTCGCCGCGGTCTATTTGGCTTCGAGACACGCCATCGCGAAGGCCCGCGCAGGCGAAGGGCCGACGTTCCTTGAGTTCAAAACTATGCGGATGCACGGCCATTCCGAACATGATCCGGCCAAATATGTGCCACGTGAACTGCTGGAAGAATGGAAGAAGAAAGATCCGATCCTGAAAGCCGAACGACTGCTCATCCAGCTCGGCTATGGCGATGAGCCGTCTTTTCAAGAAATCGGCGAGCGGGTGAAGAAAGAAGTCGAGGCTGGGCTGGAGTTTGCGGAGCGGAGTCCGCTGCCGGAAGGACAAGAGGTGCTGGAGGGAGTTTTCGCCACCGCCGATGAGGTGGAATCATGACCAGCGCCACAACCCAATCCGAGGTCACGTATCTTGAAGCCATCTCGCAGGCCCTGGATGAAGAGATGACCCGCGACGAGCGGGTGTTCCTGATGGGCGAAGACATCGGCGCGTACGGCGGGGCCTTCAAAATCACCGAGGGCTTTCTCCAAAAATACGGCGAGTGGCGAGTCCTTGACACGCCGCTGTCCGAGTCCGGCTTCGTAGGAGCTGCCATCGGGGCGGCCATGATGGGCCTGCGTCCTGTCGTCGAAATGCAGTTCGCCGACTTCATCTCTTGCGCCTTCGATCAGATCACCGAGGTCGCGGCCAAGAATCATTACCGGTGGGGTGCCGCGGTGCCGATGGTTATTCGTGCCCCGTTCGGCGGGGGCGTGCACGGCGGTCCCTTTCATTCAGAATGTCCCGAAGGCTGGTTCTTCCACTCGCCCGGGCTCAAGCTTGTGGCCCCTTCGACTCCATACGATGCGAAGGGGCTACTCAAAGCAGCCATTCGGGATCCCAACCCTGTCCTCTACTTCGAGCACAAGTTTCTCTACCGCCGGATTAAAGCGGCGCTGCCGCAGGAGGATTACATTGTTCCGATCGGGAAGGCTGACGTCAAACGCGCCGGCAGCGATCTTTCGATCATCACGTACGGCGCAATGGTGCATTTGGCGCTCGAGGCAGCTCAGGTCCTGGCGAAGGAAGGGATTGATGTCGAAGTGGTTGATCTGCGCACGTTGATTCCCCTCGACAAAGACACGGTCTACGGATCGGTGCGCAAGACCAGCAAGGCCATTATGTTGCACGAGGATAACAAGACCGGCGGAATCGGTGCCGAGATTGCCGCCTTGTTGGCGGAAGAATGCTTTGACTGTTTGGACGGACCGATTCTTCGCATCGCCCCGCCGGACACGCCAGTGCCGTTTAGCACACCCTTGGAAGAGTTTTTTCTTCCGAAAACGAGTGACATTATCTCGGCATCGCGGAGGTTGGCGGCATATTGATATTTGTGTGAGGGACCACGCGCGGGCAGCAGCCCCGCGTCATGTTGGAGGTCCTGGTGGCGACTGACATTATCATGCCTCAGCTTGGAGAAAGCATCGCTGAAGGAATTGTGGTGAGATGGCTCATCCCCGTCGGAGGGATGATTCAAAAGGACCAATCACTTTTGGAAGTGGAAACCGAGAAAGTGGCATTGGAAATTCCCTCCCCGGCAACGGGAGTGCTGAGCGAAATTATCGTCAAGGAGGGTGAGACGGTCCCCGTGGGAACGCTGCTGGCACGAATCGAGAGCGCTCCTCCCTCCGAAGTCATCAACCGAGTCGGCGGGGTGGTCGTCCGTCCCATGGAACCAACTTTCGAAGGGGAGGAACATCATTCTCCCGCTGTTCGCCAACTGGCAACGGAACATGGAGTCGATCTCTCGCAGGTAAAAGGAACTGGGGCGAGCGGGCGGGTGACCAGAAAGGATGTACAGGACTTCATCGCTCAACGTGGAGGTCCTATCAAAGTGCAAGAGTCTGCCGGTGAGCAATCAATGGGTGAAGAGATTATTCCCTTCACGCAGATGCGCAAAACGATCGCCGAACGGATGATCAAGAGCAGGCAGACATCGGCGCATGTCTCCACGTTCTTTGAAGTTGACTTTACGGGTATCGCGAAATTTCGGGAAGGCCGCAATCTGACCTATCTGCCGTTCGTCATCCGTGCCGTCGCTCGCGCAATTCGAGAGATGCCGGGGCTGAATTCCTCGTGGGGAGAGCAGGGCATTACCGTCAAAAAAGACATCCATATCGGCATCGCCACCGCGCTGCATGATGGACTTCTCGTTCCGGTGGTGCGACATGCAGATCGAAAGGGGCTGACACAGCTAGCCAAAGAAATAGCAGACCTCGCGGACCGCGCCAGGTCTAAAAAATTGAACCCAGAGGAGGTCCAAGGTGGGACCTTCACAATTACGAATCACGGCGGGTTTGGCAGCCTGTTTAGCACGCCGATCATTCATCAACCGCAGATTGCAATCCTGGGAGTTGGCGCGATTCAGAGACGAGCGGTAGTCGTCAACGATGCCATTGCGATCCATCCGATGGGCTATCTCAGTCTGTCGTTTGACCACCGGGTCATCGACGGGGCGACGGCAGACCAGTTCATGGCGAAAGTGAAGGGCTACCTCGAACAGAGTCAATGGGAGAAAATTCTGTGAGCCGCATACAACAGGCCGTTATCGTGAGCGCCGTGCGAACGCCAATGGGGAGTTTCAATGGCCTGTTCAGCTCCGTGCCCGCAACGAAGCTTGGGAGTATCGCCATTGGCGAGGCATTGAAGCGCGTGCATGTGCAGCCCGAGAGAGTTGACGATGTGTATATGGGGTGTGTCCTCAGCGCCGGACTCGGACAAGCGCCCGCCCGACAAGCCTCGATTGGAGCCGGAATCCCTCATTCGGTCGGGGCAACGACTGTCAACAAGATCTGCGGCTCCAGTCTCAAAACCGTGATCATGGCCTCTCAAGCCATCGCGCTCGGCGAGGCACGGATTATCGTAGCCGGCGGGATGGAAAACATGACTCGTGCACCCTACTTGTTGGAGAAGGCCAGGCAGGGGTATCGGCTCGGACATGCGGAATTGGTGGACAGTCTGGTGAAAGACGGGCTGTGGGACGTCTATAACAATTTCCACATGGGCAACGGCGGAGAACTGTGCGCAGCCAAGTACCGGCTCACACGACAAGAAGTTGACGATTTTGCTTTGGAGAGTTACCGCCGGGCTCAGAGTGCCATCGCGACCGGTGTCTTTAAGCAGGAAATTATCCCGATCGACGTGCCGTCACGGAAAGGAGCATCACTGACCATCATTGAGGATGAAGAGCCGAACCGAGTCGATCTGAAAAAGCTGCGTGAACTCAAGCCGGTGTTCCAGGATGATGGCGTCTTGACGGTGGGCAATTCTCCCTCCTGTAACGACGGGGCGGCAGCGTTGGTCGTCATGGCTGAAGACGAAGCAGTGCGTCTCGAACTTGCACCGATCGCGCGTATCATTGGCTACGCCGGAGCGGCATTAGCACCCGAGTGGTTTACGATTGCGCCGGTCGAAGCGATCAAACTGGTACTCAAGAAAACCGGCCTCTCGATTGCCGACATCGATCTGTTCGAGATCAACGAAGCGTTCTCGGCCGTCTCGCTCGCCATCAACCGGGAACTAGGGCTCGATCCAAAGAGGGTCAACGTCAATGGTGGAGCAGTTGCGCTCGGCCATCCGATCGGGGCAACGGGTGCCCGAATTCTGACGACCCTTCTCTATGCTCTGGAAGCGAGGGGTGCCAGACGAGGGTTGGCCAGTCTCTGTATTGGAGGGGGAGAAGCAATCGCGTTGGTGGTGGAACGCATGTAGTGACCTGACGGTGGTCTTCTCGTGTCGTGGAGGAGATGGCCTTGAAACTCGAAAACGTCAAAACCATCGGCATTGTCGGCGCTGGCCAGATGGGCCGCGGCATTGCGCAAGTGTGTGCGATGGCCGGCTACCATGTTCGGCTCGTTGATGTCGCGGAACCGCCGTTAATGGAGGCGCTTGTCAAGATCCGTACCGGTCTGGAACGAGTTGTGGAGCGGGGCAGTCTCACCGACCACCAGGCGGGTGAGGTGCTGGGGCTCATCCATCCGATCGTACAGCTCGAACGGTTGGAAGACGCGCAGCTCGTTATCGAGGCGATTCCGGAAGACCTCTTGCTCAAGCAGGAACTTTTTGCCGAATTGAACCGAGTCTGTCGGCCGCACACCATCCTCGCCAGCAATACCTCGTCGATTTCGATTACGAAACTGGGCACAGCCTCCGGTCGGCCCGATCAGGTGGTCGGTCTGCACTTCATGAATCCGGCCCCTGTAATGCGACTCGTAGAAGTTATCCGCGGTCTGGAAACATCCGAGCGAACGATGAATTTCGCACTTGATTTGGCGAGGCGGCTGGGGAAGACCCCTGTGGTGGCCAAAGACGTGCCGGGGTTCATCGTAAACCGCATCCTGATTCCCATGATCAATGAAGCTGTGTTCACGTTGGAGGAAGGTGTCGCGTCAGCCGAAGATATTGATGTGGCGATGACGATGGGGGCGAACCATCCGGTGGGACCACTGGCCCTTGCCGACCGGATCGGGCTGGATACAACACTCGCGATCTGCGAGGTCCTGTACCAGGACTTGGGCGATCCGAAGTTCCGCCCCTGCCCGTTACTCCGTCGGTATGTCGAAGCAGGGTGGCTGGGACGGAAGTCGGGTCGTGGGTTCTATACGTATGCGGCAAGCCGCGAGAGGCACGAGGCGACGAGCAACAAGATTTGACCCTGTACCCTGTCGCGCGTTTCTCGCCGGAGGTACCGATCGATGCAAGAACGGAAACCTCGGTTCACCTCGCTCTCGGGACTTGACATTGATCGCGTTTATACACGTGACGATCTGAAGGACTGGTCACCTGGGCATGACCTAGGCCTCCCCGGCGAATTTCCCTACACTCGTGGCGTCTATCCCACCATGTATCGCGGTCGGCTCTGGACGATGCGGCAGTTCGCCGGCTTCGGATCCGCCGACGATACCAATCGGCGCTTCAAATATCTTCTCCAGCACGGCCAGAACGGACTGAGCGTCGCCTTCGACATGCCGACGCTCATGGGAATTGATGCGGATGATCCCCGTGCGCATGGCGAAGTCGGTCATTGTGGCGTGGCAATTTCGTCGGTGGTTGATATGGAACAGCTCTTTGACGGCATTCCGCTCGACCAGGTCACCACATCGATGACCATCAATGGACCGGCTACCATCATTTTCGCCATGTATCTGGCGGTTGCCGAGAAGCACGGCGTTTCCGTCGAGGGCTTGGGCGGTACGTTGCAGAACGACATCCTCAAAGAATTCATCGCCCAGAAAGAATGGCTCTTCCCGCCCGAACCGTCCCTACGCCTTATCACCGATACCATTGCCTACTGCGCGAAGCAGGTGCCGAAATGGCATCCCGTCAGCATCAGCGGCTATCACATCCGCGAGGCCGGTTCGACCGCAGTACAGGAGTTGGCCTTTACCCTCTACGACGGCCTGACTTATGTCGACGCAGCCGTGAAAGCGGGACTCGCCGTGGATAGCTTCGCGCCGCAGCTTTCGTTCTTCTTCAACGTCCATAACGACTTTTTTGAGGAGATTGCCAAGATCAGGGCAGCCCGCCGGCTCTGGGCACGCGAGATGGAACGACGCTATCACCCGAAAGATCCGCGATCGTCGCAGCTACGCTGTCACGCCCAGACGGCCGGCTGTTCGCTCACAGCACAGCAGCCCATGAACAATGTGGTTCGCACCACATTGCAGGCCCTAGCCGCAGTATTGGGAGGGACGCAATCCCTGCATACGAATTCAATGGACGAAACGCTGGCCTTACCGACCGAGGAAGCAGTGAAGCTCGCATTGCGGACGCAGCAGCTGATCGCTCACGAGAGCGACGTCACCAGCGTGGTGGACCCGTTAGGCGGATCGTTCTATGTCGAATCCCTGACCAATCGTCTTGAAGAAGCGGCGCTCGATTACTTCCGCAAACTGGATGACATGGGCGGCATGGTCAAAGCGATCGAACGAGGCTTCCCGCAACGGGAAATTCTCGACGCCTCGCAGCGATATCAGCGCGAGGTTGAGCGGAAAGAGCGAGTCATCGTCGGTGTGAACGACTATGTTGAGCAGGAAGAGCGAAAACTTCAGATTCTGAAGGTAGGGCCGGAAGTGGAGCGCGAGCAGATCGCGCGCCTTTCAGATCTGCGTAAATCCCGCGATTCATTCAGGATGGCCGGCGCAGTGGAGGAACTACAGGAAGCCGCCTCCTGCGGCGAGAACATCATGCCCTATCTGGTCGAAGCGGTGAAAGCTAAGGCGACGCTGGGAGAAATTTGTGCCGCGTTGAAAGAAGTGTTCGGAACATACAAAGAGCCGGTGGTGTTGTAATGCATGCGCTGGCGTCACCCCGCTGGATCCATTCGAAAGGAAGCAATGAAGCTCGGAGCGTTTGACATCTATCCGGTAATCGACGGACGTTTTCGGCTGGACGGCGGCGCCATGTTCGGAGTGGTGCCGAAGGTTCTCTGGGAGAAATGTTGCGCAGCCGACGATCTCAATCGTATCCCGCTGAGCGTCACCTGTCTGCTGATTCGGGCCAAAGGGAAAAACATCCTCGTGGACACAGGGCTCGGCTCCAAGGAGGACGATAAGTTTCAGCGCATGTTCGCCGTCGAACGGACGCCGACGCTACTGGACTCCTTGAAACCGCTGGGGCTGGGCTCGGAAGACATCCACATAGTGATTAACACTCATTTGCACTTCGATCACGCGGGGGGAAACACGATCAAGGACAAGAATGGCGCGATCGTCCCAGCCTTTCCCAAAGCCCGATATTTCATACAGCAGGGGGAGTTTGAAGATGCCGCCCGTGCAAACGAACGGACTAAGGCGAGCTACCGGCAAGACAATTTCACGCCGATTGCCCACGTGAATCAGTGGGAATTCCTGCAGGGTGACACAGAATTATTCCCTGGTGTTACTGCGGTCGTCACCGCCGGCCACACGCGTTGCCATCAAGGAGTCAAGATTGAATCGGAAGGACAGACCGCGTTCTATCTCGGCGACCTGATCCCGACCGTGTCTCATCTGCCCCTGCCCTACATCATGGGCTACGATTTGTTTCCTATCCAGACGCTCGAGACGAAACGGTGGGTCCTCGATCGGGCCTTCGAGGAGAAATGGTTGCTCCTTTTCGAACATGACCCTTTGATTCAGGCAGGACATGTGAGCAAGGATGTGGAGGGCAAGTATTTTCTGCGTGAGGTGACGGCATGACAGTAGCGGCAACTCCGTTTCGTGTCCTGATCGGCAAAGTGGGTCTCGATGGCCATGACCGTGGAGTGAAACTCATTGCGCGCGCGCTGCGTGACGCCGGGATGGAAGTGATCTACACCGGTCTTCACCAGACGCCGGAACAGGTCGTCAGCACGGCGATTCAAGAGGATGTGGATGCCATCGGCCTGAGCATCCTTTCTGGCGCGCACAATACGCTCTTTCTGCGGATATTGGAGCTGCTCAAAGAACAGAGCGCTGAAGACATCGTGTTGTTCGGTGGCGGAATCATTCCCGATGAAGATCATGTCACGCTCAAAGCGGCTGGCGTGAAGGCCCTGTTCGGACCAGGGGCTCCTATGAACGCCGTTGTGGACTTCGTGAAACGACTCAAACCACAGAACTGAAACACCATGCGCATCCTCAAGGCTTCGCTCACGAAGACATCCGAAGAATTCATGTCGAATCAGGCGCACTACGAAAACCTCAGAGCCGATCTTCACAAACACATTGCGCTCGTTATGGCCGGGGGGCCGGAGGATGCCGTCGCGCTCCACAAACAACGCGGCAAGCTGACCGCTCGCGAGCGGATCGTGGAGTTGCTCGATCCGGATTCTCCGTGGCTCGAACTCAGCCCCCTGGCCGCCAACGGAATGTACGACGACCAGGTTCCCGCTGCCGGCCTGATCAGCGGCATTGGCTATGTATCGGGACGACCCTGCGTCATTGCAGCCAACGATGCCACCGTCAAAGGCGGCACCTATTTTCCGATGACGATCAAGAAACACTTGCGAGCACAGGAGATCGCTCTGGAGAACCGGCTGCCCGTGATCTATCTCGTCGATTCCGGTGGGGTCTTCCTGCCCATGCAGGCCGAGGTATTTGCGGACAAGGATCATTTCGGACGGATCTTTTACAACCAGGCACGAATGTCGGCGCTGGGCATTCCGCAAATTGCCGTGGTGATGGGCATGTGCACCGCGGGCGGGGCCTACGTGCCGGCGATGTGTGACGAGAATGTCATCGTCAAAGGAACCGGCACCATTTATTTGGCCGGACCGCCGCTTGTGAAGGCCGCGACCGGCGAGGATGTCACCTCTGAAGAACTCGGCGGCGCTGATTTGCACACGCGACTGTCCGGTGTGAGCGACCATCTGGCTGACGATGACCAGGATGCATTGGAGATCTGCCGTTCGATCGTCGCCACGTTGCCGCGGCGGCCTGCCAGACGACGAGAAGGTGAGATCGAGGAGCCACTTTATCAAGCGAGCGAGCTCTATGGACTCATTCCGAGCAATCCACGGAAGACCTTTGAGGCGCACGAAGTCGTTGCCCGCCTGGTAGACGGAAGCAGATTTCACGAATTCAAGGCGCGCTACGGCCAAACGCTTACGTGCGGGTTTGCCCACTGGATGGGCAACCAGGTCGGCATCATCGCCAATAATGGGGTGATGTTGTCCGAAGCCGCTTTGAAAGGGGCACATTTCGTCCAACTCTGCACCCAGCGACGAGTCCCGCTCGTGTTTCTGCAAAACATTACCGGGTTCATGGTCGGGAAAGATTACGAGGCCCGCGGGATTATCAAGGACGGCGCCAAGATGGTGCAGGCAGTGGCGACTGCCGATGTTCCGAAGTTCACCGTCATCATTGGGGCCTCTCACGGTGCCGGCAATTACGCAATGTGCGGCCGTGCGTATGGATCGCGATTTGTATTCCTCTGGCCCAACGCCAGGACTTCCGTTATGGGGGCGCAGCAGGCCGCCCATGTGCTGGTGACGGTCAAGCGTCAGCAACGAGCGAGGGAGAAGCGAATATTCTCCGAGGAAGAGCAACGAAAGATCACCGAGTGCACTTTGTCCCAATATGAGCGCGAAGGCAGTCCCTATTTCAGTACGGCCCGCCTCTGGGACGACGGCATCATCGACCCGTCTGACACCCGACGCATCCTCGGCCTTTGTCTCGATATTGCCATGACGATGCCGGTCCGCGGGTCGCACCCACCTGTGTTTCGCATGTGAGGAACGCATGAAGGACGGTATCCCTCTCCTGGTTGAGTCGCACAACGGCCTGGCCCGCGTGACGCTGAACCGTCCTCATCGGCGGAACGCGTTTGACGCCAGCATGGTCGATAAGCTGTACGAAGCGTTTAACGAGATGGCTCAGGATCCCTCGGTACGCGCAATCGTCTTGGCCGCCACTGGTTCTGCGTTCTGCGCCGGCGCAGACCTCAACTGGATGGGATCGGAGGGCGCTGTCTCCGCTTCTGAGGCGCAGAAGGATGCCGAACGGCTGATGAAAATGTTCCAGGCTATCGACGAATGCCCCTGCCCCGTGATCGGACGAATCCAGGGTGTCGCGTTCGGAGGCGGAGTCGGGCTGATCGCAGTCTGTGACGTTGCCGTTGCAGCCGAGGACGCAACTTTCGCCCTCAGTGAAGTCCGATTGGGGTTGGTTCCCGCGGTGATTGCTCCTTTTCTGCTTCGCAAAACCGGTGAATCGTTCGTAAGAAGATTCTGCCTGACCGGCGAATCATTCTCCGCTTCGGCTGCCCAACAGTTCCATCTGGTGCACGACCTGACCGAGCGGGACAAGCTCGACTCCCGAGTCGACGAGTTAGTGCATATGGTCTTGCGCCTTGCGCCGCAGGCGACAAGAGACACGAAAGCTCTGTTTCGACGACTCCTTACCCTCTCCGAAGAAGAGCGATGGAGAGTCTGTACTGAAGCCAACGCACATACCCGTCTCTCGGCGGAGGCGCAAGAGGGACTCCGGGCTTTTCTTGAAAAGCGTTCCCCTGGCTGGACGGACCTATCGGTAAAGCGAGGGAAGGAACCCCAAGAAGGGAAGCCTCACAATGTTACAGGGCAGCCTGCATAGACGGCCTTCGAAGCCGATCCGCATCATCGAAGTCGGTCCACGAGACGGACTCCAAAATGAACGGGGCATCGTCTCGACCCAGGACAAGGTGTCGTTTGTGAACGCCCTGTCTCGGACCGGTGTGGCAGAAATTGAAATTGGTTCGTTCGTGTCGCCTCATGCGATCCCGCAGTTGGCAGACTCAGACGAGGTATTTCGCAAGATCGAGCGGCGAGCCGGCGTCACCTATTCCGCCTTGGTACCCAACGGGCGCGGGCTCGAACGAGCCAGGGCCGTAGGCATACAAAAGATCGCGGTGTTTACTGCGGCCTCCGAGACGTTTGCCCAACACAACATCAACTGCGGGGTACGCGAGTCAATCGATCGGTTCGCACCGGTCGTGAACGAAGCGCAACGGAATGGAATGACCGTGCGTGGCTACATTTCCACCGTAACCCACTGTCCATTCGAAGGGCCCATTGATCCGTCGCGCGTGATGACGGTCATGCACGGACTTCTGCAAATTGGCGTCGACGAAATCTCCCTCGGGGACACGATCGGGAAGGCCACGCCGAGCGATGTGCGAAGACTGCTGGATGAAATATTGCCGCACATTGAGCGAAACCGTCTCTCGCTCCACTTTCATGACACCTATGGCATGGCCGTCGCCAATATCCTGTCGGCCTGGATGGATTATGACATTGAGGCGTTTGACACGGCTGCCGGGGGGCTAGGCGGCTGCCCCTATGCGCCCGGAGCATCCGGGAACGTGGCAACCGAGGACGCGGTCTATGCGTTGAAGGCGTCCGGAGCGGCCGTTCCGGTGGATGAGCAGATGGTCATTGCAGCAGCCCGACAGATCGGAACTGTGCTGAACCATCCGCTCTCGTCTCGACTGTCGCGCGTACGTATCGAACAAAAGCAGCACGAGCGAGTGACATGACCATCTCTCCGCTGGCCATAAGAGACAATGTCGGTGTAATGAAATTGGCCGAACAGGTCAGGGCCGGAAACATCCGTGCTATCTCGCGTCTGATTACGATGTTGGAAAGCCATGACCAGGACGGCATCGCTGCACTACACCTGCTCGTCTCGGGTTCGCCCCATGCGGCAGTCGTCGGAATTACCGGGTATCCGGGAGCGGGCAAAAGCACGGTCGTCGCTCAACTCGTCACAGCCTATCGGCGTTCGGGCATGAAAGTCGGGGTGCTCGCTGTCGATATGAGCAGTCCACTGACGGGCGGTGCCCTGCTCGGCGACCGCATCCGGATGCAAGAGCATACACTCGATCACGGGGTCTATATCAGGAGTATGGCGACAAGGGGACAGCATGGCGGGCTCTCCCTAGCGACCAGAGACGCCACATCCGTCTTGGAGGTGGCGGGGTACGAAATCATTCTGATCGAAACCATTGGGGTCGGTCAGGACGAAATAGACGTCGTTGATATCGCCGACACGGTCGTCGCGGTCGTGGCACCCGGCCTCGGCGATGAGGTGCAAGCGATGAAGGCGGGCTTGTTGGAAGTGGCTCACATCGTTGTCGTTAATAAAGGAGATCGTGCCGGCGCAGATATCGCTTTGCGGGATTTGCGAGACTGCTGTCCGACCGTGCTCCGGACTATCGCCACGAGCGGCGAAGGGATCGCTGAGCTCGTCGCGGCGATTACCGAACACCAACGGATCCACGATAGGAATGATAAAGGTGTCTCTCCGCCGGCGCCAATGAAGAGGGGCTGCGCCCGATGAGCCGGCGGGTCACACGAAGTGTCGTATGGAGGGCGCTATGCCTCACCAACTGTTGACCATCTCTCACCACATTGCACGGATCATGTTGCATAACCCGCCAGCCAACGTGCTCAATCACTCCGTGCTCAAGGAGTTGGAGCAGGTTCTGACCGACGTGCAGGAGGACGAATATGTCCGAGTGGTGATCGTGACCGGTAACGGGCGTTTTTTCTGCGCGGGGGCGGATATTAATGAGCTGGCCCACCTCACGACCATGCATAGCGGGTCGGAGTTTGCGGTCCGTGGGCAGTCGCTATTCAGCCGTATTGAGCGGTTCGAGAAACCGATGCTTGCCGCGATCAATGGTCCCTGCATCGGAGGTGGGCTGGAACTCGCTTTGGCCTGCCATGTTCGGGTGGCAGCGGCGGGGGCCATGATAGGATTGCCGGAGATCAAACTCGGTCTCATCCCAGGTTTCGGCGGAACTCAACGACTGCCGCGCGTCGTCGGCGCATCAAAGGCAGCGGAGATGATTCTGACGGGCGAGAGCCTGTCTGCGGAGGAGGCGCTCCGAATCGGCCTCGTCAGCCGAGTGGTGCCGACGCATGAGTTAATGGCGCAGGCTGAGGCCATCGCAACGCTGATCGCGGCGCGCGGAAAGGCGGCTGTAGAAGCGGCGCTGCATGCGATCAGAGGAGGACTGGATATTCCCCTATATGAAGGGTTGGCCAGAGAAGCAGAACTGTTCGGTCAGTTGTGTAGTGCGCCGGAAAAGCAAGAAGCCGTGCGGGCATTTCTCGAGAAGCGGCCGCCTAAATTGGCCGAAACGGAAGCGTAGATTGGTGGGCGTCTGACTGATAAGGGTTTAAGAAAAGGTATAGATCTGGAGGGGATAGCTGATGCTCGCAGAGCGCCTCGCTCGTTATTGCCAGACTCTCTGCTATGACGACTTGCCAGAAGCCGTCGTACACGAAGTGAAGCGGCGGGTCCTGGACAGTTTCGGTTGTGCCCTTGGCGCCTGGACCGCACAGCCCTGCCGGATCGCACGTCAACTGGCTTCAGCCATCAAGGTGCCGCATAGCGCAACGTTGTGGGGAACCGACAACAGAACCCTTCCCGACCTCGCCACATTTGCCAACGGCGCGCTCGTCCGCTATCTCGATTTCAACGATACCTACCTCTCGAAGGAACCGGCACACCCGTCGGATAATATTGCAGCCGTTCTGGCCGTCGGAGAAACTGCGCGTGCTTCCGGCAAGCGTGTCATTCAAGCCATCGCTCTCGCCTATGAAGTCCAATGCCGACTCTGCGATGCAGCAGCGTTGCGACCCCGAGGATGGGACCACGTGACATACGGGCCATTTTCTTCCGCGCTGGCCGCCGCCAAGGTGATGAAGCTCTCGGACGTGCAGACTCTGCATGCAGTCAACCTCGCCGGCGTCGCGAATGTCGCGCTCCGGCAGACGCGGGTCGGGGATCTCTCCATGTGGAAGGCCTGCGCCTTCTCGAACGCGGCGCGCAACGGGATGTTTGCTGCGATGCTAGCGCAACGAGGGATGACAGGCCCATCTCCCATTTTTGAAGGCGAGAAGGGCTTTATGACACTCGTCTCGGGACCGCTTGATCTTTCGTTCTTCGGTGGCGAGGAAGGACCGTCCGGGCCGGTCCCATTCAAGATTCTCGATACCTATATTAAACGGTACCCCGTGGAGTATCACGCGCAGACGGCAGTAGAGGCTGCTCTGGCCATCAGAGCGGACATGCTCAAAATAGAAGGGATCGATGCGCTTGCGACAATCACAGACATCGAAGTCGGTAGCTATGATGTCGCCATCGAAATCATCGGACGCGATTCTGAAAAGTGGCGCCCCCGCACAAGAGAGACTGCCGATCATAGCTTTCCGTACTGTGTGGCCGTCGCGTTGCTGGATGGCAAGGTGACGTTGCACTCGTTCGAGTCCAAGCGCCTCGCCGACCCGGCCCTGCATGAGTTGATGCAGAAGCTGCGCGTCGTCCCGCAACCTGAGTTCGTCGGCCGCTATCCGCAGGCGATGCCAACACGCATCACAGTCAGGACGAAGACGGGGAATGCCTATGTTCAACAGATGGATTATCCCCTCGGCCATCCCAGGAACCCCATGTCCGACCGCGAAGTCGAAGACAAGTTCCGCATCTTGGCGACAGGGAAGATAGATCGAAGGCGCATCAATAAGGTGATCGACGTGGTCTGGAAACTCGACCAACTCAAAAATGTCAGCGCGTTGATGCCCTTACTGAAGATGAACCGAAGGACGTAGCATGCAGTCTCTTCCCATCTCGAAAGCCCGGCGTCTCCGCGAGCTGCTTGATAGGCAGACTCTCGTTCTGCCGGGAGCGTTCAATGCCTTGACAGCCATGCAGATCGAGCGAGCCGGGTTTCCTGCGCTCTACGTTTCAGGCGCCGGTCTCTCGGCAGCGCGAGGACTGCCGGATATCGGTTTGTTATCCCTGACGGAAGTGTTGTCCGATGCAGCCACAATCGCCAATGCCGTCACGATTCCGGCCATCGTGGATGTGGACACGGGCTTTGGCCCGCCTCTTGTCGTCATGCGGGCGTTGAAGGAATTCGAGCAGGCCGGGCTGGCCGGGATACAGATCGAAGACCAGGAGCTGCCCAAAAAGTGCGGCCATCTGCCGGGAAAGCGGCTGGTTTCCACGAGCGACATGGTGAACAAAATCTGTGCAGCGGCCGACGCCAGGCGAGATCACGATTTCTTCATTATCGCCCGTACGGATGCGCGCGCCGTTGAGGGATTGGACGCGGCAGTTCGACGGGCACGCGCCTATATTGATGCCGGTGCCGACGCGATTTTCCCGGAAGCTCTTGAGTCCGCTGACGAATTCCGTGCATTCGCCCGTCAACTCATAAAAGAAGGAGGAAAAGCACCTCTGGTGG
>CAMLHQ010000049.1 GCA_946479785.1 uncultured Nitrospira sp.
ATCCGTCCGCATATCCGATCGGGAGCACGGCGATGGTGGACGTCCTTTTGGCGACGAAGGTACGGTTGTAGCTGACGCTGTCGCCCGCCTTGATCGTCCGCAGTTGCATCACCGTGGTTCGAAGCGACAGAGCCGGTTTCAGCTCCGGGCAGGGGACGTCCTTCGGCAGAGTGTGGTAACCGTACAGCATGATGCCGGGCCGTACCAACGAAAAATGTGACCGGGGAAAGCGGACAATGGCGGCGCTGTTAGCCGCGTGCACGAAGGGGACATGCACGCCGTGCCGCTCAAGTTGCTCGAGAAGACTGCGAAAGATCTGCAGTTGCCGTTCTGTATGGCCGGGGTTCTCTCCATCGCTGTCCGCCAGATGGGTCATGAGCCCTTCGACGCGAAGCGACTTCCACGCGGGCAGGGCATCGAACAATGTCAGGATGTCATCCGGTGAAAATCCCAAGCGTCCCATCCCGGTATCGACCTTGAGGTGAATCGGGAACGATTGATTGCTGGCTTCCGCTGCCTTGGCGAGGGCGGGGAGCAGTCGTTGTTCGGTGATGACGGGTGTCAATTGGTAGGCGAGGAGATCCTTGATATGTTCATCAAAGAGGTCGACCAGCACAAGAATCTCGGCTGTGATGCCGGCTTCACGCAGAGCCATGCCTTCGTGCACGGACGCGACGGCCAACTGTGAAATGCCCGATCGAATCAGTGCACGGGAAGTCTCGACAGCGCCGTGGCCATAAGCATTGGCCTTGACGACGGCCATGATACTGCACTGTTTGCTGAGGCGCTCCTGAATCCGCGAGAGGTTATGGCCGAACGCGGAGAGGTCGATGGTGGCGTAGGTGGTATGCGAGCTCGCGGTGGTTAACATGCTGCTGAAACGCGGCGATCATACTTCGAGGATTTCCTGTTCCTTCTTTTTGATCGCATCGTCGATCTTCTGTACGTATTGATCGGTCAGCTTCTGAATGTCGGTCTCGGCCTTGCGCAATTCGTCTTCGGTCAATTTGGCATCTTTTTGGAGTTTCTTCAACTCTTCGTTGGCATCGCGCCGGAATCCTCGAATGTGTACTTTCGTGTCTTCGCCGTGCTTTTTGCAGATCTTGCTGAGTTCTTTACGGCGTTCCTCGGTGAGGGGAGGCATCGGCACGCGAATGATTTTCCCGTCGTTCGACGGAGTGATGCCTAACCCCGACATCGACAAGGCCTTTTCGATTTCCTTGATCAACTGAGGTTCCCAAGGCTGGATCGTCAGCAATCGCGCTTCCGGCGTGGAGAGGCTCGCGACCTGCCTGAGCGGCGTCATGGTGCCGTAATAGTCGACTCGGATATTGTCCAGGAGCGCCACTGACGCGCGGCCTGTCCGCAGCCCGCCCAGATCCCGCTTCAGATGCTCGAGAGCCCCTTCCATCTTTCCCGTGACGGTTTGGCGAATCGCAGCAGGGTTGGACATAACGACTCCCTAAGTTAGCGCTTGTCCGCGGTGACGATCGTGCCGATCGGCTCTCCTGTGGCCACGCGCTTGAAATTACCCGGCACTTTAAGGTTAAAGACGACCAGCGGCAAGTGGTTGTCCATGCAGAGGCTGATGGCCGTCGAGTCCATGACTTTGAGGTTTTGGTTCAAGATCGAGAGGAAAGAAATCTCGGTATATTTCTTGGCGGAGGGATTCTTCATCGGGTCGGCGTCGTAAATGCCGTCCACTTTCGTGCCTTTCATAATGACTTGAGCCCCGATTTCCATGGCTCTCAGTGCGGCGGCGGTATCGGTTGAAAAGTAGGGATTGCCGGTGCCGCCCGCGAAAATGACGACCCGTTTTTTCTCGAGATGGCGTATGGCGCGCCGGCGAATGTAGCCTTCGGCCAGTTGACGCATTTCGATCGCGGATTGGACACGCGTCATGATACCGGAGCGTTCCAGCGCGTTTTGCAGGGCCAATGCGTTCAGTACGGTGGCCAGCATACCCATGTAGTCGGCGGACGCGCGCTCCATACCGGAGGCGCTGGCGGCGATGCCGCGAAAGATATTGCCGCCGCCGATGACGACGGCGACCTGGATGTCGAGTGTGACGACCGCGGCGATTTCCGCGGCGAGGCCTTCGAGGACGGAGGGTTGGATGCCGTATCCCTGCTCACCGGCCAACATCTCTCCGCTCACTTTGAGGAGGATGCGCCGATATTTCGCAGAGCTCATGCTTCGCCTAGTTGGTAGCGTGTAAAGCGGCGGATGTTCATGTTCTCGCCGATCTTGGCGATTTTCTGGGCGAGAAGGTCCTTCACCATGACGGCGGGATCTTTAATGAACGCCTGTTCCATCAAACAGCTTTCTTGATAAAACTTTTCGAGCTTCCCATCGACGATCTTCGGCCAGGCGGCAGGAGGCTTGCCCATCTCTTTGGCTTGTCCCTCGTAGATCGCCCGCTCTTTGTCGACGACGTCCTTGGGAATGTCTTCTCGTTTCACATATGAGGGCTTGGCGGCTGCGACCTGCAGCGCGAGGTCGTTGACAAAGGTCTTGAACTCGTCGTTCCGGGCCACGAAATCGGTTTCGCAGTTGACTTCGATCAGCACGCCGATCTTGCCGCCCATATGGATGTAGGCGTGGACCAGCCCTTGGTTCGTTTCACGGCCGGATTTCTTCTGCGCCGCGGCCAGGCCCTTCTGCCTGAGATAATCGATGGCTTTTTCGATGTCGTCGCCGGACTCTTGGAGGGCTTTTTGACAATCGAGAATGCCGGCGCCCGTTTTCTCTCTCAATTCTTTGACTAACTGACTTGCTCCAGCCATGCGTAATCGTCCTTCTTCGTCGCAATCAATGGATGTGGTTCAGTCGCCCGAAACGATGGCTATGCCGCAGGGACACCAGCCAGCGATGCCGTCGCGGCTTTCTCATCTCCGGCGGGACTCGACTGGAACTCGGCCTCGTCGCGTTGCGTGCGCAAGTGAGCGCCTTCGATGCAGGCTTCGGCGATACGCGAGGTAATGAGCTTAATCGAGCGAATCGCATCATCGTTCCCGGGGATCGGATAGGTGATATGGTCGGGATCGCAGTTGCTGTCGATGATCGCGATGACCGGAATTTCCAGCCTGGTAGCCTCTTGAACCGCGATCTTCTCGATTCGCGTGTCGAGCACGAACACGGCTCCGGGAAGGCCCCGCATGTTCTTGATGCCAGTCAGGAATTTCTGGAGCTTGACGATTTCCTTTTGCTTCTGCGAGATTTCCTTCTTGGTTAAACCGTATTGGGCCGGATCGGCCAGCATGCCTTCTAATTTCTTCATCTTGTCGATGCTGCGCCGGATGGTCTGGAAGTTGGTGAGCATGCCGCCCAGCCAGCGTTGATTCACGTAAAACATGTTGGCCCGGACCGCTTCTTCCTGGAGGATTTCCGCCGCTTGGCGCTTGGTTCCGACGAACAGCACGGATTGCCCTGAGGCGACGGTGTCGCGGACGAAGGCATAGGCCTGTTCCATCCTCGCGACGGTCTGCTGCAGATCGATGATGTAAATGCCGTTGCGTTCGCCGAAGAGGAACTTCTTCATCTTCGGGTTCCACCGGTTGGTTTGATGGCCAAAGTGGACGCCTGCTTCCAATAATTCCTTGATCGAAACCACTCCCATACCTTCACCTCCCCTCAAGGCTTGCAGAGGGCGCCTGATCGAACAGGCGAGGGGGCATGCCCCCTTATTCTCAAGCCAAGCGACGTCATAGACGTCGATGTTGAATTTGGATAATTTCCCCTCGACCGCACAATGGCGGAAGAGGAGCCTGGTACATCAGCACAAAAGCCTTGGAACGTTAGCATAACGACAGGTGGTTTACAAGGTAGAAATAGAGAAAATTCGCCCTAGGATCGATAGCTTGCGTTGATGCGCACGTAGTCATAGGAGAGGTCGGTCGTCCAGAGATGGGCTTGATGGCGGCCTTGCCCCAATCCGACGGTAATCGTGAACTCTTTGCGGTGAAAGACCTTGGCGATTCGCCGTTCGGCGCCGAGTCCGAGGCCGACTCCCTTTCGGACCATGGGAACGCCTCCGAAGGAAACGCTGATCTTGGCGGGGTTTAACGTGACCCCGGCTCTGCCGATGGCAGCCATCACGCGACCCCAGTTGGCGTCTTCTCCGAACAGGGCGGTCTTGACTAAATTAGACGTCCCGATCGCCTGGGCCACCTTTTTAGCCTCGAAACGGTTTTTTGCCCCGGTGACTTCAATCTTGACGATCTTGGTGACGCCCTCGCCATCTTGGCAAATCGCCAAGGCCAATGGCCGGCAGGCTTCCGTCAACAGTTGAACGAATTGGCGGAAGGCCCTCGTCCCTTCCTTGATCGGACGATTGACGGCCATGCCGTTGGCCAAACAAAGGACGGTGTCGTTCGTACTGGTATCGCCGTCGACCGAGATGCAGTTGAAGGATTCGTCGACGGCATCAGTGAGCGCTCGTTGCAACGCGGTTCGTGTAATTGCCGCATCTGTCGTGAGGTAACCCAGCATGGTGGCCATGTTGGGATGGATCATGCCCGAGCCCTTCGCCATGCCGCCGATCGTCACTGGACAGCCATTGATCCGCTTGCGTCGCACCACTGACTTCGGTTTGAGATCGGTCGTCATGATGGCGCGAGCCGCGTTCGCGCCGCCGCGGCTGCTGAGACTTTTGAACAGAGCCGGGAGCGCCGTCACGATTCGGCCGACCGGCAGAACGCGACCAATGACGCCGGTCGAGCCGATGAACACTTCATGAATGGGAATCCCTAACGCTCGTGCGACCAGCGCAGCGGTTTTCTGCGCGGCGGCCATTCCCTGACGCCCGGTGCAGGCGTTGGCGTTTCCGCTGTTGACGAGTATGGCTCGTCCGATACCGCGACGGAGATGGAGGCGATCCAAGATCACCGGGGCTGCGACCACTTGATTTTTCGTGAAGACGCCGGCGATGGGGCCGCTGCGCTCCGACACGACCAACGCCAGATCGAGCAACCCCCGTTTCTTAATGCCGCAATGGAGTCCCGCGGCACGAAAGCCTTGGGGCGCTGTGATGCCTCGAGAATCTTGATCGCTCATGCAGGCCTGTGCATAAAGGGTGAGAGGCGTTAAGGGTACGCGGCGGGTGCGGTCAAGCCGATCTCTTCCGGCAATCCGAGCATGAGGTTCATCGCCTGGATGGCCTGGCCGGCTGCCCCTTTCACGAGATTGTCCAGGGCCGCGACGGTGATGATCCAGCCGGCACGTTGATCGGCATAGATGCCGACATCGCAATAATTCGAACCCTTGATATAGCGGGGGTTGGGCACGATCTCGTCGGTCAGTCTGACAAAACGTTCGTTCTTATAGAAGGTCTTGTACAGTGCGCGGAGGTCCGGGAGCGCCATCGGATTCTTCAAGCGGCAATAGGCCGTACTCAGGATGCCGCGATTCATCGGAACCAGATGCGGAGTAAACATTACAGTGGATGCAGCGGGATCGAGTTTCACCGGACCCGCGTGTCGCTGAAGCAGTCCGCCGAGTTCCTGTTCGATTTCGGGAATATGGCGGTGTTGGCCGATCTTATAGGGTTCCAGCGATTCGTGGGCTTCCGGAAAATGATAGGGGAGCGCGGGGCTGCGCCCCGCACCCGAGATTCCCGACTTGGCATCGATGACGACCGTCTGAGGTTGAACGAGATCGTGAGCGAACAATGGCGCCAGTTGCAAAAGAGCCGCCGTCGGATAGCATCCGGGCGACGCCACCAATTTGGCTTTCGCAATCGCCTCTCTGTGCAGTTCGGGAAGGCCATAAGCGGCGTCTTTCAAGAGATGCGCATGCGTATGCGGGGTGTGATACCAGCGTTCATAGACAGCCGGATCTTTCAGCCGATAGTCCGCGCTCAGATCGACGACAAACTTTCCCGTGTGCATACAAGCGGAGACGGGAGCCAATGATTTCGTGTGAGGGAGGGCAAGGAAGACCGCATCTGCCTGTTGTGCGATGGCTTCCGGCGCGAGCGATTGAAAGCTCAAGGAGACCAATCCCGCCAAACTTGGGAAAACGGTAGCGACAGGAATCCCGGCGGATTTTTCAGAGGTCACTGCGACCAGTTCAAAATGGGGATGAAGAGCGACGAGACGGACGAGTTCCGCTCCGGCATAGCCGCTGGCCCCTGCGATGGCAATTCGTATCTTTCTCATCTCTGCACCGTGCTGAATCTTATAGCTGCGGACATAAAAAAAGGGAAGGCCGGAAGCCTTCCCTTTTCATGATGCTGGCTCCGGCGCTTAGCGCTTCGAGTACTGGAACCGCTTTCTGGCGCCCTTTTGACCGTATTTCTTGCGCTCTTTCACGCGCGAGTCCCGGGTCAGGAGACCTTCCTTCTTCAAGGGAGCGCGGAGCGGCTGGCTCAATGTCACCAGCGCCCGGGCAATGGCATGCCGTAGTGCGCCGGCTTGTCCGGTCGGGCCGCCGCCATGGACGGTTGCTTTGATCGAAAACTTGCCCGCCACACCGGCCATTTCGAGCGGGAGCTGAATGATCTGGCGCAGAGTCAGGCGTGGAAACGCCTTTTCGAGCGGTAGCTCGTTGACGGTAATGTCACCTGCCGTGCCGGTCACCCAGGCTCTGGCGATCGCACATTTCCGCCGTCCGGTTGCATATTGAGTTGCCACTGCCATGCTAGAACGCCTCCTTCAGTCGTCTTATTAATAGAGTTAGAGCGTAATCGTTTCAGGATTTTGGGCCTCGTGGGGATGCGTGGGGCCCACATACACGCGAAGTTTCTTGGCCATGTGGTTGCCAAGTGGAGTCTTCGGCAGCATGCCTTCAATCGCCTCGACCAGGAGTCTGGTCGGGTCTTTGCGGAACATATGCTTGGCCGTCGCGGTCTTCAAACCGCCCGGATAGCCCGAATGCTGGCGATAGAGTTTGGTTTCCATCTTATCACCGGTCAATTGGATCTTCTCCGCATTCACGATCACGATATGGTCTCCCATATCCACATTGGGAGTGAAGGTGGGCCGATGCTTGCCGCGAAGCATGCCCGCCACTCGGGCCGCAAGGCGTCCCAACGTCTTACCTTCGGCATTCACGAGGTACCACTTCTCTTGCACGTCGGCTGGTTTCTGTAAATAGGTCGACATCGTCTCTCCGCGCTCCTTCACATGCGAATGGATCAGGATTCCTGTACTTCCTGCTTATTGATGTTCTTGTCGTTCAGCTTGGCCAGCCACGAATCGAGGTTGGCCGTATTACGTCGCGCCAGCACGTCTTGTGTGATGTAGACCGGGGCATGCGCGCGCAGTGCCAATGAAATGGCATCGCTCGGCCGAGCATCCACCGTGCGTTCCACGCCGTGATTTTCAAGATAGACCGTCGCGTAATAGGTGCTGTTCTTCACGTCGCCAATGACGACGCGGCGGACGGTCACGTTCAAATGGTCGACGAAGCTTTTAATCAAATCATGGCTCATCGGGCGAGGTGTCATCGTCGTGTCGAGGGCCAGCTTGATGGCATGGCCTTCCGCGGCTCCGACCCAAATCGGGAAGGAATCGGGCTGGCCGTCTTGACGGGTGAGTACCACGATCTTGGTATCTGTGTTGGTTTCGTCGAGGACACGGTCGACCTTGTACTCGACGAGCGCCTGATCCTGGGTTGGATTAGCCTGGCTCATGTTTACGAATCCAATTTGCCGAAATCTTCCGGCTTCAGGTTTTCCAACCACTGCTCGAGCTCTTCAGAGCTTTGTTTGTTCAGCACGGTTTCATTGGCAAAGACCGGCGCGTTGGATCGCAGGGCCAGCGCGATGGCATCGCTGGGTCGGGCATCGACTGTGTATTCCGAGTCCTCGTACATCAGATGGATTTTGGCGAAGTAAGTGTTCTCGTTGAGGTCCGTGATGACGACACTGATGACCTTGGCATCGTAGGCATCCAGAATCGACTTCATGAAATCGTGAGTCATCGGGCGCGGGGGTGCCACGTTCTCCAAGGCCATGCTGATCGAGCCGGCTTCCGCTTTACCGACCCAGATGGGGAGCATGTCGTGACCGTCTTCATCGCGCAACACAACGATGTAGGCGTTATTATAGGGGTCGAACATCAACCCTTTGAGATGCATCTGCGTGATCACGGCGAACGACTCTCCTCTGTCCTCCAAACAACTCCATTCGGGAGACGAATGGGAATCATGCACAGTATCATTTTCGAAATTAGCCTGTCAACGAAGCCGGCGAGATAGCTGGAGAAATTCCGTAAAATTCTCGGCAAAGCCGGCAAGGGATGTGGGGAAACGCTGCCGGTTCAGCCTTGGGGGCGATAGTTTTGATCTATCTTGGAAGTGTCTGCTTGTTCTCCACCGATCTTGAGGAAGGCCTTCATTTGCTTCTTCACGAGTTCCCGACCGTTCTCATCGCCCAGATTGACCTGATATTCATTGATGACCATGACCCGCATCGATTCCCATTTTTTCCAACAGGGTTTGCACACCTTGGCCTTGATTTCAGTTTCAAGCTTTCCCATGAACAGAGTATCGGTAATCGGCTCTCCGGCTTGCCCGCAGGTGACACACTGGACTTCGGCCATGGCGTTTGAATCCTCCTGTAAATGAGGGCCAAAGTGAATTGTAGCATCTGCCTTCCGCTAAAGAAAAGAGGCGGTGCTTGGTAGGGTTGTTGGTAGATTGACCCTTATGTGACTTCGTGTTAGAAGTGGCGCCCTTCTGGCTTCCTGCCCGGATGGCGGAACTGGCAGACGCGCCGGACTCAAAATCCGGTGGCCGCAAGGCCGTGGGAGTTCGACCCTCCCTCTGGGCACCAATGACAAGAAATGATGGCTGTCTTGAGCCAACTAGGGAATGAAATACCTCTACAATAAACCCACTTGACTTGTTTTTGACAGTAGCCTATAGTCCGCCTCCTAGCATCATGAAAATACAAAGAATTCATGTGTCGACCATCGTCACGTCTTGTTGTCCGTCATTTAACATTATTATTTTCTAACTCACCAAGGAGGCAGCACATGCGTAAGGTGTTGGCGCTAGGAGCGGCAGTACTCTTTGTCGGCTCCGTGAGTGTGGCAGTCGCCCAGGAGCGGTTGCAGAGCAACCAATCCGGTTTGGGCGTAGGCGAAGGTGTCGGTGACGTGTCCGGAAATAGCACTCGCGTGAATACGTTTGACCGGACGAACTTCCTCGAGCGTCTGTCGCAGGCCGAAACAGTCTTTGGTCGTGTGCTCGCCATTGATTTTCCGGGAAGGAAGATGCATTTGGAAGGCGGTGGCAGTTCTCACGATGAGGGACGCGCGGGCGGCGGAGCGATGGACTACCGCACCGTGTATTTCGATGACAGAACGAATATGGACCAAATGAGAACCATCGAAACTGGCGACGATGTCACTATTCAGGCTGTTGAAGAGACCAGCAATTCGCAGCCGTTTGGAACCGGCCGCAAACTGGTTCGTGAAATCAGCGTCCTTCGTGGAAATGAAAAGCTGGCAGGATTCGGTGGTCTCGGACAGCGTCCGAACCCGATGACGGAGCGCGGCATCAATACCAGTAGCGCTTCGACCACCGGCGGAGTGAGTGGCGGAGTGTTCCCTGGCTCAGCGACCGGTGGATCGGTCACCACGACGGTCGGTGAGTACACCGGTGCGGCGCCTTGCTGGAATTGCGAACCCCAGCCAGGATGGGGCTATCAGACCGTTGCGCCAGAGACCAAGCTCCAGAACAAGTCGGATTACGGAACTGAGGTGGCGAAGCCGAATTTGATCAAGGGTCTGCAGTAAATACACAACTCAGTCGGACTGAGGGAGGGGGCAGCCGCAAGGCTGCCCCTTTTTATTTGTCTTCCTGTCGTCACATAGTCCCGATACCATTGCGGCCTCGGGATCCTCCCTGATAGGATTTCGTGTAGTCACTTCGACGAATGAAAATGCTGAGAACGGAGATCCGCGTGAACGGACGAGAACAAGGCACTCAACCCGATGCCGAGTTGGATTTGCGGGGGGTCATTTGTCCCTATAACTTCGTCAAGACGAAACTGAAGCTTGAAGCCATGGAGGAAGGGCAGGTTCTGTCGGTTATTCTGGACGCCGGCGATCCAATTCGCAACGTGCCGCAGAGTGTCAGCAACGAAGGACACACCATCCTATCCCAAGAATCCATCGGTCAGTCTTACCGCGTCACCATCAGGCGCAACTAATTTTTCATCGATCTTCTGAGCCTTTGTCTAGTCTCATGTTCCTGCATGCCAGCCAGGACAATGGTCACCTCGGAGTCCCCCGGAATCGAGCGAACCTGTTTGAACAACAACGTTGCGCATCCTTGATACAGACCTTCGCCCTCCTTCGTCATGTTAACCGCGAGTGTCACTGATCGGTCGGGGAACACTCGTCCAAGCCTTTTCAGAATGCGTGAAAGTGCACGACGAGACGCAAACATGACGGTGGTTGCCGTTTCCCGCTTGAGTGCGGCGAAGAAACGGTCCAGCCCTCGATCAGTTTGAGGTAAACGGCCGTGAAATATAATGCGATCTCCTCCATAACCTGAAATCGCCACGGCAGCCGTCAATGCCGAGGGACCAGGAAGGATGGTGACGGGGCAGCCGGATTTGTGTGCGGCCGCAATCAGCAATCGTCCGGGATCATAAATGACAGGCATGCCGCTGTCCGAGACCAATGCGACATCGTGGCCCGCCTTGAGCTGATCAATCAGGACGGCAATTTTCTCCTCATACTGATCAGGACCATACCTGGTGATCCTGGCGCTGATCCCGTGATGAGCAAGGAGGGCTTGGGTTGCGAGGGGAGTCTCCGCGGCCACGATAGACACCTGCGCGAGGATGGTACGCGCGCGAATGGTCAAATCGTCGGGCGAGCCGATCGGCATTCCCACGATGAACAGCGTGCCGACGTCACGGCGGATGGCTGTGACACCGGGTGGTTTGCGAGGCGTTGGTTGACTCTTCTGACGAGCCATCGATATAATCCGATCCTCAAACCAGTCTAATTGTCCTGAAAAGTTCAGGGGATAGACCTCATGGCCGCCGTGTTTTTCATGGTCACTATGGCGCTGTATTTTGCCGCCACCGTGTCATTTCTCGCCCTGTTGGTACGGCGGGCTGATGTCCTTTCAACCGTTTCTTTGACCATCACGGCGGTTGGATTCGCCACGCACACGATCGCACTCGTGGCACGGATGCTGGGAGCCACCGGCGCTTCGACTCCAAGCATTCATGAAGCACTTTCATTTTTCTCTTGGATGCTGATTCTCGTCTTTCTCGCCGTTGAATTTCGTCACCGCCTACACGTGTTGGGTTCGTTCATCGTCCCATTGGCGCTGGTGTCTCTGGTATCTGCCGCCGCGCTGCCAGAAACGGTTCCCACACTTCAACCGGTGTTTCGAACCCTGTGGGTGCATGTGACCCTCAGCATGCTGGGCACTGTCGGGTTTGCCGTCGCATTTGTCGCCGGTGTCATGTATCTGATCCAGGACGGACTTCTCAAGTCCAAACGATTCAACGTCCTCTATTCCAAGCTTCCGGCGCTGGATTTTCTCGATGACTTGAACCAACAGTCGATCGTGCTCGGGTTCCCGCTCCTGACGCTGGGCATCATTACCGGCGCCATCTCCGCTGAATTTGCGCGCGGAACCTATTTGAACTGGAATCCGGAGCAGACCTGGGCGTTGGTGACCTGGCTGTTTTACTTTGTCGTGCTGGTGGGGAGACTTACTGTGGGATGGCGCGCCAAGCGTGCGGCCTATCTGACAATTATTGGGTTTGCCTGCGTCGTCCTGACGCTGGTGGGCGTGGCGGTGAAAAGTTTCGGGTCGGTGTCCTGATGCACGAGGATGAAGCAAAAGCCCGTCCAGCGGCGTTCTCGCTTTGGTCAAGGCCTCAACGTACTAAACCGCGTACGCCTCGGCCTTTCGCTCGCTGCGGCCTTGCTGGACGGGCTTTTGCTTCATCCTCGTCGATCCACCGTTCGTTGCACCCTGTCGGCCGACGGCGATGTAGGGATCTGAACTTCTGGAGGTAGCGCACAGTCTCATGCACATCGTTGTTGTCGGGCTCAGCCACAAAACTGCACCGGTGGAAATCCGGGAAAAGCTGGCGGTTCCGGAAAGCCGTCTCGGGGAGGCGCTCCTCAGGCTCTGCTCGTATCCCGGAATCAAAGAAGGGATGCTCTTGTCGACCTGCAACCGCGTCGAGGTCTACGCAGTTGTGGAGGATCTGGAACCGGGCTACAGCCGCATCCAGGAATTTCTTGCCGACGCCCATCTATCGGTGGCTTCAGAGCAATTGACGCCCCATCTCTATTGGCAAACAGGGGATCGGGCCATCTCCCATCTGTTTCGCGTGGCCTGCAGCCTGGATTCGATGGTCGTCGGAGAGTCCCAGATTCTCGGCCAGGTCAAGGATGCCTTCGAAATGGCCCTCACGCACAAGACAACTGGGCTGATCCTCAACAAAGTCGTCAAGAAGGCGATTTCCGTCGCGAAACGTGTACGGACCGATACAAAGATTGCCGAGACGGCGGTGTCGGTCAGCTATGCGGCTGTCGAGCTCGCGAAGAAAATTTTCTCCGACCTCAGAGACAAGACAGTCTTGCTCGTCGGAGCAGGCGAAATGGCCAAATTGGCGGCGCGGCACTTTATTGCCAGCGGCGTGCGGCACGTCCGTGTCACGACCAGAACGCCGCAGCACGCCGTAGAACTGGCCGATCGGTTTAACGGCATCGCCGTGCCGTTTGAACAGTTTCGAGAAGAGATGGCCACGGCCGATATCGTGCTCGTCTCGACCGGCGCCTCGCATTATTTAGTGAGCAGCGACGATGTCCAGCGGGCGGTGAAGCAACGCATGAACCGTCCGATGTTTTTGATCGATATCTCGGTTCCCCGCAACATCGACCCATCTGTCCGGCACGTCGATAACGCCTTCCTGTTCGACATCGACGATCTAAAGTTCCGGGTCGAGCAGAACCGCGGAGAGCGTTTGCAAGAGGCGGCCCAGGCCGAACATATGGTGATTGAAGAGGTCGGTGTCGTTCGACAATGGCTCCAGTCGCTGGAGGTGACTCCGACGATCGTGGCCTTGAAGACCCGCGTCGAGGACATCAAGCGGACCGAGCTCGAAAAGGCGCTTGGACGTTTGGCGCATCTTCCCCCACAAGAAAGGGCGCTGGTGGAGGCGATGGCCTCTTCCATCGTCAATAAGCTGATCCATAATACGATGGTCACGCTCAAGTCCGAGGTGACGTCCGCCGATGGCGCTGCGTTCGTCGAAGCGGCCAGACGGTTTTTCAATTTGAGCGACGCCGGGACGGCTTCGAGTACCGACGACATCGAGGAAGGCTCAACGCCCCGATCGAGCACGAATAAACCCGGTTAGCAGGCATGAGGGACACGATGGGGTTGGCAACCAAAGGCCCGAAGCTGTTCACCTGTCCCAAATGTCGTAAGACCTATTTAGGTCATGATCCTTTACCCGATTGTCCGGCCTGCGGCTACGACTATCCGGTGCGAGGCGGATTTCGATGGGATGTACTGGTCTATCTGTTGTCCGTGCTGGGACTCATGAGCTATTTCCTCGTGTCGTCGTCGTATCGCAGTCTCATTATGGAGTCTGTTTCGAATCCATCCGGTTCATCTGCCGTATCGGGCGGAGAAAAACTTCCTGGTGCTCGGCAGGCTCCGCTGGTTTATCCACCTGAGCGAGATGCGAATCGCTGAACGGAACATGACCGGTTCGATGCAAGAACGATCGACGTTGGTCCTGGGGACGCGCGGCAGCAAGCTGGCGGTACATCAGAGCGAGTGGGTGCAAGCCCGTATACAGGAACTGGCTCCGCACGTGACTGTGGCGCTGCGGCGCATTCAAACGTCCGGGGACAACATTCTCGATGTGCCGCTGGCGAAGATCGGCGGCAAGGGTCTTTTCGTCAAGGAAATCGAGGAAGCGTTGCTGTCCGGTGAGATTGATTTGGCCGTCCACAGCATGAAGGACGTGCCGACGGAGTTGCCTGCCGGGTTGGAGTTGCTCTGCGTCCCGTTACGCGAAGATCCGCGAGACGCCCTGATCAGTCGCGATGGCCGGCTGTTCAAAGATCTTCCGCACGGGGCCAGGGTCGGTACGAGCAGTCTCCGACGCCAAGCACAATTGCTGCAGGCCCGACCCGATCTCTCCATACGCACGTTGCGGGGTAACCTGGATACCAGGCTGAAGAAACTGCGCGACGGACAGTTCGACGCCATCGTGCTGGCGGCGGCAGGACTTCGCCGATTAGGCTGGGCACATGAAATTACCGAGTACCTCGCGCCGGATATCAGCCTGCCGGCCATCGGTCAAGGAGCATTGGGCATCGAAGGAAGACGGGACGATCAGTTCGTCAGATCAGTGTTGAGCGGTCTGGAACATGCTCCGACGAGGACAATGGTGCGGGCCGAGCGAGCGTTGCTCCATCGATTGCAAGGCGGTTGTCAGGTACCGATTGCAGCCCATGCGACATTGGCTGGATCGGACATCACGCTGGAAGGATTGGTTGCCAGCGTCGATGGAAAAGATATTATTCGCGATCGGGTCCAAGGGACCGTGGCTGATCCAGAGTCGATGGGTATTCAATTGGCGGAACGGTTACTCGCACGGGGAGGGGACAAGATTCTTCAAGCCATTTACGGAACGGCTACATGAGTACGAGGCGTCACGGCATCGTCTACCTGGTCGGTGCGGGTCCCGGTGATCCGGGGCTGCTGACGGTGAAAGGCAAGGAATGCCTTGAGCAGGCCGATGTCGTCCTGTACGATTACCTCGCAAATCCCGCGCTGCTGCACCATGCTCCTGCGCAGGCGGAACGGATCTACGTCGGCCGGCGAGGGCGTGGACAGTATCAAGAGCAAACGGAAATCAATCGATTGTTGATTGAACGTGCGCGATCGGGACAAGTGGTTGTTCGGTTGAAGGGGGGAGATCCCTTTGTCTTCGGACGTGGCGGAGAGGAAGCGGAGGCTGTCGCTGCGGCTGGAGTGCCATTCGAAGTGGTGTCTGGCGTCACAGCCGCCGTTGCCGTTCCGGCCTATGCCGGCATTCCGGTGACCCATCGCACGCTGGCGTCGACCATGACAATCGTGACCGGGCATGAAGATCCCACCAAAGGGACGACAGTCATCGACTGGCCGAAGTTAGCCGGCACGTCAGGAACCTTGGTGTTCATGATGGGCATGAAAACACTTCCGATGATTGTCGCGCGTTTACTGAAAGATGGACGGTCTCCTGAGACGCCGGTGGCGGCGGTGCGGTGGGGAACGAGAGCCGATCAACGGACGATCATCGGGACATTGCAGGACATCGTCGTCAAGACTGAACAGGCGAGGTTGGAACCGCCGACCGTCATCGTTGTTGGAGAGGTGGTCAAGTTGCGGGAGCAATTGAACTGGTTTGAGAAAAAGCCGTTGTTTGGCAAGCGGATCGTGGTCACTCGCGCACCAGAGCAGGCACTGGAATTTTCCCGATTGTTGGCAGCGTATGGAGCGGAAGTGATCGAAGCGCCGACGATTCAGATTGTGCCGCCTGCCAGTTGGAAAGGCGTCGATCAGGCGATTGCCAGACTCGTGAACTATTCCTGGTTGATTTTTACCAGCGTGAATGGAGTCGCGCCCTTCATGGAACGGCTCAAGCTTGCTCGCAAAGATGTGCGGGCTCTTGCGCATCTTCAGATCGGTGCGATCGGGCCGCGGACCGCCGAGGAGCTGGCGAAGTATGGACTGACTCCGGATATGGTGCCTTCCGAATATCAGGCCGAAGGACTGCTGGCGGCTCTGGCCACGCATGATCTTCGTGGCAAAAATGTATTGATCCCGCGGGCGGAAGTCGCACGAGAGACGTTGCCGGAACAATTACGAAAGAAGGGCGCCACGGTCGATGTAATCCCCGTGTACCGGACGATTGCACCGGCAGCCGATCTGAGTCAACTCAGAGAATACTTCGAATCAGGTGCCATCGATGCGGTGACGTTTACCAGCTCATCGACCGTCCGAAACTTTGTAGAGATGATCGGGGGAGTTGAACAGGCCAGACGGCTGGGGACGAAAACAACCGTCGCCTGTATCGGGCCTATCACGGCGCAGACCGCGGAAGAGTCTGGATTGCCCGTGACGATCATGCCGGCGGAGAATACCGTGTCGGCATTGGCGCAAGCCATTGTCCGGCACTTCAGTGAGGGGGCGAGAGTCGAAGTATCTGCGTCAGGGTAGGGGCGTCAGGCGTGAGCATCCATTCGCCAGAGGGAGGTTTTCATGGTTCCAGTGAAATCATTCATGGTCCAGAGAGATAAATTCGTTACTGTCGAGCGCGATACGAATGCGCAGGCCGCCGCGCGGATCATGCGCGATCGCGGGATTGGCAGCCTGTTCGTGACCAACCAGAAAGAGATCATCGGGATTTTGACCGATACGGATATGATGCGCCGGGTCGTCGCCTCGGGCAGCGATCCGAACAAGACAACCGTGGAGCAGATCATGTCCGCGCCGATCTTGACTATCGAAGAGAACAAGACGCTCCTGGACGCAAACGATTTGATGGCGCAGGCCCACGTGCGGCATCTGGGTGTCACCCGCGACGGGAAACTGGTCGGAATGATCTCAGTCCGTGATCTGGTCGTGTTTCTCACGAATCTGCCGAGGAAGTAACGACGATGGCGTTTCCAATTCAACGGCTCAGGCGGCTTCGACAGCACGAGACGTTTCGCCGCATGGTGCGGGAAACGCGTCTTTCGCCTTCGGACCTGATCTATCCGATCTTCGTGACGGAGGGGAAGGATCAGCGGAGCGAGATTGCCTCGATGCCTGGACAGTTCAGGTTGTCGATCGATTTGTTGGTCAAAGAAGCTGGTGAGGTGGCGGGTTTAGGCATTCCCGCAATCATTCTGTTTGGCATTCCAGACCGCAAAGACGAACGGGGGACATCGGGGTTCGATCCCGACGGAATCGTGCAGCGGGCGATCAAAGCGGTGAAGGATCACGTGCCGGGCCTGATGGTGATCACGGACGTCTGTATCGATGAGTACACCAGCCACGGGCATTGCGGCATCGTCAAGGACGGCCGCATTCTGAACGATGAAACATTGGACTGTCTTCGCGCCATGGCACGCACCCATGCCCAGGCCGGCGCGGACATGGTAGCACCGTCGGATATGATGGACGGGCGGGTGGCGGCCATCCGGGCCGAGCTCGATCAAGCCGGCTATTCGGAATTGCCGATCATGGCCTATGCCGCCAAGTTTGCCTCATGCTTTTATGCGCCGTTTCGAGATGCGGCCGGATCCGCGCCGCAGTTTGGCGACCGGCAATCCTATCAAATGGATCCTGCGAACCCCCGCGAAGCGATGCGCGAGATTGCACTCGATATCGAAGAAGGGGCCGATATCGTGATGGTGAAGCCGGCGTTGCCCTATCTCGATATCATTGCCGCAGCCAGAGCCCGCACGGAGCTTCCAGTCGCTGCCTACCAAGTCAGCGGCGAGTACAGCATGATCATTGCGGCTGGAAAGGCCGGCTGGCTCGATGAATCGCGCGCCATGCTTGAATCATTGTTGGCGATCAAGCGTGCGGGAGCCGATCTGATCCTCACCTACTTTGCCAAAGACGCGGCGCGTCTGCTCCACTAACGATGTCGTTCACGGTGACGCGGAGTCTCTCCGATGTCCGGCCCCGACCTCATCCGGTGGCTACGATCGGAAATTTCGACGGCCACCATCGCGGCCATCGCGCACTCTTACAGATGGTGGTGGAAACGGCTCGAAAGGCGCAAGGCACCGCGCTCGTTTTGACGTTTGATCCTCATCCTGTCAAGGTCCTGGCCCCTCACGTCGATCTCCGATTTCTCACGAGTCCGGAAGAAAAATTGGCGCGCTTCGAGGCAGCGGGTATCGACGAAGTCGTGTTTTTAGAATTCACCCCCGCGTTGGCCGCCATGACGGCCGAGCAATTCGCGGAGACCGTGCTTCATCGTCAACTCAAGGTGGCGGAAATTTTTGTCGGGGAACATTTTGCCTTTGGAAAAGGACGCGCTGGACGAATTGCGGACTTAGTGCGATTCGGCGGGGTCTATGGATTTACGGTTCATCCGGTTCAACCGGTCACGCTCAACGGCACGGTCGTCAGTTCCACAAGAATCAGGAACCTGATTCACGCGGGTCAAATGGAAGAGGCGGCAATCCTATTGGGCCGCCCCTACGGCATCAGTGGTACCGTGGTTCCTGGAAGGCAACAGGGACAATCGCTTGGATGGCCGACGGCGAATCTGCACATTCCGCCACAGCGGGTGATCCCCCCCGATGGCGTCTATGCGGCACGTGCCCGTTGTGAGGCGACGACCTATGATGCTATCGCCTATATCGGTACAAGACCTACGTTCGGTGCGGGAGAACGCTTGATCGAGGTGAATTTACTGGACCAGCAGCGTGATCTCTACGGCAAGGACATGCTTGTGGAGTTTATCGATCGCTTGCGGGGGGACCATACGTTTGCGTCGGCGGACGAACTCTCCGCGCAGATCGCACGGGACGTCGATCAAGCGAGGGATAGCCTTCGCCGATATGTGGAGGAAGTGCAATAACCGTGGCGACGCATGTGACGAAGAAAACCAAGCCTGCCTTGCTCAAGGGGGTGGTTCAAACCATTCGGGAACAACAGTTGTTGGCTCCGGGACAGCATCTGCTCGTGGCGGTGTCCGGCGGACCCGATTCAATTGCGCTGCTTTCGCTGTTAGCGAGTCTTGCTCCAGCTTGGCGACTCAAGCTGACGGCGATTCATTTCAATTATGGATTGCGAGGGAGCGAGTCCGATGGGGATGAGGCCTTTGTCGCTTCGTTCTGTCAGGCGCGGAACATTTCGTTTATTGTACGAAGACCTGTTCTGGCCAAACGATCGAGAGTCTCATCACTGCAGGCCTTAGCACGCGTAGCCCGCTATGAAGCCATGAAATCGCTAACCCGTGAAATTGGCGCCGATCGAATTGTCACCGGTCATACGGCTAACGATCAGGCCGAAACGATGCTGATGTGGATGTTGCGGGGAGCCGGTTTGACTGGACTAATCGGCATGCCGTTCATCAGAGAGGAGATCATCGTTCGTCCGCTGTTGAAGACGACCCGCGAAGAGCTGTTGGACTATCTCAAGCAGGAACGATTGTCCTACCGTCAGGACAGCAGCAACATGACAACGTTGTACCGCAGAAACCGCATCAGGCAAGAGTTGCTGCCGGTAATGGCCCGCATCACCCCATCGATTGTCCGTCTGCTGGAACGGCAATCAGATTTGCTTCGCGCAGATGAGCAATATCTGGAACAGGTGGTCGATCAATTGTACCGGTCCTGTGTCTCGGTGAATGCAAGCGGAACGCAACAGTTCGATGGGCAAGCCTTCGCTGCCCTGCCTCCTGCGCTACAGCGACGCTTGGTTCGAAGGATGCTCAAAGCCACCCATTCGGAAAGACGGGCTCCCGGCTTTCGAGTGATCCAAGATGTCCTGCGCTTTGCGCTGACCAAGTCGAAGGGCAGGAGATTGTCCTTGCGAGGGGCCGAGGTGATGAGAGACCGTGATCGGATCTTCGTCAGTCGACGGAGAGAGCAGAAAGCGGTGGACGAAATGTCTCCACATGCTCTCCATGCGCTGCCTGTTTCGATGGCCATTGATTCGACCGTATATTGGCCTGGAACCGAGCAGGAGATTCATGTACAAGTGATGACCAGGCAGGCGGCAGAACTATTGTTG
Source organism: uncultured Nitrospira sp. (assembly GCA_946479785.1). Next base: position 19,726 of record CAMLHQ010000049.1, read on the forward strand.
AAGCGACCGACACGCGATTGCGCATTGTTCGATGCCGATCGGCTGTCAGCCCCGCTGGTCCTTAGAAGGTGGCAAGCTGGCGATCGTATTCATCCTCGTGGAATGAGGGGAAAGAGCAAGAAACTACAAGATCTGTTTACGGACATGAAGGTGAATCGGCTGGAACGGAACACGATTCCCTTGCTGGTCGCGCCTGAAGGTATTCTCTGGGTGGTAGGGCGACGAGAGGATGAGCGGTTTCTTGTCGGCGACAGCACCGTTCGATGTCTGGTCGCCACGGTGAAATCGAAGTCGGTAGCTGCTAAAGGAGCGCACTAGTATGGAGCGGATTTTCGGACGGCCGATTGTGACTCAGGAGGAAATGCGCGCGAGGATCAAGGAACTCGGCAAGCAAATCGCTACGGATTATGCCGGGAAAGATCTCGTCCTGGTCGGAGTCCTGAAGGGGGCTTATGCCTTCTATGCCGATCTTGCACGAGCGATTCGAATCCCGATGCGGGTGGATTTTTTAATCGTAACCAGTTACGGGAGCCAATCCAAGACATCCGGGAAGGTCAAAGTCATCACGGAGCTCACCGAAGATGTTAAAGGGAAAGACGTATTGTTGGTCGAGGATATTGTCGATTCCGGTTTGACTGTCCAGTATTTGACCAAGACCTTAGCGAAACACAAGCCGAGATCGATTAAGGTCTGTACCCTCCTAAGCAAACCTGAACGGAGAACCATCGACGTCCCGCTCGACTATGTGGGGTTCAAGATTCCCAACAAGTACGTGGTTGGGTACGGGCTTGATTATCAACAGAAATATAGAAACCTACCCTACCTCGCGGAGTTGAATATGGAAGGTAAGCAAGAATAAAGATGCGTGGACGGTTGTCAGTGTGAAGAGGCCTGTGGTAACATCTCTCAAGCTCGCGGATTTCCTCGTAAGTTGACGGTGTCCATAAGGAGAACTGGATGAATTCCAGGGCAAAGAATCTGCTCTTCTGGGTCGTTGTCGGTCTGTTCATGATTTTGCTGTTCAACCTGTTCAGCGTGCCGACGCACGCACCTGAAGAGGAAGTTATTTTCAGCGATTTCATGGCGAAGCTCGACAAGGGCGACATTGAGAAAGTCATCATCAAGTCCAGCCATGTCAGCGCTGTGTTGAAAGACAAGACCCGTATCCGAACGTATACGGCGGAGTATCCGGATTTCATAAAAGTGTTACGCGAGAAAGGCGTACAGATCGAGGCAAAACCACCGGATGAAAGTCCGTGGTACATCACGTTCCTCGTGACTTGGGGGCCCTTCGTCCTCTTCTTGGGACTCTGGTTCTTCTTGATGCGTCAGATGCAGATCGGCGGAAATAAAGCCCTCTCATTCGGCAAGAGCCGGGCGCGCATGCTGACGGAAGAACGCAAGAAAGTGACGTTTTCTGATGTGGCCGGCATCGACGAAGCCAAAGAAGAAGTGTTGGAGATCATCGAATTTTTGAAGGACCCGCGCAAGTTCCAGAAGCTGGGTGGCCGCATTCCCAAAGGTGTTTTGATCGTGGGACCTCCCGGCACCGGCAAGACGCTCTTGGCGAAAGCCATCGCCGGGGAAGCCGGCGTGCCGTTCTTCAGCATCAGCGGATCGGATTTCGTCGAAATGTTCGTCGGTGTCGGCGCCTCCCGCGTCCGCGACCTCTTCGAGCAAGGCAAGAAGCACGCGCCCTGCATCATTTTCATCGACGAGATCGACGCCGTCGGACGGCTCCGTGGAGCCGGTTTGGGGGGCGGGCACGACGAACGCGAGCAGACACTGAATCAATTGCTCGTCGAGATGGACGGATTCGATACGACCGAAGGCGTGATCTTGATCGCGGCGACTAACAGGCCGGACGTGCTGGACCCGGCGCTGCTCAGACCGGGACGGTTCGATCGTCAGGTCGTCGTCAATCGACCGGATTTGCGCGGCCGTTCAGAAATTCTCAAGGTGCATACGAAGAAAGTGCCGATCGCGAGCAATGTCGAATTGGAGAAGATCGCCCGGGGGACGCCGGGCTTCTCCGGTGCCGATTTGGAGAATCTCGTGAACGAAGCGGCCCTGTGGGCGGCCCGTCAGAACAAGAAAGAAGTCGAGGTCATCGATTTTGAGATGGCCAAAGACAAAGTGCTGATGGGTGCAGAGCGAAAGAGCATGATCCTCAGCGACGAAGAAAAGCGGACGACGGCTTATCATGAAGCAGGTCACGCATTGATGGCCAAGCTGTTGCCTGGTACGGATCCGGTGCATAAAGTCACGATCATTCCTCGCGGGCGGGCGTTGGGCGTCACGATGCAGTTGCCCACGGACGACCGGCACAATTACTCCAAAGAGTTTTTGTACAACAACCTCGCTATTCTCATGGGCGGGCGCGTGGCGGAAGAGTTGATTCTCAAGCACATTACGACAGGCGCAGGGAACGATATCGAACGCGCGACTGATCTGGCCAGAAAAATGGTCTGCGAGTGGGGTATGAGTGAAAAGCTCGGACCACTGACCTTCGGCCGCAAGGAAGAAGAAATCTTCCTTGGTCGTGAACTCACTACCAAACGGGATTTTAGCGATCAGGTTGCGCTCGAGATCGACCTTGAGATCAAGCGGCTCGTGACGGAAAATTACGAGCGGGCCAAGCGGCTCCTGACTGAGCACATGAGGAGTCTCAAGGCTCTTGCCGAAGCGCTCTTGGAGAAAGAAGTGCTGGATGCCCCGGAGATCGATCAGATTTTGATGCAGTCCTCATCGCAGACGGTTCCTGCCTAGTCGCTTCGCCATTTCGCCTTTGCAATTCCCGGGCACCGGAGTTGCAATAAGTTGCAAAATGGTTATGCGTAGAGTCGAACGAAAGAGTCATTCCGTGTCTCTTTCCTGCTATTTCGACAAGATAGATCAGCTTATAATGGTTTCATCAAGATGCGTGAGTGTATCTTGCCTACGACAGCAGATGCAGATCCGCCGGATTCACCGCGAATGACCACGATGGAACTTCGTGCGAAAGAACGGATCATCACATTAGGTGCACGCCCCTTGATAATGGGCATCGTGAACGTCACGCCGGATTCCTTCTCCGATGGCGGACGGTTTCTCGATCCAGAAGCCGCCGTGGCCCACGCGTTGCGATTGGTCC
>CAMLHQ010000050.1 GCA_946479785.1 uncultured Nitrospira sp.
TGGCGGAGAAGGCTCAGCAACCCACCGAGTTGAGGGATAGCCGAGCTTTCGCCGCTTTGTTTCACGATTCCGGTTGGGGCTGTAAGACTGTCGTCTGTGGATCAACTCAATCTGATCCCTGATCCTGCATGAGATCGAAGAACCGGTCATCATTCGATGGTTGACGCGCTCCCCTTTCTCTTGGTACATGGACAGGCCTGCATATTTCCTCGACTGTGAGAAGGTCATGCCGATAGAAGAAATTACTCGGAAGGTCAGCGATCGATACGCGAAAGCCGCGAGAACGGGCGAACAGATGTGCTGCCCGACCAGCTACGACATGGCGAACCTCAAGTCGTTCATCCCCGAAGAAGTGCTCAAGATTTCCTATGGCTGCGGCACGCCGGCCGGTCTCAAGACCGTGAGTCCCGGTGAGACCGTGCTGGACATTGGATCGGGCGGGGGCATCGATTGTTTCGAAGCAGCTCGACTCGTGGGGCCTGCCGGGCAGGTGATTGGCATCGACATGACAGATACGATGCTGGAGATCGCACGCAGGAATGCCCCCGTGGTTGCCGCGAATCTTGGTTATGGCTGCCCTAATATGGAATTTCGTAAGGGCATGGCGGATGCGATGCCGCTGAATGACAACACCATCGACCTCATCATTTCCAACTGTGTCATTAACTTGGCGCCGGACAAACTCAAGGTGTTCAAGGAAATGTTCCGCGTAGCCAAGCCGGGCGGACGGTTTACCATTTCGGACATCGTGGCCGACCGAACCGTGCCTCAGTATTTGGTGCATGACGTCGACAAATGGGGCGACTGTCTCGCCGGCGCCCTTACGTTGTCCGTATACATCGCCGGCATCGCGGAAGCCGGGTTTCTCGGCATCCATATGATTAAGAGTTCACCTTGGCAAGTCATCGACGGCATCCATTTCTTTTCGGTGACATTGACCGGATATAAGCTCCCGGCGCAAACCACCGCTCCAACCGTTCGATACGCGACGCTCCGTGGGCCGTTCAGCCGCGTCATAGACGAGCGAGGGACTGCGTACCATCGGGGCATCCCACAACCGATTGGCTCGGACACTGCTGCGTTGCTGGGCCTTCCCCCATTGGCGCCCCATTTTGTGTTCTCGATTGATCCGCTCTGGTTGGATAGGGATGACCCCCGTTGGTCGGCGGTGCTTCCTGCTCAGACCTCCTGCGTCTGGGAAGGACATTTCGCCTTGCTGGACGGTCCATTCCTGGAAATTGCGGACGACGATCATCATGTCTACCGCCGCGGAGAACCACTGGAGATTTGCTCCAAGACCCTCAAGGTCTTGGAAGCCGAGGCCTACAGCCCGCATTTCGCCCTCATCAATAGGGCCGGGAAACGCGTGAGCGGCGACGCCGTCTCCTGTTCGCCCGACGGCGGGTGTTGCTGAATGCCATGCCCCTGACGCTCCTTGCCCGACAAAGCCCTCTTGCCCCTGCCTCAGAACAGCTTCGCCTGTTGGGTGCGACCACGTCTTGCCCGTCGTTTGACGTACCCATGGAACAAGCCGGCCTATTTCCGCTACGGGCGACTGGCATCACCGTGTTCCAAATCAACGTCGGGAAGCTCTGCAACCAAACATGCAAACATTGTCACGTCGATGCGGGGCCGGATCGCACCGAGAGCATGTCGCGCGACACGGCGGAGCTTTGCATCCAGGCCTTGGCTAAGACCGACATTCCCACAGTGGATATTACGGGTGGGGCACCGGAATTGAACCCGAATTTTCGCTGGCTGGTCGAACAGGCCCATGGATTGAAACGTCACATCATTGACCGCTGCAACCTCTCCGTGCTGCTGTTGCCATCCCAATCGGATCTGGCGGAGTTCCTGGCTCAGCGTCGTGTCGAGATCGTCGCGTCGCTTCCTTACTATCGGGCTTCACAAACGGATGCTCAGAGAGGCAACGGCGTCTTCGAGAAGTCGATTGAAGGCCTGCAGCGGCTCAACCGTCTAGGCTATGGCAAGCCGAACAGCGGGCTTGTCTTGAATTTGGTCTACAATCCGGTCGGTGCATTCCTACCGCCGAAACAACAAGCGATCGAAGCACAGTTTCGAAAGGAGCTGAAGACCCGGCACGGCGTCGAGTTTAATCAGCTGTATACGATCACAAACATGCCGATCAGCCGCTTCCTGGAATTTCTCGTCGAGAGTGGCAATTACGATGGCTACATGGCACGGCTGGCGAACGCATTTAATCCAGGGGCTGCAGCCGGCGTCATGTGCCGCTATACGTTATCGGTCGGCTGGGACGGCACGCTTTACGATTGCGACTTCAATCAAATGCTTGACCTGCCGGTGGAAGGAGCGCCGTCACACATTCGCAATTTCGATCCGACACAGCTCAACGGGCGTCGAATCGTCACACACAACCATTGCTACGGCTGCACCGCCGGTTCCGGTTCGTCGTGCGGCGGCGCGGTCACCGTCTAGGTTCCTTATTGCGAAGGTCCTGGCAGTCTGCTAAGGTGTCGCGCGTTCGCTCGAAGTAAACCTTCCGATAACACCGCATGGTCTGGGACCCCAAAGATCCATGGAGCAAGAAGCACGATCCGCTTGAGGAAGCCCTCAGGCAGGCGCAGACGCAATTCAAGAATTTCCTTCCCTCCGGAGGAATCAGGAACATCGTCTTGGTCGGCCTGATCCTGTTTCTCGGCTGGCAAAGCATTTTTATCGTCGCCCCGGATGAGGAAGGGGTCGTCAAGCGGTTTGGAATGCCCGTCCGAACAGCCGGACCTGGTCCACACGGTAAGATCCCGCTGGTTGAATCGGTCCTACAGCCGAAGGTGGAGAAGCTCCATCGCGTTGAGGTGGGGTTCCGCACGGATCGCCAGGGGCGCCAGCAGATGATTGCGCAAGAAGCTTTGATGCTCACCGGCGATATGAACATCTTGGCAATCGAATTCATCGTCCAGTATAAGATCAAAGAAGCCGCAAGCTACCTTTTTAATGTCGCAGATATCCACGATACGATCGGAAAAGCAGCTGAAGCCTCGATGCGTGAGGTAGTCGGTAAGAGCAAAATTGACGAAGCCCTTACAACCGGCAAAGCTCAGATCCAGCAAGATACGCAAGTGCTTCTGCAGAGCATTCTGGACCAATATAAGACCGGCGTACAGATCGCGGCAGTACAGCTCCAGGATGTAGACCCACCGGAAGCGGTTGCGGCGGCGTTCAAAGACGTGACGAATGCCAAGGAGGACCGGGAGAAGCTCATCAATCAGTCTCAGGGCTATCGTAATGACATTCTTCCCAAGGCCAAAGGCGAAGCCGCTCAGATAGTGAACCAGGCCAAGGGCTATGCCCAGGCGCGACTCAATCGCGCCCAGGGTGAGGCAAACCGGTTTACGGCGATTCTGAAAGAATACAATCAGGCCAAAGATATCATCAGCAAGAGACTCTACATCGAAACGATGGAAGAAATCCTTCCGAATATTGAAAAAGTCATCATCGACGGCAAAGGAGGCGATCGAGTACTCCCTTATCTTCCGCTCGAACGCCTCAAGGGGAGAGTAAGCACCGGCAAGGAGGAGCAGAAACCATGACCAAGCAGGGGTTCATCATCGGACTACTGGTGGTCATCATCGGCTTGTTTCTCCTGGGCGCTTCACCCCTCTTCGTCGTGGACATCACCCAGAATGCAATCGTTGTCCAACTCGGAAAGCCTGTGCGCAACCTCACGGAGCCAGGACTCTACACAAAGATCCCATTCTTCGAAGAGGTCACCTATTTCGATAAACGCCTGCTGGATTACGACTCAGATCCCCAAGATGTCATCACTCAAGACAAGAAGACCCTCCTTCTTGACAACTACGCCAAATGGCGGATGGTTGACCCACTCAAGGTTTATCAGAACTTTCAAACCCAACGGGGAGCGCTCCAGCGGCTTCACGATATTATCTACTCTGAACTGCGTGTCGAACTCGGCCGGCATGAGTTGTTGGAGATTGTATCGACGGGTCGATCTGAGCTGATGAAAGTGGTCACCCAGCGATCGAACGAGAAGGCGTCTGCATATGGAATCGAGATCCAGGACGTCAGGATCAAGCGTGCTGATCTCCCCGAGCAGAATGAAAAAGCTGTGTTCGCCCGTATGCAGGCCGAGCGCGAACGACAAGCCAAGCAATATCGCGCGGAGGGGGCGGAGGAGGCCCAGAAGATCCGCTCCGAGGCAGAAAAGGATCGAGAGATTATTCTCGCCCAGGCTTATAAAGAGTCTGAGGAGCTTCGGGGGGCTGGGGATGCAAAGGCGTTCAAAGTTTACGCCGACGCCTATCGGCAGGATCCCAAATTCTTCGAGTTTACCCGCTCAATGGAAGCCTACAAGAAGACCTTCAATGACAAATCTACTCTGATCATGAGTCCGGACTCAGAATTTTTCAGGTACCTCAAACAGCGCTGATCGATTACGACAATCCGACAATCTCACCCGTCTGCGGATCGAGGCCAATCCGCTCCCCTGCCGGTTTTTTCGGCAACCCGGGCATGAGCTGAATACCCGAACACACAGCCGTGAGAAAGCCGGCACCGGCAAGGAGCCGCATCTCTCGGATCGGTAACGTGAATCCGGTTGGCCGCCCCTTCAGCGTGGGGTCGTGCGAGAGGGATAGCGGCGTCTTCGCCACACAGATCGGCAGCTGTTCGTAACCCAGACACTGTATCAATTCAATCTGTTGCTCAGCAGCCTTCTCGAATGAAACTCCCGTGGCTCCATACATCTTCATGGCAATCGTCTCGATCTTCTGTTTGATCGGCCAGGTCTTGTCGTACAAATGTGAAAACGATGACTGCTGAGCGCCAGCGCGTATCACGGCGCGAGCCAATTCCTCCGAACCTTTGCCTCCGTCGGCATGATGCGTTGATACAGCCGCCTCGGTGGCTCCGGCCTTTCGAGACTGCTGGCACACCCATTCAAGTTCAGAGACCGGATCATCTGCAAACGCGTTGACTGCGACGACAACAGGGATACCGTGAGTTCTTACATTCGCTATATGCTGTTCTAGGTTGACGAACCCTCGAACCAATGCCTCCTGGTTCGGTCCGGTCAATCCGATCGGAAGCGCAGTCCCGGCCTTCACGACTCCTCCCCCACCATGTAGTTTGAGTGCGCGCAGTGTTGCAACCACTACTGCCGCAGCCGGTTTGAGCCCGGACAGCCGGCATTTGATGTTGAAGAATTTTTCGGCGCCAAGATCGCTGCCAAATCCGGCTTCAGTCACGACATAGTCGGCGCAGCGCAATGCGATTGCGTCAGAAACGATGGAACAATTCCCATGGGCGATATTGCCGAATGGACCGGTATGAACGAATGCTGGAGTCCCTTCGAGGGTCTGGACCAAATTAGGCAGTAGGGCCTCTTTCAGCAGCACCGCCATTGACCCGGCGCAGCCGAGTTCTTCCGCTCTAACCGGTCTTCCCTCTGTTGTGAGCCCAACCACGATCTGCCCGAGACGGCGCCTGAGATCGGATAGACTTACAGACAGCGCGAGAATGGCCATGACTTCCGACGCTTCTGTGATGACGAACTGGCCTGTTCTATTGCCTGTCCCATCACCCAACGTGATTTCTCTAAGCGTTCGATCGCTGACGCCTAACGACCGAGGCCACGTAAGCCGCGCCGGATTGATCCCTACAGCGTTTCCATGAAACAGATGGTTGTCAATAAAGGCCGAGAGCAGATTGTGGCTAGCCGAGACGGCGTGGGCGTCGCCCGTGAAATGGAGATTGATTTCTTCCATCGGAACGACCTGGGCATGGCCGCCCCCTGTTCCGCCACCTTTGATGCCAAATACCGGTCCAAGTGATGGTTGCCGAAGCGTCACAAGAGCGCGCTGCCCAAGTCGGCATAGCCCCATCGCCAATCCGATTGACGTTGTCGTCTTGCCTTCTCCCAATGGCGTGGGATTGATGGCGGTCACCAGGATATAGCGGCCTTGAGTCTTACTCTTCAGTCGCTCCAACGCCGTCAGAGCCACTTTCCCTTTATGCCTTCCATAAGGAGAGAGCTCGTCGGGGGACAACCCAAGCTGCTTGGCGATTTCTTGAATAGGGAGTGGCTTATACGATCTGGCAATCTCGATGTCTGTCATAGGCAGATTGGGTCGGAACGCAGTGGAAAGGAGTATACCACGGCGGTCGAGGAGACAGGACCGATCAGTGCGAAAAAGAAACGCGCTACCGCATCAGCTGTAGCGCGTTCTCATGGGAAAGGACTTGAAGACGGTTAATCGAGAATATACTTGGTCGGGTCAAATGTCTGGCCGTTCACCTTGACCATGTAATGAAGATGGGGACCGGTCGCGAGACCAGTGCTCCCGACCAATCCCACTACATCGCCCCGCTTCACGCGTTGACCTTCCTTGACCAAAGCCTTGGCGAGGTGTCCATACAGAGTTTCGATGCCGAAGCCATGGTCCACCTTTACGACATTGCCCAACTTCGAATCGAAACCCACACTCGTCACGCGGCCCTGCGCCGGAGCCTGTACAGGGGCATTGGCGGCAGCGCCAATATCCAAACCATCGTGCCAAGCCGGCTTTTCTGTAAAGGGTGAAACACGTGGTCCAAACCCAGAAGTGATCCAGCCCTTGACCGGCCAGATCGAGGGAGTTGCCGCCCAGCGCGAGGATTTCTGCTCGGCGGCGAGAGACAGTTCCTGCAAACTTTGCTCTTGCCTGTCGGCTTCTTTGGCGAGCCAGGCGATTCCTTCCTTCACTGAAGCAATCAGTTCTTGCTCATCGATCTCCTTGAGGCCAGAAGCGATCGCCTGCTCACCTTGTCCGTCGGATCGGATTCGTTCGACTGCGCCAGGAATACCGACTTCGCCGTTTTTGTCAGTGGGTATGAGGCTGCCCTCAGGGAGCGGTGTTTCTTCACCACCACGGCCATTGAACTGATCGCCTGCTTTGAGAGTCTCAATGCCTAACATGACACGAAGCCGTTGGTTGACCTCTTTCATGCTGATGAGTCGCTTCTTCAAATCATCAACCGCAGTTGAAAAGGCAACCGTTTGTTGGCGAGCGCTTAATGCCTCGGCACGGAACGCCGACAGCTCCCAAACCTCGCCGGTCCTGATGACGTAATGGGAAATGACCAGGAGGTCGGCAACCAGGAGAATAGCGGCAACGATCAATATTTTACGAACAAATTTTCTGGGGAAACTAAAACGGAGCGGCTTGGCAGTCGAGCCGCGGAAAATGACGACGGTATAGGAATCGCTGGATTCTGCCGCGTTGACCTGTCCCATGTCCTTCACCCCCTGCTGCAGGGGTACCTCCACATTCCTAGATGAGATCTGTTGTGAGTCTACCCATCTTGGTTGCTTCGGTCAACCCCTCATCCTGGTAATGAATTGCGCATTGGAACGTCAATTGCTTGTAGTTTCTTGTTCAACCCACGCTATATATTGGCTCAACCCTCTTTCGACATTGAGTGCGATGATTTCCGGAAGTTCGTATGAATGCATCGACCGAATCAACCTCTCAAGAGCGGCATATCGACGAGCGCTTGTTTTCACCACGAGGAGTGCTTCGCTACTGCTCTGCATCTTTCCCTGCCAGCGAAAAATTGACGTCACGGAGGGCATGACGTTCACACAGGCAGCCACCTTTTTCTTCACCACTGCCCGTCCGATCTTCGCAGCTTCCCTCTGGCTCGATGCCGTAACCAGAACTATTAGAACCTTGCCAGCTGATTTACGCATCAAGTGGCCGACCATACCCAGGTTTCAGTCTTGGTGCAACCGGCCACAAGCTGTACAACTATTGCTGCAGCAAGTACCGTGCCCTACGTAGATACAAAAAAGATACACAATCAATAATTACATAAGGTTATCGTTTTTCTATACCATATTTGTAGCTATATTCACCAGGTTTACATGCTGCAATGCTATCAAATAGACCAGAATCATGACAAAAATGAACAAATATTGTCCTCGGGTGAACTGCGTAGAGCATCTGAGCGACGAGGCCAAGAAAAGGTCCGAGGAGATTTATTCATTAATTTTGACACGGTCCCATAGAGAAGGTCTTAGGAAAGTCTGCTTCGTCGGGGCGAACGTTGACAGCCTTTTCGACGCTCACTTATGATCAGAGTCGTCGACTAAGAAGACCGGAGGCGATCATGGGCTATACAATAACTCCACCTGAACTCAAAGCCAGACTGGAAAAAGGGGACACGCTCGTCCTTTTGGATGTGCGGGAACAATGGGAGTTCGACTTAGCAAAACTCAATGGGTCGACGCTCATCCCATTGGGAACACTTCCCCAATCCCTGGCCAAGTTGAACCGCGATGCTGAAATTATTGCGATTTGTCACCATGGCATGAGAAGCGCGGACGCCACCAATTTCCTGCTTCAACAGGGATTCTCAAACGTTAAGAACTTAGTAGGTGGGATCGACGCCTGGTCAGCACAGGTCGATCGGTCAGTTCCGAGGTACTAATGCGGGCGCGGTGACAGCGGCGGAACAAACCCGGAGTGGTGTTTCAGCCCAAGCGTTCCCGAAAGTATTCCACGGTTTTTTTCAGTCCCTCACTTAGATCGGCTTTGGGTTCCCACGATAATTCGTGTCGCATTCTAGTGTTATCGATGACACTGCGAGCCTGCTCGCCTTTCTTGGCAGGACCGTGGACTTCTTTACACGTCGAGCCGGTGTGTTGGATCAAGATTCGAAATAGGTCGTTGACGGAGGTCTCGACACCGGTCCCCACGTTGTAGGTCCCCTGGGTTTCCTGCCCCATCACAGCAAGATTTGCTTCCACGACGTCTTCGACGAACACAAAGTCTCGTGTCTGCCGTCCGTTGCCGTTGATCACGGCTTGCTCATTGTTCAGCATTTTTTGAATGAAGATAGCCACGACACCTGCTTCTCCTTCTGGATCCTGGCGCGGACCGTAGACATTCGCATAACGGAGGCTGACGACTTGAAGTCCGCTGCTTCGTTGATAGTATGAGAGATACTGTTCTCCGCAGAGCTTGCTTAAGCCGTATGGAGACAAGGGCCTCGTCACATGAGACTCTGGCGCAGGATAAATCTCCTGCTCTCCATAGATCGCTCCGCCGGATGAGGAAAAGACGACTTTCCGCACTCCATGCTTGACCGCTTGCTGCAAGACGTTCAGCATTCCCAGGATATTGACCTGCGCGTCAAACATCGGATCCTCCACCGACTTGCGCACGTCCATCTGCGCCGCTAAATGCATGACGACATTGGGCCGCTCATTGCGAAAGACCCGTTCCAGACGCCAGCTCTGGATGTCTAACTTATAAAAGCGGGCCGCCCGATTGATATTTCGACGTTTTCCCGTTGCGAGATTGTCAACAATGATGACTTCATGCCCTTCCTGGACAAGCCGATCAACCAGATGAGACCCGATAAATCCCGCTCCGCCAGTGACTAATACTTTCATGCCTCCCCCCATCGCATTCAAATCGCCGTCCTAAGAAGGACTGATTATACCCTGACGCCGAAAGCTCACAAGAATTTCTCGATTCCCTTTTCTTCCTTTCACCGGAGAATCCAGTACGCCGGTAGCAGAGAGCCCAAGGCGAACCGCGCAATCGATCACTTTCTTGGTCACCGCCTTGCGCTGCGCCTCGTCCCGTACGATCCCTCCGGAACCGACCTGTCCTTTTCCCACCTCAAACTGCGGTTTGACGAGGGCGACCACGCTTGCATCGTTGTGCAGGAGAGGCACCACGCTCGGTAGGACCAGCGTCAGCGAGATAAAAGAAACGTCGATCACAGCAAGATCGATCAGTTCAGGGATCAGCAACCGGTCCACGTACCGGATATTGGTACGCTCGAGCAAAACCACCCGAGGGTCTTGACGCAACTTCCAGTCGATCAACCCATATCCGACGTCTACGGCATAGATCCGCCTTGCACCCCGCTGCAAGAGACAGTCGGTGAAGCCGCCGGTAGAACAACCGACGTCTAGCCCGATCATACCGTGAGGGTCGAGAGAAAAAGCATCGAGTGCCGCCGCCAGCTTCTCGCCGGACCGGCTGACATATGGAGCGGCTTGTTTAATTTCGATCAGCGCATCGGATAAAACGAGCTTGGCCGGTTTGTCGACAACGGCGCCGTTAACCAGCACGCCGCCCGCCAAGATCGTCCGCACCGCAACCTCTCGACTGGGTGCCAGGCCATGACTCACCACCAGGCGATCCAATCGGTCTTTTTGGTTTTGTGCTTTCCGATCCATGAGGTTTGAATGGGGATGGACGGGAGAGTGGGCGGCGTGAGATCGAAACTGAAGATCGTCAAGAGGACTCATCCGCTACGTCGTCCTGCGAAAACGCATGAAGTCGCTTCTTGCCGTTCTTGTCTTGGACCAGCACTTCCACTTTGCGCTCGGCATCCTCTAGGATCTTGAGGCAGTTCTTGGAGAGACGGATGCCCTCTTCGAAGATCTTCAAAGACTCATCGAGCGGCAGATCGCCATTTTCCAATTCGCCTACGATCGCTTCCAATCGCGCCATCGCCTGTTCGAACTTTGCTCCGCCCACGACGTACCTGTCCTTTCATCAACTGTGGGGCCTCATTATACCCGGCATACGCGGGATTTTAAACCGACGGATCGGGCAAGACGTGCTTGACCGTACAGCCGAGCTGCCCCTGTGACAACCGCGCGACGATTTCCTCTCCGGGGTGGGTATCCTCGGCCCTTCGAACGATCGTCCCATCACGTACTTTCGTGAGGATGCTATACCCGCGCCCAAGAATCGCCAAGGGGCTCAACTGCGTGAGTTGGGACGCGGTCGCCTCAATCTGTCGACGTCGCCGTTCGCTCAGCACGACAATTTGCCGCTCCAAACGCTTCATCAACTGCGGGATCATCGCCAGGCCGCGCTTGATCATGACCATCGGGTTCAACCCGGCCAACTCTCGCTGCCGGTTACGAACCAGTTCTCGATTTGCAATCACACGTTGACAGACCAGATTTTTCAAGCGATCTGTGGCTTCATCGGTCCGCTGTGATTCATCCTGTATCCGGAAGCGAATTTGTGCCAATCCGATGATATTCGTGTCAAGCCGCCGTTGTTCGAACAGACAATACCGCGCCATCGCTTGCGCAGTGCGGACCGTCAACTCCTGCAACCGCTCGACCACGTCAGCCAAGACCGGCACGACGGCTTCTGCCGCCGCCGATGGAGTCGCGGCTCGATGATCAGCTGCAAAATCCGTCAGCGTCACGTCGATCTCATGTCCGACAGCAGACACGACAGGGATGCGCGAGTCGGCGATCGCCCGCACGACGACTTCTTCGTTAAAACTCCAAAGATCCTCCAATGAGCCTCCGCCCCGGCCAAGGATAATCACTTCAGCGGCGCTGTGTTTATTCAGCAACGCTAGCGCATCGGCAATCCGCAGGGCTGCTCCCTCTCCTTGCACTGGGACCGGTACGAGGATTATGTGGAGTGTCGGCCACCGTCGACGGAGGACGGAAAAGATATCCCGGATCGCCGCGCCGGTCGGCGAGGTCACGACGCCGACGGTTCGCGGAAAAGCCGGCAACGCCTTCTTTCTGCTTTCATCGAACAGCCCTTCCGCAGCCAACCGTGCCTTGAGTTGTTCGAACGCCAACTGCAGCGCACCGATCCCTTTGGGCTCCACGGATTCAAGCACGATCTGATACTCGCCGCGTGGTTCGTAGACGGTCAGCCTGCCCCGTACCACGACGCACATCCCCTCTTGCAACGTGAACCGCATCCGTAGCGCACTCGATCGGAACAACACCGCCCGAATCTGGCTCGAGTCATCCTTGAGTGTGCAGTACACATGTCCAGAGCCCGGCATGCGAAGGTTTGAGATTTCTCCTTCGAGCCACAGGTCACAAAACTCGGATTCGATGGAGGTGCGGATTAACCCCGTGAGTTCGGAAACGGTCAGAACGTGCTTGGGAGGAATGAGCAACGTCTGTTGCTTCATGGCCGACATCAGTTAGTCGAGAAGGCGAATCCGTTCGATCGACAGGGCTTTGCCTATTCGCGCGTCGAGCTCAATGAGGGCAGCACAAAACACAGTCGGACCGGACGCCACTTCGAAGCGCCGCGGCATACCGGTCAGAAACTTTTCAATCGCCAACTCTTTCTTCACACCGATGACGCCATGGAGAGGCCCGGTCATCCCGATATCGGTCAGATAGGCGGTGCCTCTCGGAAGAATCTGTTCGTCCGCGGTTTGCACATGCGTATGGGTCCCGACGACAGCCGTTGCTTCACCGTCTAGATAATAACCCATCGCCATTTTTTCAGACGTCGCTTCCGCATGCATGTCGACGAGCACGGCAGCGACCCGTGTTCTGAGCTTGGTCATTTCCCGCTTGGCAACCTGGAACGGACAATCCAGAGTCGGCATGTACACGCGGCCCATCAACTGCAGAACGGCCAACTCTTCTCCACTTTTCGTTTCAATGACCACGCTGCCTTGCCCCGGTACATTCTCTGGATAGTTGGCTGGTCGAAGCAACCGGCGTTCTCGCGGAAAGTAATCGAGGATTTCTTTTTTATCCCAGGCATGGTTGCCGGTCGTGATTGCAGATAATCCCATGCCGAACAACTCCTCAGCCAGCTCGGGTGTGATGCCGAACCCTCCCGCCGCATTCTCGCCGTTCCCGATGACGACATCGATTTTGCGTTGAGACACCAGGCGTGGAACGGACCGAGCCACCGCACGCCGACCAGGCTCTCCCATGATATCGCCGATATAGAGCACCTTCATTTGGCGTACTCGATATACCGGCTTTCGCGGATCACCGTGACCTTGATCTGGCCTGGATAGGTCAACTCCTGTTCGATCTTCTTGGCCAGTTCACGCGACAGCTGAAACGACTCGCTGTCCGTGACATCTTCCTGTCGAACGATCACGCGAATTTCCCGTCCAGCTTGTATCGCGTATGCCTTCTGCACACCCTTTTGGGCATGAGCCAGCGATTCCAACTTCTCCAACCGTTTCACATACGATTCGAGCGCTTCTCGCCTCGCGCCCGGACGAGCAGCCGACAAGGCTTCCGCCGCTGCCACGAGGACCGATTCCGGGCAGATCGGTTCCACCTGTTCATGATGCGCGGCGATCGCGTTGACGATTTTCTCGCTCTCGCCGTATTTCTTGGCGATCTCCGCACCCAACATCGCATGCGGCCCTTCCTCTTCGTGGCTGACCGCCTTGCCGATGTCATGCAACAGAGCTCCCCGTCTGGCCAGACGCACGTCCAGCCCCAGTTCGGACGCCATGATGCCGCAAATGTAGGAGGCTTCCCGGGCGTGATAGAGATTGTTTTGTCCATAGCTGGTCCGATACTTCAGCCGACCCAAGACCTTGATCAGTTCCGGATGGAAATCGGACAGACCAAGCTCAAAAATGATCTTCTCCGCTTCCTCATACATCAGCTTGTCGATGTCGACTTTTACCTTTTCGACGATTTCCTCAATCCGGGTCGGATGGATACGTCCATCGTGCATCAATCGCTCGAGCGACACCTTGGCAATCTCGCGCCGCAAAGGATCGAACCCGGAAATGATCACCGCTTCGGGCGTCTCATCGATGATCAGATCGATACCTGTGGCCGCTTCGATCGCCCGGATGTTGCGTCCTTCTCTGCCGATGATGCGCCCCTTCATGGCATCATTGGGGATCGGCACTACGGAAATCGTCGATTCGGAGACGTAGTCTCGCACCACACGTTGAATGGAGGTGGTGATAATCTCGCGCGCTTCCCGCTCCGCGTTTTCTCTGGCTTCTTCTAATGTCCTTTTTGCAATCCCTGCGGCATCCAGGCGAGCCTGACTTTCCATTTCTTGAATGAGATGCTTTTTCGCCTCGTCAGCCGTCATCCCCGCGACGCGTTCCAGCGCTTCGCGATGTTCTTTTTCCGCCTGCGCACAGGCCGCTTCCTTCACCGTGAGCTTTTCTTCCTTCCTTATCAGTTCCAACTCGCGTTTTTGCGTATCAGCGTCCCGTTTGTCCAACGTGCCGATTCGTTTATCGATGGCCTCCTCCCGCTGCACCAGCCGCTTCTCAGTCGTCGAGAGGTCCGCCAACTTGGCTTTCTGTTCTTTTTCCAATTCCGCTTTGGACTGAAAGAGGAGATCCTTGGCTTCGAGCTTGGCTTCCTTGACGATATTTTCTGCTTCGCGCTGCGCGTTTTGGATTGCCTGGCGAGCCTGTTCTTCTTGCTGGGATTTTTTCCCGGCCGCTGATGACCGGCGGACGACTTCGAACAACCCCACTCCGAGCAATGCACCGACAAGTCCCACGAATATGTACACGACAATGGAGGTCGACATAGGACTGACCCCTTTCACAATTGAGGCTCAAGAGCGCTCTCTCGGCCTCGCACGAAAGAATATTCACGATGGTTGTGTGAAGGAAAGCAGCAGGAAAACCGATAGGCAACGAGGACGGTCGACTGACGTAGCTATCGCAAGTGACGACTCCGGAAGGATGAACGTGTTGCTGGATCGACGGAACGAGCCTGTCTCCACACCAGGACCCTACTCTCCGCTCGGCAACAACGACTCACTCGCGTGATCCGTGAGCCGACCGAACGCAGGGGCAAGGGAACGACCGCCAGCCTGCCGTGGCCGAACTCCGATCCGGTCGGCAGCAAGCACTCTGCGACTCTACCCAGCATGGCAGCGAGGGTTGGCAATAAGAAAAGGACGGCCCCTTGCACAGCGCTCCACTTTCTGAACAGCACCAGCATCGACAAACCCACATCCATTCTTGCAGTCACGAAATCGTATCCCGGATTCGCTACCGGTTCGAGATTGAGTTAATCCTCATCCCTATCGTCATAGAACTGCTTCCACACACTTACCTAAGGTCACGATATCAAAGGCCTCTGGCCCTTTGCAAGCGCATTTATCGAAATAGCGAGGTCGGAACCTGCTCTTCAATCGACTCCATCAGGGACGTCATCCGCCGTTCGACGTCGGCTTCACCCTGTGCGCGCTTCTTTTCCGCTTCAAATAACTGATGAGCCAGATTGAGGGCCGTCAGTACCGCAAGTCTCGACGGCGTGGTCGTGTTCATTCCTTCGGCCAGGTGACGCATTTGCCCGTCCACAAAGCCGGCCAAGCGGCGAATGTAGTCTTCATCCGCCTCGCCTCTGATCGCATACCGCTGGCCATAGATTTCGACATCCGTCGTCTTAGTCAAAGGCCACCTCCTTGCGTTCTTCGAAGCCTTCCAACAACTCAACGTCTCCTAGCACTTTTTCAATGCGGGATTTGATGTCCGTTCGCTCCCGCGCCCAGCGTCGGTTGGAATCGCTTTCTTCTGCCAACCGCTGCCGAGCTGCCCTGAGATCGTCCTCAAGGCCGGCATTCCTTTTTTTCAACTCCTGGACGAGCTTGACCAAGTCCTTGATGCGCGTCTCAAGCGCATCCAAACGATCCAATGCCATGTTCATTCACTGCTCCATCCCCTACTGATTGTGGGGCACTATAGGAACTTGCCCACATCTTGTCAACGGCTTCAGAACAGGCCGCCGAGCCGCACATACTCCCGATAGCTTCTCAATACGCGCTTCACGTACTGTCTGGTCTCCTGATAGGGAATCAGCTCCACGAATTCGTCCTGACTCTGTCCGCGGTACTGCGCGATCCAATTCCCGACGGCGATAGGCCCTGCATTGTACGACGCAATCGTATAGACGATGTTACCGGAATACTGTTCGAGCAGTTGCTCCACATAACGAACACCGATGCGGATGTTGGTTTCCTGATCAAAGAGATCCTCCCGCCCCACAGCCGGGAGCCCGACCCGCTGCGCGACGTTGTTCGCAGTGGACGGCATCACCTGCATCAGTCCGATAGCGCCAACCCGCGACACCGCCTTCACGTCATACTGACTCTCTTCGCGAATGATGGCCGCAATCAGATAGGGATCGACGCCCTTAGCCCCTTGCAACTTAATCGTCGGCAGCAACCCTGTTGGATAGGCCACATTCCAGAGCGACGGCGCGACCGTCCCACCTGTGCGCTCCAACTGATCGCGGAACCGCGCCCGGGCCAGGCGCAACGCGTGATGATAAGCCCCCACCTCGTTCAGCATGGTCGAGAAAGCGATCAATACATCAGGATCCCGGCTGTAACGATCCGTCAAGACTGCGACTTCATTAGCTACATCGGCATCCAAGCCCAGCGTCTTGAGTTCAATGGCCCGGCGATAGGCAGTCTGCTGTTCGATGTCGGCGCGTGTGATGACCGGTTGCGCTGCTTCACTATTCTTTGCCGGTTCGACAGGTGGTGTAACTGTCTCAGACACTACCTCGCTACCATTTGAAGCCCTCATCCGCTCTCGCCCGAGCTGACAATAGTAGGTATACCGATACAGCTGACAGAGTTTTCGATAGAAGTCCTGCGCGTCAGACTGCTGATTCTGCTCAGCCGCACGCCCCATCCAATAGAGTGCCTGTGGGTCGAACTCACCGTCATGCTGCTCCGTGAGCACCCTCAAGGCCTCCGCCGCCTCGCGGTATCGACCGGTTCGATAATAGACCCAGCCAACGCGCCATTGCCCTTCTGCCCGTTGCGACGCAGGCTCGCCGCTTTTCGCCACCTGGCGATAACGCGCAATCGCCTCGTCAAATTGCTTCTGATCCTCGAGCCAGATGCCGGCAAAGAGTGTAATTTGCCCCTTCTGTTCTGCGGAAAGAGAAGACGAGGTCAGTGCCCGCGTGGCCTCCAATAACTTGTCTCCCTGTCCCTGCCGCAGGTACACACGAGCCAGCCACACCGAAGCCTCCTGAGACTCCGATCCGCTGTCTTTGGCTAAGGCGCGAAACGTCTCGCGCGCCTGGTCATATTGTTTGAGCCTGACCTGGGCGATGCCGAGCTTCAACTTGGCCTCGGCGCGCCTGGGTGAATGTGGGTCGGCTGCGAGAAACTTCTTGAATTCCTCAATCGCTTCAGCATGAAACGCTTGGCCTAAATAAGCCTGCGCCCTGCTGAATCGCTCGGCTGATTGCACGGTCCATTGCTCACCGCCCAAATTGGAGGCCAAAAGGGATTCCGCTTCCTTCGCTTCAGGCGCATAGGGGAATCGCACCCATAACTGCCGCAACGTCTCGCGGCCTTCGGCAATATTATTTTCTCGTAACTGGCATGCGCCTCGTCTGAGAAAGGCCTGGGGAGCGTTCGTCTCCTTGTCGTTCAAGGCGATGGCCTTGCTGAACCACTTTGTGGCCTCTGGACAACTGGAAGCCTGATACCAAGCTTCGCCGGTCCTGTACGCAGCCTTCGCCAAGATGTTCGAGTCGGGCACCGCCATCGGAATGCTTTCCAATAAGACCGCCGCCTCTTTCGCGTCGCCAAGATTCAGCTGCGCCTCTCCGATCCAGAGGCGGATGTAATCGTCCAACACAGGAAAATCACGTTGCGCACCGCGAAGGAATTGAATAGCGGCGGGCGGATTGCGCGCCATCAGCAACACACCGGACAAGAGTCCCGCCCGTTTCGCCCAGATGGTGGAAGGAAACCGTTCCATTAAGAGCTGAAGCCGCTCGAGCTTGAGGGTCAACACCTGCTCTTTCGTCAATGCTTTCCCAAGCCGTTCTTTCGGGAATGCCGCTGTCTGGAAACAGAGCTCCAGCTGATCGCAAGTCTCCTGTTCACTCGACGCCGCCGTGGCAACTGAACCGGCCACTCCACTGGAAAACAGCAGAACGCCGCACAATGAGAAACTGATGGCCTGAGGGAGCCGTAAGGCTGGATGGACCATACCGTCGTACACGAGCAATCTCTCCACAACTTCCTACCATATATAACAGTGTCTCTCCTTCCTTGCCAGCAGATGGCATCGTCCGTCCGTCCTTCCTTGTGGCAGTTTTTCTCCCTGTGTTAGGCTGCATCATGTCCCGCTTCTACCATGTCATCTCACCAGCTCCCCAGAATCTTCTGAGTCTGGATGAACCAGACATGGCTCGTCTCGTCAAACATTACGGCTGGCCTGCCTATCGCACCGGCCAAATCCTCCGTTGGCTCTATCAGCGACGAGCGCGGACGATCAGTCAAATGACTGACCTGAGCCAGACTGACCGGGCGAAACTGGCGAGTGAAACCGCGATCGGACGATCCGCAACCTGTACAATCTTCCGCTCCTCCGACCACACGAGAAAATTGGTCCTGACGCTCCAAGACGGACTCGAGGTCGAAGCCGTGCTCATACCGGATGACGATCGCCTCACGCTCTGCGTATCGACCCAAGTCGGCTGCACCCTCGACTGCACCTTCTGTCTGACCGGCACGATGGGTTTGAAACGCAATCTCAAGCCGCATGAAATCATCGAGCAGGTCCTGACTGCTCAGGATCATCTCGATCCGGACGAACACATCACGAACATGGTGTTCATGGGTATGGGCGAACCCCTGGCGAATCTCGATGCGCTGTCGGAAGCGATCCGGCGGCTGACGAATAAAACCTGGGGATTGGGTTGGTCACCGCGACGTATTACCGTGTCGACCGCAGGAATGGCCTCGCGCCTAAAAGACATTGCGCCTCTCGGTGTGAATCTCGCCATCTCGTTGAATGCCACGACCGAAGAACAACGCGCAAACCTGATGCCCGCGGTGAGCGGCATCGCTTCGCTCAAGACGCTGCTCGCCGCCTGCCGCCGCTATCCGTTGGCTCCGACCAGACGGTTAACCTTCGAGTACGTTCTTCTGGCCGATGTAAATGATCGAGAAGATGACGCGCGGCGCTTGGTCAAATTGATCCGCGGCATTTCCTGCAAGATCAATCTGATCCCCTTCAATCCGTTTCCCGGCGGCACATTTCGACGTCCATCGGACCGTGACGTGTTGGCATTTCAATCGATTGTGCGGCAAGCCGGCATCGATGTGTTCATCCGCAAGAGCCGCGGCCGCGACATACTGGGCGCCTGCGGCCAGCTCGGAAATCTTCCTCCCTCGCATCA
Organism: uncultured Nitrospira sp.; assembly: GCA_946479785.1. The sequence continues at coordinate 18,950 of CAMLHQ010000050.1, forward strand.
AGGACGAACCTTGACACAAATTGAATCCCGTTGTTAGCATGCACAGTCCTCCCTCACCACGAAACATGATCAGTTTGCACTTCCGACACACCGTCTTCTGGTCGCTTACAGCCACTGCGCTCATACTCTTTTCCGTTCAACCAGCCGCCGCCGACCCCCATGAACATATCCTTTCCAATGGTATGAAAGTGCTGTTGGTGGAAGTCCCTAAAGCTCCCGTCGCCACCGTGCAGGTCTGGTACAAGGTCGGCTCCCGCAACGAAGTGATGGGCCGTGCGGGACTCTCCCATATGCTCGAACACATGATGTTCAAGGGAACTGCGAAATATCCGAAAGGCTCCTTCTCACGCTTAATACGCAAGAACGGCGGCATGGACAACGCTTTTACCAGCCAGGACTTCACCGCCTACTTTGAGAACTTAGCAGCCGATCGAGTCGAGCTTGCCCTCGAAATGGAGGCCGACCGCATGCAGGGCTTGATTTTTGACGTGAACGAACTGAAGACCGAACGGGAAGTGGTCAAGGAAGAACGACGTCTCCGCACCGAAGACGATCCGCAAGGCGCCCTCGTTGAGGCATTGTTTGCACAGGCCTATCTCAGCCATCCCTATCATTGGCCGGTCATCGGTTGGTTCGGAGACCTCGATGCCATGACGCTCGACGACCTTCAGCGGCACTACGATACTTTCTATTCGCCCAACAACGCCACTCTGGTCGTGGTTGGCGATATCAAGGTCGACCAGTTGCTGCCCACAATCAAGCAGTTGTTCGAGCCGATTCCGCGGGGACCGGAACCCAAACCCGTCGCCACGATGGAGGGCGAGCAAAAAGGCGAGCGCCGGTTTCTTCTTAAACGGGAAGCCCAGGTGCCCTTTGTGATGATGGGCTATCGCGTTCCGAATTACACGAGCGAAGACTCCTACGCCTTGGACGTCTTGGAATCGATTCTCTCCCACGGCAAGAGCTCTCGGCTCTACCAGAGCTTGGTCTACGATCAGAAACTCTCCCTCGCAGTCGGCGCAGAATACGGGCTGATGCAGACCGATCCCGGACTGTTTTACTTCTACGCACTCGTCAGTCCTGGACAGAGGGTCGAGGCGGTCGAGGAGGCCCTTCACAAAGAAATCAAACGCCTGCAGAACGAGCCGCCGTTAGAACAGGAACTCCAACGGGCCAAGAACCAGGTCGAAGCGGCTCGAGTCTTCGAACAGGATTCCAACTTCCGTCACGCGATGCTGCTCGGTCAAGCCGAGTCCGTCGGAGCAGGCTGGCGCAGGGTCGAACAATTTCTTGATCGGATCAGATCCGTCACGGCCAAAGACGTCCAGCGAGTCGCGCGGCAATATTTGATCGAAGATGCTCGCACGGTCGGCACGTTGATTCCTGTCCCAGCGAAACAACCGGATGTGCCGACTGCTGCGGTCCAACAGGGAAAGCCCTGACTATGAGGATCACTCAACCAACCAGTACACGTCTGCAGCACGTATTTGTTCTGGCGTTCACCCTTGGCTGCATCATCGTCTCGTTAATGGGTTCTACTAGCCTCGCAGCCGACATCGTTCCGACGAAATTCGTGACGCAGAACGGCATGACTGTCCTCGTCTTGGAGCAACATTTCCTGCCGATTGTCGAGGTCCATGCATTGATCAAAACCGGATCGGCGCAAGATCCGCCGGACAAGGCAGGTCTAGCCAACTTGGTTGCGAGTTTGCTCGACGAAGGCACCACGACCCGCTCGTCGAAACAACTGGCGGAGCAGATCGACTTCGTCGGCGGAGCCCTGGAAGCGAAGGCCGGGGAGGACTTTACGACCGCCTCCGCGAGGGTCCTGAAGAAAGACGTGGATCTGGGGTTCACGCTGCTCGCTGACATCTTGCAACGTCCCGCATTTCTGAAACCTGAATTCGAACGGATTCGTTCGCAGATCCTCGGCGAAATGGCCAGCGACAACGACGACCCCGGCCACGTCGCGATGAAGGCATTCAATCAATTGGTGTTTCACGGCCATCCCTACCGCTGGCCTTTGAACGGCACAGAAGAGTCCCTCGGCAAGATCACCCATGCGGACGTCCTGAACTTCTATGCCAAGGAATACACGCCAAGCCAAGTGATTCTGACCGTCGTGGGTGACGTGACGATCGAACAGGTGACGGGATTAGTTCAAACGCATTTCGGAGCCTGGAAGAAAGTTTCATCGCCGACACGGAACGTCAAAAACGCCTCTCCGGTGGAGAAGAAGACCGTCCAACTCATTGAGAAAGACCTGACCCAATCGAACGTCATTCTCGGCCACGGTGGAATCAGTCGCACAAATCCGGACTTTTACGCCGTCACCGTGATGAACTACGTGCTCGGCGCCGGCGGGTTTTCTTCCAGGCTGATGGATTCCATCCGCGACAAACAGGGCTTGGTATACGGCATCATGAGTCATTTCGATGCGCGGCTCATGCCCGGTTCGTTTTGGATAAATTTCCAAACCCGCACGGAAGCCACGAATCAGGCGATTCAAAGTGTTCTGGCCGAGATCAAGAGCATTCGCGAAGCACCGGTGTCCGATCAGGAACTTTCCGAGGCCAAATCATTTTTAATGGGTAGTTTTCCACTGCGGCTCGATTCCACTGCCAAACTGGCGCAGGTGTTGGCCCAAGTCGAATTCTACGGACTGGGATTCGAATACTTTTCCCAGTATCCCAAGTGGATCGAGCGGGTCACGAAGGAAGACGTGCAGCGCGTCGCCAAGCAATACCTCAACCCTCAACGCTATGCGCTCGTCGTTGTCGGCAACATCGCCAAAGCGAAGCTGAAGCACTGAAGCAGCCAATCGTCCCATGACCACAGACGTCCTAATCGGCAAACTCGATCGCCTGCGGCACTTGGTGGCCGAGATGCAATCCGTGCTCGTCGCCTATTCGGGTGGCATCGACAGCACACTCGTGCTGAAAATCGCGCACGACGAGCTGGGAGAGCACGCGCTAGGAATTACGGCCCTCTCGCCGACATTCCCTGCTGTCGAAATGGAAACGGCGACTCGCACGGCCCAAGAAATCGGCGCTCGCCACGAAATCGTACAGACCGACCAATTGGCCATTCCCGCTTTCGTCCAGAACGATGCAACACGTTGCTTCCACTGTAAGGCGGATCTTTATCAGTTGATGGAAGGGCTGCGGGCAGCCCGCTCCGTTCACTGGGTCTTGGACGGCACCAACTTGGATGATCTCGGAGATGACCGCCCCGGCATTAAAGCCGCGCGGGAATGGAAGGTGCGGAGTCCTCTTGTCGAAGCCTCGTTCACGAAAGCCGATGTGCGGGCAGTCGCACTAAGCTTGGGCCTCTCCAGTTGGGACAAACCGGCGGCAGCCTGTCTGTCGTCGCGCATCCCCCGCGGCATCCCAATCACCGTGGAAAAGCTTCGTCGCGTTGAACAGGCCGAAGCGATTTTATTAGCCGAAGGATTTCACCAGGTTCGCGTCAGAGACCATGGCGATATCGCCAGGATCGAAGTCGCTGTTGAAGAATTTTCGAGACTCAACCAACCGAGCCTGCGCGCGCACATGAGCGCTCGCCTGCGCGAGGTTGGATTCCGATTCGTCTGCGTGGATTTGGAGGGCTACAGGGCGGGAGGAATCAGTTTGGGCTGACCACGTTCCAGCCCTTACCTAGGCGAAGACTTCGCGAGCGCGTTTAACGCTTCAGCGGCAAGCCGGCTATTCTCCGCATCATTGAGGCTGCGCTGAACAACTTTCTC